>JAITIR010000119.1 GCA_031279285.1 Spirochaetaceae bacterium | reverse complement strand
AATAATATTGGCGCCTATCTTGAATTGGGATACAGTGGGTTGCAAGTGGTAAGCCTCGGACTGTCTTTGAAATTCTAAAGTCAATATAAGAGCAATTATTTTGATAATTCTGTAGATTTAATCACTTTAGGGGTTAATTCCCCGCCCTTCGGGGCGCTTCGAGTCAGCAACACTAACAAATATCTGGTAGTAGACCGTTGTCTACTACCACGTGGCTGGTGTGCCGCCGGCATACCAGCCACGCGGCAAGCCACAGAGCGGCTTGTCTTACAGAACAAGCCTCCTCTCAAATAATGTAATGCTTACAAGATACTCCGCCGCAGATTTTGCGCGCAAACTTGTTTGCGCCTTCAGGTCGGAGGAGGTTCCTTAGACAGTCCCTACTGTCATTCCTCAATAATCCGTCAGTAATGGGCCTTCTGTTACGGGTCAAAGGAAGAAGGGTAGAATGAAAGAGCCATCATACAGTTCGTAACACAAACTATGCAGGAGTGGGGGTGAGTACAGCTAAGGAAGCACTGATTTATTCAATCGAGAATTCGCCAACTACGTTGGCGCAATCGGTGCTACTTTAATGCGAATATCAACTTTGTTGACACATTTGCGTAATGAAATGAGCAAATACATAGGCAACGATGATTGGCCTCAAGTTAATCAGCGTTGCCCTAATTCGCGGTTTCCAAAAGGTCAAACCAAACCCCGCCTCCAGCAGCGTATGCAAAGCGCCTTTTTCGTACTGAAGGCAATGCGCAAAACCCCGCCGGCGGGGTTTTGCGCATTACCTATCCCTATCATTCATGGGAACGGGGGTTGAATGAACACACCAACGGATTGACACGGCAGTATCTGCCAAAAGTGGCATTATTTGAGGGGCTGACCCAAAGGCAGCTTGACCGGATTGTAGAAAAATCAAGGCTATTACTCACCGCACTCGCAAGGATGTAAGGATACCGGGCTCCTAACGAGGTTCTCTCGGACTATCTTTCCGCACTTTACAATTGAATTGGTGTTTGCGGCAGGGCAGACCCCATTGCGAATGAAACTAAAATGTTACACCCTGATGAGTGTGGTAATATTAAATGGCGGGCGGTTGTGGTAATTCGGGCGGAAAGACTTGCATGGTTGATCAGGATTGTTTGAACGGGCGGCGCGCCGAAATGGACGCGCTCTTTGAGCGGCTCAATATATCATTGTCTTACATAAACAACGAAGTCCAAAACGATTCTGTTTTATCGTTTTCGCACCGTGCGGCGCGTGGTGAATACTGCATATATATCAAAAAAAGTATTGATCGACAGGTCCATGCCGTCTGCGATCTGCGTGAAAAAGGACGGATACTGTACAACCATTTTACCCGTCCGCAAGCGCAGAAAAAACAATTCGATACTTTCTTTCGTGGAAATATGCCGGTAATTTTTTTCAGGCTGCCTGAAGACAAAAACACAAATCAACGTATGGGGCTGTACTCAACATACATCTATGAACGTTTTGCCGGGATTTCACAGGCGATGGAGGTAAACAGCAGACTTTTTAGAGACGACTGGGCGGAAGTGTATGCCTTGCTAGAAAAAAACACCCGGACCAGCGTACGAAAACAGGAGTACCTTTCGTATCCAAAAGAAACCTGGTCTAAGGGTCTCGATTGGATGACGTACATGCTGCTTTTATGCGGCGATATGCGCTGGGCGCTCGATCAGATCGGCAGTGGCGATGGAAATAAAATAAAAACCGGCGACATAAGCGCGTATAACAATGAAATACGCGATGAAAAACGGATTAAAGAAACGCATGAAACGCGCAAAACCATCGTTGCCGGCTGCGGAACGGACGATGATGAACGTGTCCGGCGCGGCAGAACTACGCAAATTACCGGTACAGCCGCGATCCATTCCGTAAGTGAATGTGATAATTTTGATCAATTCATAAATATTCTGCGCGAGCGCGGCATGGTGGATAAACAACACCGAATTTTTACGGATATGCTTTACAATACCAACCGTAATAAATTTAACTCTGATATTTTTATCCCGCGCCGCCGTCGCGTGATTGATAAGACGCCTGCGGTTGTCTGCATACTGCTTGATGTATCTGGCAGCGTTCCCGTTGCATTTCTGAAACGGATTGTACATACGATAATCCAGGCGGAAGGTTTTTTTAACAAAGAAAAAAGCCGCCTTGTATGTTGGTCCGACAGCCTTTGTTCCGATACCCCATTAAATGAGCTTGAAAAGCTGACGGCGGGCGGCGGCACGATTCTGGCATCAGGCATTGAGTATTGCAAAAAATATTTGGACGAAAATTCTTCTTTTTTTATTGTCAGTGATTTTCAGGATGATATCGGCGACTGGGTAATGGCCGCAAAAAATATTCACGCACGAAAAACCGCGGTCGGGTATGCCGGCCCGGGCCCCCGCGTGAATCCTTCGGAATGGTTTTCGCGCGCTGGCTCAAACGCAAACTCGCACACGACGGAGGTAACGCTGAAAGAATTCTCTGCGGTTTTTGACATGGTACTGCTCTCCCCGCCTCATTCGCAAAGTTTGGTTTAATACCCCGCGGTGCGGGGAACTCCCAATACTGCCCCTGTGTTCCTTTCGCACCGGATCCGTGAACGGTTACATAATACTTTCTATACGATAGTATGGCTGATAATAACCATCACGAGATAGGATAAAACTTTTTTCGGACATCATTTAAAGCAATTGGCTTAACGGCTTGATGCCTCGCATTGAGCCGAGCAGTTAAATGTGCCCTTATTGCTCACTATTCCCCGCTACCCATTCTGAATATTTTCCAATATGCTGGATGCAATGTGCGAGTGTATGAGCCTCCCGCGGCAAGCGGCGAAACAGCATCAAGTTACCCGCATACGCCAAAAATTACAAACCCGCGGTGGTTTGCACAGGATGTACAGATGAACGGACAAGGTAGATTTTCACAGAGTGCGGAGATTTTTGACTGGCTTTCACGCTTTATAAATCTGGAGCAGGGTTACAAGCCGCCGAGCATGAGACCGGAGCGGATGCAGATTATTGGGGAACTTGCCGGACACCCGGAACTCTCTGCCCCTTCCATACATATTGCCGGTTCCAAAGGCAAGGGATCGATAACGGCTATGGCTACCAGTATCCTTCTGGCGGCCGGGATGCGGCCCGCCAGGTATATGTCGCCGCACGTTGTCGAATACCGCGAGCGGATCACGCTGGGAGACGAGTTTTTTGACGAGGCGATCTACCTTGACGCGGGGGAAGAGTTGCGCCGCCTTGCCGGAATCCTATGCGACCCTTCGTCAAAACCGTACCGGGCGATGCTGGATGTTTCGGACGGGTGCAGCCCAGAACCTACTTTTTTTGAGCTGCTGACGCTGCTGTACTTCCTATGCGCCCGCGAGGCCGGTTGCGACGCACTTGTCGTAGAGACGGGTATGGGCGGGCGGCTCGATCCGACCAACATCGTTGACAGCGCCTGCGCCGTCATCACCGGCATCGAGCTTGAGCACACGGAGTTTCTGGGAAACACGCTGAGCGCCGTTGCCGGGGAGAAGGCGGGCATCATTAAACCTGGGCGCCCGCTTATCCTTGCCGAACAGCCGGACGAGGCGCTTGCCGTCTTTAAGCGGGTGGCGGCAGAACGAGGTGCGGAACTTTTTTACTGTCCCGAAATCGTCTCCGTTGAGAACGTTAAGGTGGGCCGCGGTGGCACAGACTTTACGCTCAACTTCAAGAAAAAGGGATTTTTTGACGGGCCACTGGACCTGTCCGTTGCCATTCCCGGCGAGATTCAGGGGCAGAACACAGCGCTCGCTGTGCTTGCCGTCAAAAAGGCCTTTCCCGCGATAGAGGCGGAAACGGTGAAAAAAGGACTTGCCGGCTTTAGCCTTCCCGCCCGTTTTGAAAAGTTGCGCGAAGATCCGGCCGTTATCGTGGACGGCGCCCATACGGACATAAGCGTACGTCTCTGCGTTAAAACCTTTGCGGAACTGTACGGCTTTGGCGGCGTACTCATCTTTGGTTGCGCACTTGGCAAAAATGAGGAGGCGATGGCGGACGCGTTGTTGCCCTACTTCTCATACATAGTGATAACCACGCCCGGCACGTTCAAAATTAGCGGTCCGGAACAGGTTTACAATACGTTTAAGCGGCGGCAGGCGGCAAGTGCAGGGGAAAACGCGAAAACGGAAATAGACTTTGTAAAAAATACTACGGACGGTATAAAGGGGGCGCTTGGCAGGGCCCAAAAAGAAGGGTTGCCCCTGCTCGGCATCGGCTCGTTCTACCTCGCCGCCGAGATACGCGAGTTTGTAAAGACGCCACCGCATTAAACGGATGGTGGCAGGCCCCAAAATGCCGTGATTCCGTTTACATCGTTCACAAAGCAGCGGCTGTTTGCGTCTACCCAACGGCGGATTTCTGAAAAGTAACAGGCAGCCCTTACGGGGCTGCAGCCGGCTTTGAGCAGGTAGGGTATGAAGCGGCGGAGCGGCAAGCGGGCCTCGCCGCCTGCGGAGCGGCGCTTGCTTACGGCGCCGCCGTCGTCTTTGGCGGAGGTCTCCACCGCTTCGGGGCGAATCACGGGGGCAAGGTTTTTCAGGAAAAACCGGAGATAACTTTCGTCGGCAGTGATGTTTTCCGCATGTGGCTCACCATCAAGGCTAAAACGTACCTGTTGGGTGCAGCGTATTTCCTCGCCCCAGAGCCAGGCGCGCAGGCCAAAATCCAAAAGCTGCCAGTGCCGCGAATTCAGTTGGGGATCAAAACCGCCCAGGTTAATAAAACGTTTCCTGTCGTAAACGCCGGCAGCGTCGAAAGGATACAAGGTCGGCGAGGCCTCCTTTAACGGTGCAAACGGCAGGGTCTCAAACTTTTTGCCGTTTATCACCGGCGCGTACATGGTTGGAAGCACCTCAAACCGCGGGTTTTGTATGGTCGGCGTTGTACAGAGCCTGCCGTACGAGCTTTTTGGTGTGCCATTCGGTTTTATCAACAAGCGTTCGGCTATACGCTCGGCGTTGAGGGTCAGAATTGGATGGAAATCGCTCCACAGCACAAAAAAGAACGGTGTGTCCGCCTCGCCGGCCGCGACATTTATCTGACTGCCTATGCTTGGAGCATCCTTGAACAGAACAAACCTGACAAACGGAAAAGCGCTGTTCAATTCCTCAATATCGAAATGGTCGCCGCTTTCCATCGACAGAACATAGTCAAAACCGCTGTTTTCAAGCTCCCTGAAACAGGCGCTTCTGGTATAGCGGTCGCCCCGGCTCAGCAAAACGGCACAAATCCCCGTAGAAGCGTTCCGCCTGGAGCCGCCGATCACGGTGTAGGTGGGAAAATCGCGGTTAAAAGTTGAAGGTATAGTATTCATCACACTTTGAGCAAGGGCCATCGTAGTTTTGAGCGCAGTGTCGCTCGTAGCGTTCCTCCCCGCGCTGCCAAATTGCGTCCAGGCCCTCTCCAAACGCGTTGCCAAGCACGGCGGTTATGCCCGGCAGGGCCGAACGGCAGACGGGGACGCTTCCGTCCAGCAGGATCGGCATATCGCGCATCAGGTGCCAGCAGGGATAGCGTTTTATCGGAGAAAGGTCGGCGGCGGAACGGTCCGGCAAGGAGCCACAAAACGAATCGTACTTCTGGATTATCACGTTGGCCCCCTCGCCCTTCCAAAACCGGTAAAACTTTTCTATGTACGCCTCGTTCCCCTTCATCCGCAGGGCCTGTACGTAGGCGTCTTTCGGAAAAAGCGAAACGATGGTGTGGGCGTTTTCAAGCGCCGCGCCAAAACCGTCACCACGTACGGCGCGGTATTCCGCCTCATCGTTCGAATCGAGTGAAACTATCCACGAAAGCGCTGCCATGCCGCTCTTTCGCGGCACGGCCGTTGCCGCTTCACCGGCAAGCGTTTGAAAATCCGTTATTTCCCAGCCAATCCCGGAAGTTTCTATCACAAGAGACAGGTCCGGACGCCGTAAAACCTCCCTTACAAGCTCAATTCTTTGCGGGTGGAGCGCGATTTCTCCCCATAACGACAGGTCTACCACGGCGTCGCCTGAAAAATCCACGATTCTATCGAGTAAAGTTGAAAAATCCTCAAGCTTCATGATCGAAAAATCATCTTCTACAGGCCCCTCCTCCCTATGAAAGGGGTCAAAGAAAGCAAAGTGATCCGACTTTGGATAGGGGCAGACAGGACAGCGCTGGGGACAGGCGGATACAACCTGAATCGGGTAGAATGCCGGCAGGCTGCGGAGCAGTTCGGGCTGCTTGATGATGAGTTGTCCGGCGGTGTCAGCCATGCTCATAGCGCCGGCTACGCCCGCCTCCCAAAAACGCTCAAGTAGCAACAGGTTGCGTTTCGAGCAGGCCGCGAGGTTCAGCCGGTGTTGCCTCAAGTCAACTGCCGAAATCTCGGTTTCGATGTCAAACGTGTTAATGTCCTTCTGCAAAACGGCGAAAATCGTGTCCCGTTCCACCGGCGCCTCGTTTTCGCCGTTTATCCGGGCAAGAATCCCCGCCGTCCCGGGAGATAGAATTTCAGGCGCGAGACCGTCCGGCCAGCCGTCTGCATAGGAATACTCCGCAGCGCCACGCAGATGCCGCCCGGCAATGGCCTCCGCAAGGCCGCCGTCAAGGAAAGGGGTGTCTGCCCAGCAAAAATAACTCAGGTCAAAACCCTCGCCGGCGCGGGCAAGCTCATACAAAAAAGTTTTGACGTTCCACGCCTCTTTTTGCACAAATTCCATGCGTTCAATGCCGCATGGCATCAGCGTAGTATCAAAATCGCTTGACACGAGTACAGTTATTTTTACAACGTGAGGAAACGCAGCCGCCCGTTTTAACGCCAACTCAAAGGCGCTTTTGCCGCCAAAACACTTTTTAAACGCCTCGTCATGTAGTTCTCCGGCAAAAAGTATCGCGGCGGCGCTGTATTCTGTCTTCAAAACATCCTCCCCATTCCGCCTTCCGGCTTCAATTTACACCCTGCGTACAAACCTATCCGGGCTTGCTTGCGGAGGCGAGCGCGCAAACTCCCCATGCTTAATTATCGGCGTCCGCCGGCGGGTTTCATAGATACTGTTCCGTTTAAAACGTGCGCGAATGTCAATGAGCCTCCACGCAGCAAAAAGGGCTGTAAACGAAGTGCAATAAGGGCTGTTTTTTGAAGGTTCAGGCGGACAGTTTTCCATGTTTACGGTTCATTTCTGCGGCTGTCAGGTTGCTTTCCCTCCCTATCCGCTGTTTTGTCCGGTCTGTTCCCCGGCACGGACAGATTATAGCCAAAGCAGAGCAGCAGCGACTCGCACCTCACTCCGCCCTTCCCACGGGTCATAAACCGCCTGAAATGATAAGGAACTGCACAGAAATGAACCGCCCCGCCACAAAACAGCGTTAAGCTGTTTTGCTTGCCGGAAACAAGCGCCACAGGCGCTTGTTCAAGCGCCACAATACCTAGCGTACCATACTTGACTCTACCAAAACAAAACACTATATATAAATTACATGATGAATTTGGGAGCTAACTTTGCGTTGTCCTCATTGCGGTAACGTCGATGATAAAGTCCTTGAATCCAGAACCCTTGCCAACGGTGATGCCGTCAGGCGCCGCAGGGAGTGCACGGTCTGCGGCTACCGGTTTACGAGCTATGAACGGATAGAAGAAAAACCGTTTATGGTGATAAAACGGGACGGCAGGCGCGAGCCATTCGACCGTAATAAGATCGAGGTGGGTTTGGAACGGGCTATCCAGAAGCGGCCTGTGTCGCGGATGGACGTTGAACGGCTTGTAAACGAAATTGAGGATCAGGCCGTCATTTCCGCCGGTTTGGACCGTGAGGTGGCTACAAATATCATAGGCGAGATGGTGCTGGAAAAATTGGGGCAGCTCGATAAGGTGGCTTACATAAGATTCGCGTCCGTATGCCGCCATTTTGAAGATCTTGACGAATTTATCCAGGAGATCAAAAAATTGGGAGAGAAAAGTGATAAAAAACGTGGTTAAGAGGTCTGGTGAGGTAAAACCTTACGACCGGTCGAAAATTAAAAACGCTATTTCCAAAGCGTTCATAGCTGTTGCCGGAGGCAACCGAAGTGCTTATGCGGAACAGCTTGGGACTGTAGGTGCGGGCTCTGTCCATGGTGGCCGTGAGGGTACGGCCTCCATGAGGGGCGGCTGCGGGGCAGACGATAAAAAAATCGAGGCTGTCACGAGCCGTGTCGAAGAGCTGATCGAGGATATGATGTCTTCCAGGCATGAAAAATCTATACCCGCGATCGAAGAGATACAGGATTTGGTTGAAAACGCGCTGATCGAGTTCAGAGAAACGGCCGTTGCCAAGGCCTACATCCTCTACCGCGCCAAACATGACGCGATGCGGGACGTAAAAAAACTGATGCTCAACATTGATGAGACGATGGACGGCTACTTGAAGCAGTCTGACTGGCGAGTCAACGAGAACGCTAACGTCAACTACTCGCTTGGCGGCCTTATACTGCACAATTCCGGCAGTATTACAGCGAACTACTGGCTTAAAAACATCTATACGTCTGAAATCGCGGACGCTCACCGGAATGCGGACTTTCACCTGCACGATCTGTCGATGTTTTCCGGTTACTGCGCCGGATGGTCCTTGAGGCAGCTTATAAAAGAGGGTTTGGGCGGCGTGCCGGACAAGATAACGAGCAAACCGGCAAAGCACCTTTCTACGTTGATGCAACAGGCAGTGAATTTTCTGGGCTGCCTACAGAATGAATGGGCCGGCGCCCAGGCGTTCAGTTCCTTCGACACCTTCATAGCCCCGTTCGTCAAGGCTGACGGTATGAGCGACAAAGAAGTCAAGCAGTGCCTTCAGAGTTTTGTTTTCGGCGTAAACACGCCAAGCCGCTGGGGCAGCCAGGCGCCGTTTACCAACATCACGCTGGACTGGACTGTGCCGGGCGATCTTCGCGATAGCAAGGCTGTCGTGGGTGGTAAAGAGATGGATTTTACCTACGGCGATTGCAAGCCGGAAATGGACAGGGTCAACAGGCTTTTCATTGAGTTGATGTTGGATGGCGACGCGGATGGGCGCGGGTTTCAGTACCCGATCCCCACGTACAATATCACGGCGGACTTTGACTGGGACAGTGAGAATACGCACCTGTTGTTCGAGATGACTTCGCGTTACGGCACGCCTTACTTCCAGAATTTTGTCAATTCGGACCTGAATCCAGGTGATGTCCGTTCTATGTGCTGCCGCCTTCAGCTTGACAAACGCGAGCTGCGTAAGCGCGGCGGCGGCCTGTTTGGTTCAGATGAGCTTACCGGTTCAATAGGCGTGGTTACGATCAACCTGCCCCGCATCGGCTATCTTTCAAAAACCGAGGGTGAATTTTTCGACAGACTGCTCGTTTTGATGGAACTTGCCAAAGAATCGCTTGTTATAAAGCGAAAGGTGGTCAATAAACTGCTGGAATCGGGGCTTTTTCCGTACACAAAGCGCTATCTTGGCACACTGAACAACCATTTTAACACGATAGGGCTTGTCGGTATGAACGAGTGCCTGCTGAATTTTCTGGGACGGGATGTTACCATCGCTACGGATAATGGGCGCGCCTTCGCGCTTAAGGTTCTTGAATTCATGCGTAACAAACTTGCCGACTTTCAGGAGGAAACAGGCGATCTTTTCAACCTTGAGGCAACGCCCGCCGAGTCTACCTCGTACCGGCTTGCCAGACACGACAAGTCGCACTACCCGGATATCATCACGGCCGGCGAAAATGAGCCTTACTACACAAACTCTACGCAGTTGCCCGTGATGCAAACCGATGACATTTTCGACGCCCTCGATCTACAGGAGAAGCTACAGAACGCCTACACGGGAGGTACGGTCTTTCATGCTTTCTTGGGCGAGGCTATAGATGACTGGCGCGCCTGCCGGGATTTGGTAAAAGCGGTGGCTCACAACTACAGAATTCCATACTTTACAATCTCGCCGACATTTTCGGTTTGTGCCGTGCATGGCTATCTAAAGGGTGAACATTTTACCTGCCCCAAATGTAAAAAAGAGCGCGAAGATGAACTGCGCAGCCGTATCGCGGAGTTGGAAGCGGAGCGTGAAATGGTACTGAAGGTCGGCTGAAAGGGGGTGGGGGCCGTGTTCAGTGGAGGTAGGCAGCCGCATATTTATATAATACGGCAGATTGCCGCATATTTAATTTAGGAGAACTTTATGAGAAAACTTGAGGAAATTGAGAAGGATTTGGAGCAGGTTAGGGGGGCGCTTTCCAGCGTGAAAGGCGCGCCTGCCGAGGTTTATAGCAGGATCGTGGGCTACTACCGGTCAGTCCGTAATTGGAACAAGGGCAAACGCGAAGAGTACGGTGAACGCCGCCTCTACGACATAGAAACTTCTACGGCGCATACTGAAGGCGTTACGCCCCACGTCGCAAACGCGGCCGCCGTGTCCGCCGCTGTCCTAGAAAAAGTCGAACCGTTTAACTCGTCAGAACCGCATGTTCTGCTGTTCGTGCGCCCCGGATGTCCGGCTTGTCCAAGCGCAAAAGCCGCTGCCGGGAGGCTTGGTATACCTTTTGACACGATCGACACGGCGAATGAGGATGGTCTTGCGGAGGCGATGCGCAGAAATGTCATGTCAACCCCGACCGCCATACTCCTTGACAAGGACGGCGAGGAGCTAAGCCGTGCCCATAGTAGCGCGGATATCGTCTCTTTGAGCCGTTTCGTGCCGTCCACCGGGGAGTTTTCCGGATACAAAAACGCCGCTTCAATGTAAATTGAGCCTGTTCCATCGAATCGAAGGTTCGCACCGTGCACCCGTCTATGACGGGGCCGTTTAGCGCACACTTGATTAGTTTTGGAACAGGCTCAATACACAATAGTTTCATACGCCGCCGTTCCCGCTTCGCCGGGTTTGACGGCGGCTTGGCGAATGAACCGCCCCGCCACAAAACAGCGTTAAGCTGTTTTGCCTGACGTTTTGCCGTTTGCCTAACCCGATAAGGAAGGATAGGCGGGGTTAAACCCCAAGACAGAATGAAGCTCCCATTCCGGATCAGGCGCTTGACCTCTTTTTCTGAAATATGTTAGCATGAATTGTTCGGGCCGCTAGCTCAGTCGGTAGAGCAACGCCCTTTTAAGGCGTGGGTCCTGGATTCGATCTCCGGGCGGCTCAATCATAAATCTTTGTCCTACAACGGCTGCGAAGGGAGTTCATTGTAATTGATGAACTTCCCCGCCACAAACAGCGCTGTAGGGCGTTGTTTACATGGTCAACGCCAAATTCTTCGAGCAGGGTATGCTCACCTTTATTCATTGAACGTCCGAGTGCCAGCCCTTTTGCATCGTAAACGCCTCCGATTGAATCTATCAGCGCGGGGAAAATATCAAAATGCGAAAAAATCCTGTTTTGGTATTTTTTCCCGTTAACATGGAGTTGATAAATATATTTATGTGAGTCCATATACAAGTGATCTCCCAGAATAACCACGGTTGTATTTTCGTAGAATTCCTGCCCTTCAAGCCATTCCAAAAAATTGCTCAACTGCCTGTCCATGTCAAACAAAACATTTTTATACTGAGAAGCAAACATTCTTACGGCTATTGTATCAAGTCTTCGGAGAACGCACCGCCGTCTTCCAGCGTTAAAAAGCCGGTTTCCAGCGATTCGATGAGTATCACTATCAGGTTTCTCTTTTTTCGGGAAATGCTATTTCAACATCATTAGGATCGATGTAGTTCTCTTCATAAAATGTCGACGGCTCTTTCCGCAGGGAATACAAGTAGGAAGGAAACCCCATAGTCACTGTAAAAAAGCATATTCCTGATACAAAAAAAACCGCTGCCGCTGTCTGTTGATATTTCTTCCCGGCATTAACATAAAAAGATTTGTTCTTGAATTTAATTTCAACGGGTAACAGCATGACAAACAGCATAAACATTATTATTGAATCAACAATGGTTTTTATGACAACATTATAAACCATACTGAAATTAGCCCTATTAGAGGAAAGATAGTACCCTATCGCTGTAACGGTATCGAGAGCCGTTACGGTCAGCTCAGGTTGCAGGTTTGAACCGCTTACTGGAATTTTCCGGCTGTGGTATAGTTGGGGAAACGGAGAGCATACCGCGGGGCAGCGCAAAATAGTGACGATAGATTGAGTTATGGACTATTGTTTATGCATTTAATAGTATTTTAAGAAGCTATAATAATTTTATTGAAGCAGGGGGCCTTTTTATGGATAAAGAACGACTGGATTACCTTAAATCCAGGGCCAAAGAGATACGGAAACTTACGATAGAAGAGATAGGTACGCTGGGAACGGGGCATATTGGCGGCTCCATGTCAATAGTGGACATATTGGCGCTGCTGTACTTTCACCGGATGAATATAGATCCGGCCCAGCCCAGGATGAAAGACAGGGATCAGCTTGTGGTTTCAAAGGGACACGCGGGGCCTGCCCTGTACGCGACGCTGGCGCTCAGGGGGTTTTTCCCGGTGGAATGGCTTGCGACGCTGAATCAGGGCGGCACAAGGCTGCCTAGCCACTGCGACCGGAACCTTACCCCCGGCGTTGATATGACGGCCGGCTCTCTGGGACAGGGGTTTTCCGCCGCGATGGGCATCGCTCTAGCGCTCCGCATCGACAAAATTAACGCGCATGTGTACACGATTATTGGCGACGGCGAGTCGAATGAGGGGCAGGTTTGGGAAGGCGCAATGTTTGCGGCGTCGCAAAAGCTTTCCAACCTTATCGCGTTTACGGACTACAACAAACAGCAGCTTGACGGTTATACCAAAGACATCATTGACCTGGGTGAGTTGGACGCAAAGTGGCGGGAATTCGGCTGGTTTACGCAGCGGGTGGACGGCCACGATATTGCCGCGCTTGATAACGCGATCGAAAAGGCGCAGACGCAGGCAGAACGACCCTCAATGATTGTGATGGACACGATCAAGGGAAAGGGCTGCTGTTTTGCCGAGGGAATTGAAAAGAACCACAGCATGGCTTTTAACCTTGAAAAGGCTAAAGAAGCAATTGTCGCGCTTGAGGCGGAGGAGTAAACGATGGAAACAAAAGAGATACGCGAAACTTATGTGAATACCCTGCTTGAGTTGGGGGCAAAGAACCCGAATATTGTCGTGCTGGAAGCGGACCTCATGTCCTGTACGAACACAGGCCTTTTCAAAAAGGCGTACCCAGAACGCTTTTTTAACGTAGGTATAGCGGAGGCCAACATGGTCTGTGTCGCGGCCGGACTTTCCGCGGCGGGCAAGATACCGTTTGCCGCGACTTTTGGCTGTTTTGCCTCACGGCGGGTGTACGATCAGTTCTTTATATCCGCCAACTACGCGAAGCTTAACGTAAAACTGGTCGGCACCGACCCCGGCGTTACAGCCGCGTTTAACGGCGGCACCCACATGCCGTTTGAAGACCTTGCGCTGATGCGTGCGATCCCCCACCTAACGATCCTGGAACCCTCCGACGCGATCAGCGCCGGCGCGCTGATAAGGGAGGCCGCGGAGATTTACGGCTCCGTGTACCTCCGCTTTCCACGAAAGCCGGTGCCTGTTTTGTACCAGCAGGGTGAGAAATTCAGCATAGGCCGCGCCAAGGTTCTCAAGTCCGGCAAGGATGTCTGCTTTGTCGCGCTGGGAAGCCTGATGGTAAATGAAGCGCTCAAGGCGCGGGAACTTCTTGCGGCAGACGGCGTTGACGCGGGCGTACTGGACGTACTCAGCCTGAAACCTATCGACAGCGAGGCTATTCTGAACGAGGCCTCGAAGGTGAAGGCCGTGCTAAGTGCGGAAAACCACCAGATTTCAGGGGCTTTGGGCAGCGCCGTCGCGGAAATTCTTGCCGAAAACGGCTTTAAAGGCAGGTTTACACGTATCGGCGTGAACGATGAGTTCGGCGAGGTGGGCACGCAGGACTATCTGGTAAAACGCTTCGGCCTGGACGCGGAAACCTTGGCAAAACGGGCAAAATCTCTGTTGTAAACTGATGTTTGATATACACGGTGTCTGCGGTGAGCTGCGTCGGGGCGCTTTGACTTTGGCGCGGCAAAGTACAGGCCAAAAAAACTACGCTCTTTCCTGCGTCGCCGGAGAACTACAGAAGCAGAGCGGCAGGATTCTTGAGGCGAACCGGCGTGATATGGAACGGGCTCGAGAGGCCGGAATGAGCGCTCCGCTGCTGGACAGGTTACGGCTTTCCGAATCCCGCCTTGCCTCAATTGCCGGAAGCGTAAGAGTCGTGATCGACGCGCCGGATCCTGTCGGGGAAGTCGTATTCGGGCGTGTTTTACCCAACGGACTTGAAATTAAAGAAATACGCGCGCCGCTTGGTGTGGTCGCGATTATTTACGAGTCGCGCCCGGAAGTTACCGTTGATGCATTCGCGCTTGCGTACAAGAGCGGAAACTCGATCCTGCTACGGGGAAGCGCGGCGGCGCTAGAATCCAACAGCGCTCTCGCCTCGGCGGTACGGGACGGCCTTGAACAGGCGGGGGATAACGGCGTACCGTCCGCATTCGCGCTCGCCGGCGGCGGGGAACGGACGGAGGTTGACGTGATACTCGGCGCGCGCGGCCTTATCGACGTGGTTCTGCCGCGCGGAGGTGTGGAACTGATCAAATTTGTCGCGGAAACCGCCCGTGTGCCGGTGATCGAAACGGGAAGCGGCGTTTGTCATCTTTTTGTTGACGAGAGCGCGGATATTGAGCAGGCCGTGCGGATTGCGGAAAACGGCAAGCTACAAAGGCCGGGCGTGTGTAACGCGCTTGAAACACTGTTGGTACACCGGAAACGGCTGGACGATTTTTTGCCGCGCCTTGCGGAAGTTTTTGCCGGACGCGCCGAATTTCGCGCTGACGAAGAGGCGTACCGCATTCTTGCGCATGAAAAGACGGCGGCTCCGCGCACGGTTCCCGCGGCGGAGGCGGACTTCGGCTTCGAATTCCTGGACACTATTCTTGCCGTCAAAACCGTTTCCGGCGTTGACGAGGCAGTCTCGTTCATAAACGCGCACAACACAAAACACTCCGAAGCGATTGTTACGCGGAATCTTGAAAACGCGCAGGCTTTCCAAAAAGGTGTTGACGCGGCCTGCGTTTACGTCAACGCCTCGACGCGCTTTACCGACGGCGGCGAGTTCGGCTTTGGGGCGGAACTTGGAATAAGCACCCAAAAACTCCATGTACGCGGCCCGATGGGCCTTCGCGCGCTTACCACAACAAAGTATTTGATCAACGGCGAAGGGCAGGTACGATGACGATAGCCGGTACGATAGCGGCCGCACGAAAAATTGTTGTAAAAATCGGTTCCGCAACCCTGGCAAAGCCTGACGGCACGATAAATATAGCTTTTATGCGGGATTTTGCCGCTCAGTGCGCCGCGATGAGCAGGGCGGGCAAGCAGTTTGCGCTCGTCTCTTCCGGCGCACAGGTTGCCGGTATCTCGAAGATTGACCGGTGGACGCGAAAGACGGACATGAACTACAGGCAAGCACTCTGCGCGATCGGTCAGGTTGAACTGATGAACGAGTGGAGCGGCGCGTTCAGGGAACACGGGCTGCATATAGGTCAGCTCCTGTTCACAAAGGAAGACTTTGACGACTCAAGGCGTTCGTTAAATATGCGGAATACGCTGTTTACGCTGGTGGACGAGGGCGTTATCCCCGTAATCAACGAGAACGATTCGGTCGCCTGTGACGAGATCCGCATCGGCGACAACGATAACCTGAGCGCGCTGACCACCATCCTGTGGAATGCGGACGCCCTGATTCTTTTTAGCGACATTGACGGCATATACACTGATAACCCCAAAACCAATCCCGCCGCAAAGTTGATAGAAACGGTTGACAGCATAGCGGCGCTCAGGGAGCGGATCACGATGGGCGGGGTGAACGGTTTCGGTACGGGCGGTATAGCCACCAAGATTGAAGCGGCGGAAAAGGTCTGCGCTTACGGCATACCGCTGATTCTCGCAAACGGGAGCCATGACAAAGCGCTTGCCTCCCTTGCTTCGGGAACCTTGCGCGGCACCCTGTTTTTGGCTGAAAATTGATTCAGGTGGACCATGAAAACATTGAACGAAATTAAAGCGGGCTTTATAGGCGTTGGGGCGATGGGAAGCGCGCTCGCAAAGGCCGCCGCGTGCGTGGTAGACGGAACGCGGATTTTTGTAACGGACCGTACTGTCGCCCTCCGCGACCGCGCGGCAAAAGAATTGAAAGTGAGGACGGCGCAGGACAACGCAAGTCTTGTCCTGCTCTGCGATGTGGTGTTCCTTGCGGTAAAGCCGCGGCAGCTTCCCGCTGTGCTGCATGAGATCGCGCCGCACTGCACAGGCAAGGTGCTTGTGTCGGTGGCGGCGGGCGTCACGCTGGCCTCGATACAGGACGAGCTTTCAGGCGTGTCCCCGGCGGCGCTGTTCCGCGTCATGCCGAACATAGCGGCAAGCATAGGCGAAAGCATGACGGCGCTTGCCGTCGAACAGACCGCGCCGGAAACGGTGGAGTGGGCCCTCGCGCTGGTGCGGGAACTCCTGTCTCCGGGAGGGCCGGTTGAGCAGGTTGATGAGGACCTGATGGACTGTGTTACCGCGATAAGCGGCTCCGGCCCGGCCTACGGCTTCATCTTTATAGAGGCGCTTGCCGATGCGGCCGTGGGTCTGGGGATGCCGCGTGAAAAGGCTTACACCTTCGCCGCGCAGACGCTGAAAGGAGCGGCCTCCCTAGTGCTCAAGAGCGGCCGTCATCCTGCCGCCCTGAAAGATTCCGTCTGTTCCCCGTCGGGTACGACGATAGAAGCCGTGCGCGTCCTCGAATCGGGCGCTTTCCGCTCCACCATCATAGAGGCCGCCCATAAGGCCGCCGGCAGGTCCCGCTCAATCAGCAGTGAACAGTGATTGGCGCTCAGTGATTAGCCGCCGGCCGCTTTTTCAACATGGAGATCGAGTACAGCAGTACGCCCAGCCACACGAAGGAAAAGGCGGAGAGGTAAACCGTTGAAAAATGTTCTTTGAACACGAATACGCCGATCAGCAGCGTGAATGTCGGCGAGAGGAACTGTATGAAACCGAGCGCGGAGAGCGGTATGAGTCGGGTCGACTCGGAGAACAGCAGTAGCGGCGTAGCGGTGGCCGGGCCGGCAAGCAGTAAGCCCAGCCATAACGGCGCGCTGTAACGCGCAAGATCCGGCAGAGTGCCGAACAGAGAGACCGTCCCGCCGCCTAATATGCCGCCGAACGGGAAGAATATCAGCGCGATCGCGACCGGTAGCGCCGCAAGCGTTTCCGCGCCCAGTCCCTGGAGCGCTCCGGCGCTCATTTTTTTTTTGACGAGGCCGTAAGCGCCGAACGATAGCGCAAGCGCGAGCGAGGCGGCGGGAAGCTCGCCGGACATCACGGTGAGCGCGATCACGCCGGCGGACGTACAGGCAAAGGCCGCCCATTGCAGCGCCGAAAGCCGTTCCCTGAAGAAGACCAGCCCCATCGCGATCGACACGAGCGGGTTGATGTAGTAGCCGAGCGAGGCCCAGATGGCGTGCCCGGTGTTCACGGTCCAGATGTACAGCCCCCAGTTGAACGTTACGAGGAGGGCGGCGCAGATAATATAGAAGCGTTCCCGCTGCTCCCTGAAATGCCGTAAAAATGTAAAGTTTTTTCCGTGCAAAAGTATCGCCGAGACAAAGAGTAGGGAGCCTACTATCCTGAACGCTAGTATATGCATTGGCGCCGCCGCCGACAGCATCTTCCAAAACAGCGGCAGCGCGCCCCAAATACAGTACGACAGCACGGCAAGCGACGCGCCTTTCCTAAAATCTTTTACCATACACAACCTTGTTTAAACCGGCCCGGCGCCGGCGCACACTTCTTTCCGCAGGCCGGTCAGTCTGTTCATTATATCCTGCCATCCGCCGCCGCTACAACCTGCTGTAGTGAAAAAACAGCCGTTTTACATTTAGAAAATGTGGTAAAATGAGGCATGGGACGGGGAATACTCAAGGCGCAATTGCGCGATTTTGACCAGATTGGTCAGCGGGCTGACTGTGAGATTCGGCCCCGGCGGCGGGAAAAATATGACCTCAAATACGACTATGCGGATGCTATCAAGAGCGCTTACGGCGTCGGACTTGAGTCCGCTTTTTCTTCCAACATCCTTCTATGCTGAACTTTCAACAGGAACTAAAGCGGAAATACAAGCGGCGGGAATGGAACGGGAGGAACATTACCGGAGGGGTGGGACTCACTGCTGATACCTGAAGCCAACGCTTGCGCCGAATTCAAAGTGAATAAGGTCCGCCATCAAGTCCAGATCCAGCCTGAAACCGTTGCCGAAATTGAGGGCTAAGCCCCCGTGCAGGTTAAAGTTTAAGGCAAACTTGTCAACCCAGCCGGTAATGTTCCCGCTGGTCGCCTCAAAGGTCATATCGTTTCCGGATGCTTCATCCTTAGAATTCCGCCGCCGCTTTTCACAGCAAGCGCGGGGTGAATTTCGTCAATGGCGAAGAAACGCCGCCTCTCGGATTCCGGTGTATCGCCGGAACGGGTCTCAACCCTGATGTCGGGAAAAGCTGACCCGGCAAGCGCGAAATGACTCCTGAGGGAACGGAGGGGTTCCAGGATGTTTCGCCTTATGTCCTCGCTGAGGGCCTTGAGCGGGGACAGGTAAAGGACGGCGAGGGCGGCGGGATCGTAGCTTCCGTCAATGAAACAGGAGATGGCGGCCAGAAATGCGGTCAGCGTCTTGCCGCTTCCGGTGGGCGCGATGGCCAGCACGTTTTCCCCGCCGGCAATCAGCGGCCAGGCGGCTTCCTGTACGGCATAACCGCGCCGTACGTGCGGGTAAACCATGAGCGAACCAGCGGGTGAAACGATGAAAGCGGCATGGAAAAAGTATAGTACGAAAGGACGGCTCACAAAAGCAACATTATAGCCTGGTATTATATGTGCGAAGTGCAACAGGCTGCTAACCTACGCGGGCGGTCTGGTTTATCAGCGTGCCGAGCATCGAATCGCCTGACTGTATCACCTTTTGATTTGCCTCGTACGCGCGGTTCACCTCGATCATGTGAACCATCTCCAGCACCGGGTCCACGTTTGAACCTTCGGTAAAGCCCTGAACTACGCGGGGACGCACCTCAATGTCCATGGTACGCGCCTCGCCGGAACTGTCCGTGGCGCGGTACAGGTTAGAGCCCTGCTTTTCAAGGTAGCGGTCTATGTCAAACTCAACAATTTTAAGCGTGTCCAGCATGAACGTATCTTCCCAAGTGTTCTGTTCCCGCTCCACAAGCTCGTCGTCTACGTACTCCCTGTTGATCCAGACACGTCCGGCCTTGTCAACCTGAAAGTTGTTTGCCTGCACACGCAAGGGGCCGTTCTCGCCGAGCACGGGGTAGCCTTCCTTCGTCTCCAAAAAGCCTTCTTTCCCAAGGTGAAACGCTCCGTTCCGCGTATAGCGCTCGCCCCAGGGCGTCCGCACGGTAAAAAACCCGTTGCCGTCCAGCGCCAGGTCAAAGTCGCTGCCCGTCTCCTTGAACTCACCCTGCTGGAAGTCGGTGTACAACTCGTTAAATTCCACGCCGGTACCGAGCTTTCCGATCACGGGAGCGATGTCCGCCGATCCGAACGGGTGCCGGTACACGCCGTCATCGTCCATGCGCCGCAAGAGAAGCTCAGGGAACGCCTTGTGCACGGCAACATCCCTTTTGTACCCGTCAACATCTACATTCGCCAGGTTATTCGACGCGGCATCAAGCCGCCACTGCTGGGCCCGCATACCGCTCGCCCCCGTAAACCATGTTCTAATCATCCGCTGCCTCCAAGCCTTAGTCGGCTTTCGCCCATGCTTTCGATCCGTAAGCGGCTATGGCTTAACATGAAAGCGTCTGCCGCCCTTCGTTACTAAAGTATCGGAATTCGTAAAAATCACCTTTAAGGGTCGTTACATATCATCGGGTATTGAAATACAGGGGGATCATTGTTACTATTATGAACAAATGAACATTTCAGAAAGTAATTCCAACCAACAAATTACAGCGGAACAGGCGAACTACGAAGAGGCTGCCTCTCCATCTACAGAGCCAGCGATTCAGAGCGGCTTTCCCCCGGTTGAGAAATTGTTTGAAGATACGGGTCACAAGGCCTTTGACGATCCGGCATACTACAAAACCGTGCTTGCCGACAGCGGAAACCTGGAACAGCGCCTGCACACTATCTTTCAAAAGTATGCCACGACGAAGGACCCCAAGGACAAGTCCATATTCCGTCAACAGGTAATCAGTGTTTTTTGGGAATTCATGAGCAAGGTAGCGCAGGAAACTTCCGGGAAAATACCCGAGTCAAAAAAATACCTGCTGCGTTTCGGCATCTTGCACCCAAACCTGTTAAGCACCGAGGCAAAGGAATTCCTTTCAAAGATTCCGGTGGAAAGCGGCCTTGGTCAGCCGGTCTACTACCTTGATGAATGGATGAATATGATAGGGCGCGGCAAAATAAAATGTTCCGCCACCGACGAAGCGAGGCCGGGCAGCGGACAGGGAAGGCTGAACGCCCACCTTCAGACTTTGCAGGAAAGGGCGCAGGGAAAAATTGAAGGCTCGCAGGGCCTGCTCCGTTCAAAAAATTCAGAACGCGTGGCAGCTGAAAATAAACTCCTCTGCCTGGTAAAGGAACTTACCGATCATTCACACTATGAAATATTTCCGGAAATTTTCGATCATTACACCGAGGAACAGAAGCATAAATTCATAGAAATTCAGGATTGCATAAAAACGCTTTCAAAGATTGACCGTGAAACAACGGTATACATGAGGGACCTTGAGCAGGGCTGCGATGATCTTCAAATATTGAACGAAAAACTGGAAGCCGCCGGGTCTGCGGAGGCATATTCCGTCGATCTGGAGTCTATCAATACGGAGTTTAGCTCAATACGGCAGATGGCAAAAATGACGGTAGGCCGGCAGGGGAACGCATTTCCGATTCTGACAAGTGAATTCTTCCGCGTCAGCCCAAACGGCGTAGGTTTCAGGGAAAATGTTATTAAACAGCTTGCGTGGATAGAGAGCATTGATGCTGAAGCCTTCATACGTTTTTACAAGAATAAACCAACCCGTATCGTCCCGTTCGTGATACTTTTGCCCACTTACGGCGATTTTGGAATGTGCTGGGAACCCTTCGACAAGGCAAACAGGGCCACAAGCAAAGGACGTATCGCGGTACCGATGTATCCAAAAAATCTTACCATTGCCCTCCTTTCCGCGGTGGGCGATATGCGATGGCAGGTTGCCAAAGAAAAGGCTTCGTTCTACTGGATGGAGGAGGGACTGACGGGGAACTACTATCAATGGTTTCAGGCGCAAAAGTTAAAGGGCGATGTCAAAGCGTACTTTATCCAGGATTATATAGTTTGGATGACAAAGGAAAGCGAGGGCACGCAGAAGCTTGACAAGGATATCCGCGGTACATTTTGGCGTTATATGCCTTTTACCCAGCAGATAAAAGAAAAATTGAAAGACCGCAACCTCATATACCAGGAACTTTACCAGCGTGATAAAAACCGCGCAATGTCCGACGGCTACTAAGGCTACAGACAACTGTACCGGTGTAATCCTTGAAAGGTAACAGACTATCCGCTTAGTCATCATTGTTAATTGCTAATTGTTTACTATATAATCGGGCTATGAGTTCTAATGCACCCAGGTGGGATTTGAGTTCCGTTTACAGTTCTTTTGACTGCGCGGAATACAGGCGGGACTGCCATCTTTTGACAGAAAAGATTGAGGGCTTGATGACGCGGACCGGGGAACTGACGCGGAATCTTAGCGCGGAAACGTTGCTTGCGCTTGTTAAGGCATGGGAGGATGCGGGCGAGTACGCGGAAAACCTGGGCGCCTATGCCGAGGCGATCTATACTGCCGATACACGGAATGAACGGGCGAGGGCGGAGATAAACCGCATTGAGGCGTTGAAGCTGCCGCTGGGCAAGGCTGCTGTTGAGTTTCGCAACGCGCTTGCCTCAAAAAAAGAGCGCATCCTGTCCCTCGCGGGAGAGGACAGCCGGGTAGTACCTTACGCCTTTTTTCTTTCGGAAATGATAGAGAGGGCCGCTTTTCAAATGGAAAGCAAAATGGAAGACCTGGCCAACGATCTGTGCCGTTCGGGCGGGGACGCCTGGGCGCGGCTTCACGAGGCGCTTGCTTCAACGGCTTCCGCGACCTGGAACACTTCGACCGGGGAGCGGAAAACGGTTACAGAACTGCGCGCGTTTGCGAACAACGCGGACAGGGAACTGCGCCGGCGCGCGTACGAGGCGGAGCTTGATGCGTGGAAGGCGGTAGAAATCCCGATGGCGGCGGCGCTTAACGGCGTAAAGGGCTTTGCGATCACCGTTGACAAGCGGCGGGGCTGGAAGAGCCCGCTGCAAAAGTCCGCTTTTCAGTCGCGTATAAGCGAAAAAACGCTTACCGCCCTGATCTCGGCTATAGAAGATGCACTCCCGCTGTTTCGCCGTTACCTTGCCGCCAAGGCGCGGCTGCTCGGCATCGAAAAGTGCGCGTTTTACGATCTGTTCGCGCCGCTAGAACAGGGCGAGGGATCTTTTGGACAGGCCTGCCTGTCGTGGAACGAAGCGTGCGACCTTGTCGTGGATTGCTTCGGCAGTTTTGATCCGGCGATGGCGGACTTTGCCAGGAGGTCCTACGCTTCAGGCTGGGTGGATGCAGAAATGCGGGACGGCAAGATAGGCGGGGCGTACTGTACGGACTTTCCGTTAGCAAAGGAGGTCCGCATCCTCTGCAACTTCGACGGCTCATTCGACGCGGCGCTGACTCTGGCCCATGAAACAGGACACGCCTGGCATCATGAACTGATCAAGGGCCTGCCCCGCGCCCTTTCGCGTTACCCGATGACGCTGGCCGAAACCGCAAGCATCTTTGCTGAAACGCTGGTCTTTGAAGCGGCGCTCACGAAAGCGCCGCCGTCTGAAAGGCTTAGTCATATCGAAGGCAGCGTGAAGGACTCGTGCCAGACCCTCGTGGACATCCTGTCGCGGTACTACTTCGAAAAGGAACTGTTTTCCAGGCGGGAAGACAGGGAGCTTTCCGCCGCGGAGCTCTGTGAGATGATACTTGACGCGCAGCAAAAGACTTATGGGGACGCGCTCGACGCGGAAAAACTTCACCCTTACATGTGGGCGGTAAAGATACACTACTACAGCCCGGCTCTGCCGTTCTACAACTACCCTTATGCTTTCGGTCAGCTTTTTGCGCTGTCGCTCTATGCCCGCGGCAGGGAGGACGCCTCATTTACCGGCGTGTACAGAAGCCTGCTCGAAGCGACCGGGTGTTGCTCCGCCGAACGCCTGGCGCTAAAGGCCGGTTTTGATATTACGGACGCCGGTTTTTGGGCGCGGGGAATCGGCTTGATCGAGGAGCGGATTCTGGCTATGGAAAGAACCCTTGCGTGAAGGCCGCTGTCACGCGATTTATCTTTTAAATCCGGTAAATTCATGCCGATATTGAGTCATGCAAGCTCTAAAGTTCAGTTTTTTTAGTTTTGTCGTTTTGTCGTTTCTGCTATTTTCCTGTAGTTCCGCGCCGCACAGCCAAGAGGTGTTTGTCCGCAAGGATGCACCGGTAAAGGCGGCAGCGCCGGAACATACTGAAAACTTAAGCAAGCCTGAAAGTGTTTCGCCTGTGATTCCTTTGCCCCCCGAATCGATACTTGGACGCGGTTCGGTTGGCAGTGAAAAACTTGCCGAGTTTTTGCTGCTCGTGAATCCGAAAATTGATAAACCCTTTGCATACGAGTTTGCGCGGCTGTATGTCGAGGAGGCGGCAGTGGAAGGCGTGAATCACGACGTAGCGTTTTCGCAGATGTGCCTGGAGACCGGTTTTCTGTCTTTCGGCGGCCTGGTAAGGCAGGAGATGAACAATTTTTGTGGACTGGGCGCGATAGGGCCGGGCTATGAAGGCGAAAGTTTTCCGTCCCCGCAGATAGGGATACGAGCCCAGATTCAGCACCTAAAGGCCTACGCCACAGAAGAACCGCTCAAACTCCCCCTTGTTGACCCACGCTACCGTCTGGTTCGTTACGGTTCAGCCTCAACGATCTATGAGCTTGCCGGCTCATGGGCTATGGACAGGGAATACGGCAAAAAGATCAAAAATATCCTTAACAACCTGTACGCCATAGCCTACGGTTCGTAAGTTCAGCGCTGGGTGTGAGCCTAAAAAACCTGAAACTTTTCAACATACATGACAATTCGTTTCATTTTACAATTTACTTGGCAGAAAGACACACAAAAGGAGGAGTTTTTATGATTCAGTTAACCCAAATACTTTCAATTGCGGGTATCGCTGTAGGATTTATCATCCTGCTTCTGCTGGTACGCAACGTACTTAAGCTCCGGCGCATCGTGCCGGCAAATACCGTCCACATCATTCAGCGGTCCAAGACGACCGTATCGTACGGGGTGGGACAGCAAGCGGGCAATGTTTACTACAAATGGCCGGTCTGGCTGCCCCTCCTGGGCGTTACCGTACGCGAGCTTCCGGTGAGCAACTTCGATCTTGACCTCAACAGCTACGAGGCGTACGACAAGAACCGCCTGCCCTTTACCGTTGATGTCAAAGCCTTTTTCCGCATCGCCGACACGAATCAGGCGGCGCAGAAGGTCGAGAGCATGGCGGAACTGAAAGACCACCTCGCGGGGATCGTGCAGGGTTCGGTGCGGTCGATCATGGCGAAGTCGGACCTTGAATCGATCATGCAGGAACGGTCGATTTATGGGGAGCAGTTTACCACCGATGTGAAGGAAGAGCTTGCGCAATGGGGCGTCGTGCCGGTAAAGAATATCGAATTGATGGATATCAAAGACGCGAAAGACAGCAGCGTCATTCAGGATATTATGGCCAAGAAAAAATCGGAGATTGAGAAGGAGTCCCGCGTAACGGTGGCGCTCAACCGGCAGAAGGCGCAGGAAGCGGAGATTGAGTCGACAAAAGAGGTCGAGGTCAAAAAAGCCGTTGCGGCGCAGGCGTCGGGCGAGGCGGTGGCGAAATCGGATCAGGCTGTCGGCATCGCGAAACAGCAGGCGGAGCAGGCTGTCGCGGAGGAGAGCAAGGTTACCGCGGAAAAGATGATGGCGGTAAGCCAGGTGAATACCGTCCGCGCGGCGGAGATTGAAAAGGAAGCGGCCATAGTGAGCGCCAACAAGCAGAAAGAGATTGTCAGCATCGGTGCGGACGCGGAGAAGTATCAGCGCGAAGTGCAGGCGCAGGCGGAGAAATCCGTTATCGAAATAGAGGCCGAGGCAAAGAAGACGGCGGTGGAATGGGAGGCGCAGGCGTCCAAGTTCAGGATTGAGCAGGTTGCCGCCGCAACGCTTGTCCAGCAGCAGAACGAAGCGAAGGGAAAGCAGTCCATCGGGCTTGCGGAAGCGGAGGCCGAAAAGGCCAGGCAGCTTGCGTCCGTTACGGCGCAGACAACGCTTGCAAAAGAAGTCGGCGAGAACAAGGAGTACCAGCAGTACCTTATCACGATCGAGCAGATAAAAGCGAACCGGGATGTAGGCATTGAACAGGCGAAAAACATTGGCAATGCGAAAATAGAAATACTGGCTAACGCGGGCAACGTGGAATCGGGGTTAAACAGGGTGGTTGATTTGTTTTCGTCGAAAGGGGCGGCGGCCCTGAATGGGCTCTTTGCGGGTCTTGGGCAGACGGAAGCTGGCAAGGCGCTGGTCAGGAAAATTACAGGCCTGTTTGAAGCGGACACATAATTTTCTGGGGCAGGGGCCGGAAACGGCACACAAATGTAAGAGGTAAGCAGGTAACAGCCCGATGGATGGTATAGCGGAAGGTTATGCGGCGTTTTGAAGTGGTATCCCCGTTTGAGCCGGCAGGCGATCAGGGGCAGGCGGTTGAAACCCTGGCTAAAGGGATCGCGGCTGGGGACAGGTTTCAGACACTGCGCGGCGTTACCGGCTCCGGCAAAACCTTCACGATGGCAAAGATAATTGAAGCCGTGCAGATGCCGACAATCATCATCAGCCACAACAAAACACTGGCCGCCCAGCTTTACCGCGAGTTTAAAGGCTTCTTCCCGCACAACGCGGTGGAATACTATGTTTCGTACTACGATTACTACCAGCCTGAAGCGTACGTCGCAAGCCGCGATCTGTATATCGAAAAGGACGCTTCGATAAACAAAGAGATTGAGCGCCTGCGCCTCTCCGCGACGCGCAGCCTGATGGAGCGCAAGGATGTTATCATCGTGGCAACCGTCTCGTGCATCTATGGGCTTGCGACTCCTGAAATTTACAAAAAAATGACGGCGACATTCTCGCGGGGCGACACGGTGGATGTTGACGCGCTGATGCGCCGCTTTGTCGAGCTTCAGTACGAGCGGAACGACGCCGTGCTGGAGCGCGGGCGCTTCAGGCGGCGGGGCGACACGCTGGAAATATTCCCCGCCTATCTTGAGGACGCCTACCGCGTCGACCTGGACTGGGAGACCGTTGCCCGCATACGCCGCTTCAACCCGGTCTCTGGCGAAATCTTTGAGGAACTTGACAGCGCGATGCTGTACCCCGCAAAACAGTTTGTGATGCCGCAGATAATGGTTTCGGAGGCGCTGCCGCTGATAAAGGCAGAACTGGCCGCCCGCTACGAGGAGCTAAAGAACGAAGGCAAGAATCTGGAGGCGGAGCGGCTCAAGACCCGCGTCGAGTACGACATAGAGATGCTGGGCGAGATGGGCTACTGTCCCGGCATAGAGAACTACTCCGCGCCGCTTGCCGGCAGGAAGCCGGGCGAGCGCCCCGACACCCTGATAGATTACTTCCCAAAACAGCACCTTACGTTCATAGACGAAAGCCACGTGAGCCTCCCGCAGATTGGCGCGATGTACTCGGGCGACAGGAGCCGCAAGCAGAACCTCGTAGACTACGGCTTCCGCCTGCCATGCGCGCTGGACAACCGCCCGCTCCGCTTCGATGAATTCGCCGACCTGCTCGACAAGACGGTTTATGTGTCCGCAACGCCCGGCGAGACGGAGATAAAACAGTCTGCCCGCGTCGTTGAACAGCTTATACGCCCGACTGGCCTGCTTGACCCGGAAATCGAGGTGCGCCCCAGCGAGGGCCAGATGGAGAACATCTACGCCGAGATACGGAAAACGATAGGGTCCGGCGGGCGGAGCCTCATCCTCACGCTGACTAAGAAGATGGCGGAGGACCTGACGGACTTCCTCCTCAACCTTGGCCTTAAAGTGCGCTACATACACAGCGAGGTTGAGACGATAGAACGTGTGGAAATACTGACGCAGTTGCGGCAGGGAAACTTTGACGTGCTCGTCGGCATAAACCTGCTACGGGAAGGGATAGACCTGCCCGAAGTCTCGTTCATCGCCATCCTCGATGCGGACAAGATAGGCTTTCTGCGCTCGGTAACGAGCCTCGTGCAGATAATAGGGCGGGCCGCCCGGAACGCCGCCGGCAAGGTTGTGATGTACGCGGACAGGGTGAGCGACGCGATGCGGGACGCGATAAACGAGACGGAACGCCGCCGCAGGATACAGATCGACTACAACGCGGCGCACAACATAACGCCGGCCACGGTAAAGAAGGCGATAGCGAACATCCTGGAGCGGCACACGGAGGAAGCGCGGGGCGCGGTAGAAAAATCAACCGAGGCGCTGAAGAAATCGTACAACATCCTGATACCCGCCGAGCGCAAAAAGCTGATTGCTGCGCTCAACGCGGAGATGCTCGATCACGCCAAAAGGCTTGAGTTCGAACAGGCTGCTGTCTTGCGCGATGAAATACAAAAGATAGAAACCATCTAATGACCCGCGCCTTGGGAACTGCACAGCCCCTATGGGATTTTTACCCCTATTCTGTGTCATTTGTCTTGTCTACGCAACACGAAATATAACGGTATAAATATCCATGCCCAATTTACAGTCCCCCGTCTGTTCTCCGGTCAGTCATCTACGCGCAACAGCGCCTCAACCTGGGCGCCTGCTATTTCGGGAGAGGCGCGCCCGCCTGTGGCGGCAAGCGTCTTGCCCACGAGGTATGCCGAGAGTGACTTTACCTTCTTTTGGTTGCCCGCCTCCAGCGCGGCGCGGGCGCTCGCGACGGTCTCAGCCTCCGCCTCCCATACCTGTTTTACCGCTTCAGAAATGACGGCAGGATCGTTTATCTGTTCCCAGCCGCGCTCTTTTATAAGCGTCGCCGGGTCCTTGTCTTCGGCAAAAACCGCTTCCAGCGCTTGTTTTGCATTCTTGTTCGAGATTTTTCCGCAGGCGACAAGCGCGGTAAGCTCCGCAAGCCGGTGGGAACTGAGCCTTAGCTCGCCAATCCTGGCCGGCTCTATCTTTTCGCGGCTTAAAATATGCTTTACCTCGGTCAAAAGCCTGTTAGCGACGCGAAGCGCGGCGTCCTTTTGTTCCAAACCGAGCTTCACGGCCTCTTCAACCGCGCTCTCGTAGTAATCGGCGAGCGCCTTTTCCTCGCAGATTAGGAAGGCCTGCTCCTCATTGAGCCCGTAATCCGCCTCGATACGCCTTGCGCGGGGCAACGGAAGCTCCACAAGCCCGGCATCCACCGACTTTAAGAAGTCCTCATCCGGCGTAAAGACCGGCAAATCGGGTTCCGGAAAATAGCGGTAGTCCTGGGCGTTCTCTTTTGTCCGCATCGGGGCTGTCTCATCGCGGTTTTCGTTCCAAAGGCGCGTTTCCTGGACTATTGTCCTTCCCGCGTCCAGCATAGCGGACTGGCGTTTTATCTCGTAGTTAAGACCAAGCCTTATGAAACGGGACGAGTTCAAGTTCTTGATTTCGACCTTTTTGCCGAGCCCCTGCCCGGCAAGGTTTAGCGACACGTTGGCATCGGCGCGGAGTGAGCCTTCCTCCATGTTGCCGTCGCAGACGCCGAGATAACGGACGGCGCGGCGCAACTGCTGGACAAAAAGCTCGGCTTCCTCTCCCGATTCCATGTCAGGCTCGGTAACGATTTCCAGCAGCGACACCCCGGCGCGGTTGTAGTCGAGGAGGGAGACCGTCCCCGTGTGGATCATCTTTCCCGCGTCCTCCTCAAGATGACATTCACGGATACGCACCCTCTTCTTAACCCCACCCCCCTCAACCTCTACCCAGCCTTCCTGCCCCAGCGGCGAGGCAAACTGGGAAATCTGGTAATTCTTGGGCATATCGGGGTAAAAGTACTGCTTGCGTTCAAACCATGTCTTTTCCGGGATGCGGCAGTTAAGTGCGCGCGCCACGAGGCAGCCCATACGCATAGCCTCAATGTTGAGGACGGGCATCACACCGGGGTAACCCATGCAGACGGGGCAGACATTGCTGTTCGGCTCGTCGCCAAACGCTGAACGACAGCCGCAGAAGACCTTGCTTCTTGTTAAAAGATGGATGTGAACTTCGAGTCCGATGAATGTTTGATACATTTTCGCTCCTTTTCCCTTTAGCTCCGCTCCCAAAACCGTTTGAAACCCGGCGGGTGCGGGAACGGGTGGGCAGCCTCGTACTTTTCAGCGATGGAAAACAGCGTTTCTTCGCCAAAGGGCCGCCCCAGAAGCTGAACGCCCGCCGGCAGGCCGCCTTCCGCGGACACGGGGAACGCGAGCGCGGGAAGCCCTGCAAGGTTCGCGCAGCAGGTGTACAGGTCGGCGGCTTTTTGCGCAAAAGGCGAGAGGCCGCTTCCGCCACGCCCAAAGGCCCGTGTCGGGAATACCGGCATAAGGATTGCTGCGCAGCTCTCGCCGCCGTTACCGGAGGGTCCACCGTCAAACGACCCAAGGTACTTTTCAAAATTGCGCCTTATGCCGGCGCGTATCCGTTGGGCGCGAAGGTAGTACCTGTCCTGAAAACCTGAACGGAGTACGAAAGTTCCCAGCAGGATACGGAGCTTTACCTCGTTTCCAAAGCCGCTGTCGCGGGATTTATCGATCAGCTCATCCGGGTTTTCGGCCCAGTCCGGCCTTTTCCCATAACGGATACCGTCGAAACGGGCCAGATTCGCGCTTGCCTCCGCCGTAGCTATCGTGTAATATGCGGGAACCCCGTACTTGAGGCTTGTTATCTCCACTTCTACAAGTTTATAGCCCAGTTTTTTTAGGTTTTCTTTTGCCAGATCGAAGGCCTCTTCGACCTCCCGCTCCAGAACGGCGGCCTTCGCCACCTCGCCCGGAAAATCGTCCGCTATCGCCTGCGCGATAGCGGTGGGCGACAGCACACCTATAAGGTTTCCCGCGGGAACGCCGCCGGACGGCGTGTCCCGGCTCGTCTGGTCAAACGGGTCTGCGCCCTTCACACAGTTGAACACGTCGCGGGTCATAGCGAGGCTGCCGGCAAGCACGCCGACGGTGTCCAGGCTTGAGGCGTAAGCCACAAGGCCGTAGCGGGAAACCGCGCCCCAGGTGGGCTTTAGACCGACGACGCCGCAAAACGAGGCGGGCTGCCTTATTGAACCACCCGTGTCCGAGCCGAGCGCAAACGGCACAAGTCCCGCCGCCACCGCCGCTGCGGAACCTCCCGATGAACCGCCCGCTACACGGTCGGTGTCCCATGGATTGTTCGTGCGTTTTATCCCGGAATTGTCGGTGGAAGAACCCATGCCAAACTCGTCAAGGTTGGTTTTGCCTATCACGGCGGCGCCCGCCTCCTCCAGCTTCCGCACGGCGGTCGCCGTGTACGGCGCCTTCAGTTCCGCAAGCAGTTTGGAGCCGCAGCTCAGCGAAAAACCTTTTACCGCGATGTTGTCCTTTACGGCAAACGGCAGGCCAGACAGCGGAGAGGCTGAGGGCGCGGCTTCCGCCAGCCCAAAAACCGCCTTATCCGGCGCGAATTCGATAAAAGCGCCCGTCTTGTCTTCCCATTCTTTGAAGTACTGTTCGTAGCCTTCCGGCAGGGTCATATTTTCCTCGATATTATCAATAGTATTTAATAATACATTAGTATTTGAACCTGTTCCAAAACTAATCATTTACGCGCAAAACGGCCCCGGCATAGCCGGGGCACTGTGCGAACCTTCGGTTCAAGGGAACAGCCTCATTTCATAAAACATTCGGGACAACGATAAAATGGCTGTCCCTCTCGCCGGAATTATCCAGCATCGTTTCGGTTAAATCCTCCGCCGCACCGGGCAACGCCGCATCCGCCCTAAAGTGGGTGGCGTCAACGCTTTTTCCCGCAAACGAAAGCCCCTTGATTGGGCCGCCAAACGCCTTTTCATCGTTGTCCGCCGCCTGCATCGCGGCAAAGTAGGAAAGCATATCACGAAAAGCAGGCAGCGCCGCCTCTAGTTCCGCTTCGCCTGTGTTAAGATGGGCCAGCGACGCCGTTATCCGCAAATCCTCAATAGGTATTTCCGCTACAGGTTGTGGCGCCGCCATAATTGGCGCCGCCATAATTGGCGCCGCCTTGTCTCCGCCTTCATTTTCCATGCCTAAATGATGACATTTTTTAGTAGTTTGTGTCTACGATGGGGCGGTATGGTTAAAAACATATACGATGATAAATTTCCGCGGCCGATCGAACCGTGTAAATAATGCAACGCTTACAATAGATACCCCGCCTACCCTTCCTTATCGGGTTAGGCAAGCGGCAAAACGTCAAGCAAAACAGCTTAACGCTGTTTTGTGGCGGGGTATTAAACTCCAAGTCAGAATAAAATGCATGGCATTCTTGCGTAGTGCCTAATCCAGGCTTTGTTTTTAAACAGCCCTGGTCAGCGGATAAAATTGGTACGGATACGCGGTTCTTCCGGAGGGAGCGGGATGCTTTTGCTTCCGAGTTCCAACGTTTTGAGCAGCCAGGCCATGTTGCGGCCCACAGTACGCAACGTGTAGAGCCCTTCCGCATCTTCCCCAGCCTCGTTCGCGTTATTCCCATGCAGGACATTCCAGTAGACGGTCGGGCTAACTATCACGCCTGCCAGCGTTAGGTAGTTGCTAAGCTGATGAAACACGCCTATGCCGCCTGTTCTGCGTACCGTCGCTATAGCAACGCCGGCCTTGTGCGTTAGTTTGGGGCCGCTGTAGAACAGGCGGTCAAGAAAACACTTGAAATTTCCCGCTATTCCGCCATAGTAAACCGGCGAAGCAAGTATTATTCCATCAGCCTTTTCGAGTTTTTCGGCGCATTGGTTTACAATGTCGTCAAATTTACAGCGCCTGGTCTTGTAGCAGCTTTGACAAGCTACGCATCCCTGTATGTTTTTATCGCCTATATGCAGGATTTCGGATACGATTCCTTCCTTTTCCAACTCCGATGTAACGGTAACTATCCCTTTATACGAAGCACCCTCTCCGTGCGGGCTGCCGTTAAACGCTACAACCTTCATGCCACGCCTCCTTGCCAACGTGAGTTTGATGAGCCCACAAAAGGAGCCGGAAATTACACAGGTTTTTCATCCTAAAAGCCCCTTAATCTGTGTAGAACCCACATCTTACTAAATTATTGTTGCCCTCACTTAGAAAATCAACCCATAGTTTGTTTACATACACCGTTCCGGCCGTATGCGACGGTCTGGCAGCCCTAATGAACCTTCACCTCAAACGCGTCTTGCGCGCTCTAAGACGGGGCGCTTCATTTGAGATAGGCTCTATGCAGAATCCCCGGCATGAGTTTTACGGCCAGTTCTTTTAACCGGGTTATCTCTCGGCGGTCTTTTGCTGAAAGAAAGAGCTGAACATCGCCGCCTTTTTCAATCGCTTCCGCCGTTTTCATCAGATCCAGAAGCCGGAAATCGCCGCAATGCTCAAGCCTTATCTTACTGTACGCATACAGGGGCTTTAGTTCCGCGCCGCTTATCAGGGTGGTTTTCCTGCCGTTAACGAACCCCTTTGTAAAACGAATTTTTGCGAGGGCGTTTAGGCGGCTATTTTTTGAGGGGTGCCATGAAAGCAGATCCCCCAGTGCGTAAAAGACGAGACCATCCTTCCGCAAGCCGGTGCGGGGATCCGTGTATGTGTACTTTTCGGCGGGCTGTAAGGTATGGGAATGATTCCCGATGATGACATCGACTCCGCATTCAAGTACTTCGTGTCCCAGATCGATAAAATGCCGTAGGGGGTACGATTCATGCTCAAGCGACCAGTGCAGACAGGCGCTAACAATGTCGGCGCTTTTTTCCTTTCGCGCCCTTTCCGCGTCTTCCCGTATTGGCCATGTATCGCAGCCGGGCCGGTTCAGGGGCAGGAGGTTGACAAGGTACTCCTTACCTGGGGGAAGCTTGTTTTCATTCAACGAAAATGTATATGAAAGAAACGCGAACCGGATGCCGTTTTTTTCGATAACCAGAATATCGTCCCGCTCGGCACGGCTGCGGAACGTACCGGTATGGTACGCCCCCCTTTGGTCGAGAAAATCCAGGGTTTCAAGGAGTCCGCTTTCGCCCCGGTCCAACGCGTGATTGTTGGCTGTGGTAAAAAGTGTTATGCCCCTGCCGCGCTGAAAGCAGCGCTCAAATACTTCGGGCGAATTGTTCAGTTCAAGTTTTTTAAGCAGATTCTTGGGCAGGGCCGTGAATGGCTGGGAAGGGGCGACCGGCGATTCAAGGTTCGCGCAGCTTATATCCGCGTCAAAAAAGAACGGCGCAACATCGTCCCAAAGGCATCCGGTATTGTCCCCCCGGACATGATCGGAAACCAGTATGTCGCCGCCGGCGGCAAGGGAAGCTTCGGCCTCCCGCCTGAAACCGTCGGGAAGGGCAAAGTCAAAACGTTGCGCGGAAAAATGCTCCGCTATGCCGCAGTTCTGTTCCGGCTTTTCAATCTGCTTAAAGTAGTACTTGTATATCCAGAACAGTTTGTCCCTGAGTGTCGGGAGTGTACCGTCCTGACGCTGCGAATGATCGAAATGCCCAGGTCTTAGCAGCGTTGCGATGAGGCAGGCAAAGCGGAAAATGTTCCGCAGAATGGTCCTGAAAATGATCGAGAGGATGCGCGTCATGCTATCCGCCCTTCATCATTGCCGCCCCGCGTTTTTAAAGAAGTCGTCCACCGCCTTCTTTTGGATAGCCCCAAGCTCACCGGAATCCTTCAGTTCCCGTAAGGCCCGGTCAACGGCATTGCGGAGTTTACCTGCGTTTTTTTGAAACACAAAGCGGCTTTCCTCAAAATCCCCGATTGGCTCTCCGCTTATCTTAAAATTCACCGGCCAGAAGGTGTTGATCAGCCTGACATCCGATTCGGTGAGCAGAGTCGCGTCGATCACCCCCATAGTCATGTTGGTGATCAGCACGTCCGGGGTTGCCTCGTAGTAGTCAATCAGAACAGGGTTGTCCGGGTGTTCGGCGTTGTAGGATTCCACGGTGTAGGCCCAGCCGGAAGCGGGCGGCACGCTGATGTGTTTGCCGCGCAGATCATCCAGACTATGAATGTCATTCGTGGATTCCGGCACAACGATATAGCTGTAACTGCCGATATAGCCCTCGTCTGAAAACAGAAACTTTTCCTGCCGCTCCTCATTTACGCCGAACTGATGGGCCGCTATGTCGATTCTGCCCGCTTCAAGGGAGCTAAGTATGTTTTTGAACTCAAGAACCTCGTAGCTGAACCGGTATTCAGGCAATTTTTTGTCGATAGCGTCCAGAACGTCCTTCTCAAAACCGGCCAGTTCACCATTGGGATCGAGGTAGCAGTAGGGCGGATAGTCGTTACTCGTCCCCACGCGAAGCCGCTGTACCGAAACGGATCCGGCCTCCTCCTTTTTCGCACAGCCTAAAACAGTAAGTACCATGATTACCGAAAAAAACAGCATCTTTTTCATATTCAGCTCCCTGTTGAACAATTTACGGAAGGTCATTTGGCCTTGCATTATTTATATCATTCCTATATAATTTATAGGATAATGTCAAGCGGTGATTACGCCGCTTTCTTTTAGGGTAAACTTTGTTTACCTTACGTTAAAGTAGCACCGATTGCGCCAACG
>JAITIR010000112.1 GCA_031279285.1 Spirochaetaceae bacterium | reverse complement strand
CGTAGCAAGGTTCACCACGGAGCTTTCCACGCCTTCCAGCCTGGCTATCGCCTTCTCCACCCGCGCCGAACAAGCGGCGCAGGTCATCCCCCCCACCGGTATCACAGTTTGCATTTTTTCAACTCCTCCTCCACCTTGCGAAAATTACTTTCGCTTCTTTCAGAAAATTTTTGGAGATCGTGATCGTTGTCGCGGTCTACGTCCTGTAAGCCCCGCCAATCGGCACGGGGTTACAGCCGCCGGAACGCAGGCCCACCTGACTCATGCGGAAGCGGTTGCCGCAGTTCTGGCAGACCAGCACCGTCCCCTGCTGTTTGTAAAAGCCCCGCCCCGAAGCGTAGCACACCTGGCAGGTGTTGAACGCGGTGCGTACCGTGCCGTCCGGCGCTTTTACCGCCAGCACCTCAAGCCGCGTCCCCCCCCACATCCACCGGGAAAAACAGCGCGTTCTCCGTTATCTCGGCAAGCTCTATCACGAGGTCGCTGTCCGCAATCGCCGGTTTTACCACATTGAGCTTTCCGGCCGCCTGCTGCCCTGTCTGGGCAGACAGGGCAGCGGCCGCAAGCAGAAGAACGGGCAAAAGCCGCCCGCCGCCGGCCTTACGGGGCGCGTTACGAAACGGCGTTAGCGCCTTACAGCATAAACACATAATTTACCCCCTTAAATGTGGTTTTCATCCGTCCTTCCTCTTACCAGTCCCCAGCAGGAGGGGCACGGCCAGCGCAATCAAAATTACCGGCAAAATGCAGTGCCAATGGCTCAGTATCAATTCCACAAAAACCCTCCTAATCAAGAACGCTTTCACGTTTTTGATGTTCTCACCCCATAGTATTGGGGAAATGTGTCAAAATTATGATGATCCTAAGGAAAATTTGTTTAACCGCGGCGGCTTTATTCGCAGTGGGGTCTAATACCAAATTTTTGTTGGTGTTACTGACTCGAAGCGCCCTGAAGTCGCAAACTTGTTTGCGGCGGGGTATTGAACCTCAAGACAGAATGAAAAACACAAACGGCGCCCCCTTATGCGGGGCCGCCAACGGCCTTGATACCCGCCGCTTACCGGCGGGTATCAAGGCTTAGCCGCTCGTTTTGTGAAACGGCCGTTTACAAACGGGCGGCTCATTGTGTTTGTGCGCAGGGCGTTGTTGCTTTTTTTACACATATCTGTTTTAATATATAGCATAAATGAAATGTTCTCTGAATGCAGGTGTTGACATGAAAAAAAGGTTTATCGTATTTGGTCTTGTGCTTCTTTCCGCGGCGGTTGTTTGGGCACAGAATGACCTTAAAACGGTTGCGACGGTAACATTGACAAAAACAGAACAAATCAGCGTCAAGATGCTGAGGGTAAGGGTGGAGCAGATGGAGGCGGCCCTGGGGCGGCCTTTGAACGCGGAGGAAAGACGTGAGGTCCTGGACGGTATGATAAACGAGCGGCTCGCGTTGCAGGCGGCGGAGAGGGAAAGGATCACCGTTACAGAGACGGAGTTGAATCAACAGTTCAATGAACTGCGCGCCCAACTAGCTAGGATGATTGGGCGCACCCCGACGGACGCGGAGTTTAACAGCGCAATCAGGCAGCAAACCGGCATGGAACTGTCCGCATACCGGGAGGAGGCAAAAAAAACGCTCACGATACAGAAGTACATGCTGGCAAAAAAACAGGATGTGCTGAGTTCAATAAAAGAGCCTACCGATGCGGAGATTTTGGCGGAATACGAGCTTAATTCAACAGAACTGGTACAACCCGAAACTGTGGAATTTTCCGCCATCATTTTTCCGGTTGCAAGCGACGCGGAAAAAAACAAAAAGCGTGAAGAAGCCAACAGAATGGCGCGCGAGGTAAACAACAACCCCAACAATTTTGACGAAAAGCTGCAACGGGGCAGGGCTCCCAATGCCGGTTACAATGTGGCGCAGCGCAGCATTATACAAAAGAATGCCGCTGGTCAGCAGCGGGCGGGCCAGGTCTTCCTTGACGAGGCCCTAAAGCTGGAACAGGGTAAGATTTCAAATGTGCTGGAGATACCTTCAGGCCAGGCGCGAGGTTTCTACATCATCAAGGTTGCCCACAAGTACCCCAAAAAATTCCTTGCGCTGGAGGATACCCACCTGATATACGGCGAAACGGTCAGGACCGTGCTGAAAGAAAGCATCATGCAGAAGCGCCAGCAGGAAGTAATTTCCCGCGCCCAAAAGGAAATGATCGACGAACTGCGGAAGAACAACCCGTACAGAATCTTTAGCGAGAATCTGAACTACTAGGATGTCCAGGTGGAAGGGGCGTGTGCTGGCTCTGGAAGCTCTTTACGCGTGGGAGGCCGCAGGCGCGCCTGTAGGAGAGCTTCTGGCCTTTCCCTGGGCAGACGGCGAAAAACTCAAGACTATGGGGGATGACGCGCTCGTGTTCCCGCGCCTCCTGGTGGCCGGCACAATAGAAAATATCGCCGTTATAGACAAAAAAATTCGCTCGGCAATACAGAATTGGGACTTCTCCCGCCTAAAGCGCGTCGATCTTGCGATAATGCGCCTAAGCGTCTATTCCCTGCTCTTTCAGAAGGAGATACCGGCTTCCGTTGTCATTGAAGAAGCGGTAAAACTGTGCATTGAGTACGGCGCCGATGATTCTTTTAAGTTTGTAAACGGCGTGCTGGACAGTATCAGCAAAGGGCAGTAAGGCTCCTCCCTTGTGGGTCGCCCGCCTGCCGCCGGAGCTTCATTCTATTGTCCCCTCGTAGACGATCTTTTCGGCGCCGTCTATAGTAACGGTGACGTGTTCCTCAATAAGGGTCATAGCCTTTTCGACCTGGTCGATGTAGACGATGTTCGGGTTTATCATCCTGAGCATAGCGTACGGGAATTCGGAGGAGCCTTCCACGATTATGCCGCGCGCTATCCTTATTATCGGGATAAACGAATTGTCCAGCGTATGTGTCAGGAGGATTTCACCGCCGCTGTTTCGCAACAGGTAGGACGCCTCGGCGAGCGTGTTTGCTTTTACGATGCGGCCCGTGCATCGCCCGCCAAAACCGCGTTGCCCGCGTCCCAGTATCTTACCTATTACGTGTATCCGTATCATGTTCGCCGAGTGCGGCGAATTGACCGGTACGCCCGCGGTGAACACGACCTTGTCCGACACCTTGATAAAGCCTTCTTTTATGGCCGCGCTCTGGGCGCCCTGTATCGTGGCCTCGCTGTCAAGCTCGTTTTGCACGGCAAGCGGGACAATGCCCCAGTACAGCAGCATCCTCCGGCGTATTTTTTCGCTGGGGGACGCCCCGATTATCGGGCGGACAGGACGGTACTTGCTGACAAGCCGCGCCGTGTTGCCGGAAATTGTAGGCGTGATTATGCAGGCCGCGTTTATCGTCTCCGCTATCAGCACCGCCGACTCCGCTATCGACTGAGGCATATCGCCTGAGCGCTGGAGGCGTCCGCGGCGTTCAAGCTGATGCCGCCGGTACACGTCCGAGTCTTCCACCGTCAGCGCGATCCGGTTCATCGTCTCGACCGCTTCTTCCGGGTACGCGCCGTTTGCCGTCTCGCCGGACAACATCACGCAGTCGCTGCCGTCCAGGATCGCGTTTGCGACATCGGCAGCCTCGGCGCGGGTGGGGCGCGGGTTGCGGATCATCGAGTCGAGCATCTGTGTTGCGGTTATGACCGGCTTCCCCTCGTTGTTGCACAGCTCGATGATGCGTTTCTGCGCCAGCGGCACCTGTTCGGGCGGTATCTGCACCCCCAGATCGCCGCGGGCCACCATTATACCCGCCGATACACGGATTATGTGGTTGATGTTATCCAGCCCTTCTTCGTCCTCAATCTTGGCTATGACCGGCATATCGGAGCCTATCGAGGCTAGGAATTTCTGTATCGTGGTTACGTCCTGCCGCTTGCGGATAAAGGACGCCGCCACGCAGTCCATGCCCTCCTCCGCCGCGAAACGGAGATCGGCTATGTCCTGCTCGGACATGGCCGGTAGGCGGGTGTGCACACCCAGCACGTTAACGTTCTTCCGGCTGCCTAACTCCCCACCCGCCTCGACTCTGCACCGCATTATCCGTCCCTCAAGGCTGATGAATTCGAGCGACAGAAGGCCGTCCGCGATCAGAATCCGCGCCCCGTCCCTGATGTCGTTCGCCAAAAGTTCATAGCTCATTGTGATGCGCGCCTTGCCCCCTTCTCTCAGCGTAAGGGCTCCGTCCGCGCCGTACAACTTTTCCGCGTCAACGGAAGCTATCACATCCACCGTTTCACCCGCTTCAAGGATGATACTCCCGCCGTCCTTAACGAGTCCGGTGCGTATCTCAGGCCCTTTGGTGTCCATCAGCAGCGCTATTGTAGCCTTTTCAAGTTCCGCCGCCTTTCGTACCTTCGCTATAGACTCCGCTTTGCCCTTGTGATCGCCGTGCGAAAAGTTAAAACGCGCTATATTCATTCCTCTGCGAATCAGGGCTCGTACCTTATCGACGCTGTCCACCGCCGGCCCCATAGTACATACTATCCTTGTGTTTCTTATCTTTTCCATACCATACATTATATCACTATTTTGCCACAGCAGGCCACCCACCGGCATAAAACCACTGCTTACGCAATTCTGTACAGTTCCTTACGGACTATGGCGCGGGCATCAGCATTTTTGCCAGTTTCATGCCGGCAAATGTAAAGCTAACACAGAGCAGGTTGGAGAGCAGCACGTTTGCGAGTGCAAGCCTTGTGTCTCCGTTCAACAGATACCGGGTCGTTTCCAGCGAGTATGCCGAAAACGTGGTGTATCCACCCAGGAAGCCAGTTATCGCGAACAGGCGGAACTGATCGGGAAGGAGGCGTGTTTCAAATGCTGTAAACAAAAAACCGATCAGGAGCGAGCCTATAATGTTTACAGCGAATGTTCCAACGGGGAAAGGTGTATCAAATATTCTTTTTATAAACTCTACCGATAGGTAACGGAGCAAGGCCCCGATTCCACCGCCAAGTACAACAAACAAATATTTCATCTCTTACATCTACCCCCCCCCCCCCTCAATTTTCTTTGATGGGGAAGGGGGGTGTAACAGTTTTAGAAAATCGCGACCACGCTGCCGTCCTGCCATCTGTTGTTGATAAAATTCTTGATTTCGGCAGAGCTAAGGGCGCCGCGCAGGGCCTGTATGCGCGGATCGCTTTCCGTCCCCTTTCGTACAACGACAATGTTGACGTAAGGAGAATCGGCGTCCTCAATGATTATCGCATCGTTTACCGGGCTTAGGCCCGCGTCAAGGGCATAGTTTCCGTTTATGCACGCTGCGTCAACATCTACAAGGCTTCGGGGAAGCTGGGCCGCTTCGAGCGCAACGAATTTGAGGTTTTGGGGATTCGATGTTATGTCCAGCACGGTTGCCTCAAGACCCGCATCCGGTTTAAGCGTTACAAGGCCGTTGTCCTGGAGTAGAAGTAGCGCCCTGCCGCCATTGCTGGGGTCGTTGGGGATCGCTACCGTCGCGCCTTCGGGAATTTCGGCAAGACTCCTATACTTGTTGGAGTAGAGGCCAAACGGCTCAATGTGCACGCCGAACACGCTGACAAGTTTTGTCGTCCATTCGTCGTTCGATTCGAGGTACGGGATGTGCTGAAAGAAATTGGCGTCAATATCGCCTGCAATCAGCGCCGTATTCGGCGTCACATAATCGGTAAATTCGATTATCTCCAGCTTGATGCCCTGCGCCGCAAGGTCATCCTCAACCTCGGCCAGCATTTCCGCGTGCGGTACGGGCGTCGCGCCGATTTTCAGCGTTTTGCTGTCTTTTTTGCAGGCGCCCATAACAAGGAGCACGGTGGCAAAGACGAGAGTCAGCGCCACCGCTGCTACAGTAATTTTTTTCATAATTCCTCCTACATATATTTTTTTAACCTTTATGCAAAGGTTAAGTTTACAAATTTTGTGTCCCTAACGAAGCACTGATTTATTCAATCGAGATTGCGCCAACTACGTTGGCGAATGCGCCAACTACGTTGGCGAATGCGTCAACCGCGTTGGCGCATTCGGTGCTACTTTAACGCAAGGTAAACAAAGTTTACCCCATTTGCGCAATGAAATGAGCAAATACATTAGGGAAACGCGATTAGCGTCAAGTTAATCAGCGT
>JAITIR010000047.1 GCA_031279285.1 Spirochaetaceae bacterium | reverse complement strand
TACCGTGGGGACAGGAACTGCGGTACTGGTCACCTTGTACGTCCATATCTCGGTGTCGCTGTTTCCCCATCCCGGCTTCACAGCTATTGCCCTGAGGGTTACTTCCCCTTCTGTGTTGCCTAGCGAAACCAGCTTTCCTTCCGTATACAGTCTCTCGGCGCCGGAAGTTGGAACAGTCTCATCGTTCAGGGTGTAGTAGATCAGCGCCCCCTCCGTCGTTGTGCTAAGCATTACCCCGGTGCCGAACGGTACGTCCGCGGTCACCGAAACGTCAGCCTTGGGATTCGCCACCCTTGGCGCTGCTTCAATCTCGCCGCTGGTCGACTGCTCACAGCTCGTCAGCACCAAAGCCGCCAAAAGGCAACCGATCAATAAAAATTTTCTCATCTCGCATTTTCTCCTTGTCCATTGGATAGTATCCGTGATTACTTACAAATCACGCCCCTGTTTTAAGCCGTAGGGCGGCTACCTGTAACATGGTCTTATCCTCCAATGGCATACGTAAGACAATATACCAAAAAAAATCTTTTTTTACAAATATCGGCAGTAATTTGTTAATTTTTCATAGATTTCACCAAATTTCAGCAACTTCCGCCCATTAGTACCTTCCAGTACTAGCTTTTGAAGGCGGCAATCACATCAGACTATCGGCGTTATCTTTCGTTTTGCCAGAAATACCCAGAATGCGGCAATGAAGAATATGGATGGTAAACATGACACAATTATCGTCGCTACCGGCACCGAACCTATCACCGGAAAAAAGTCTTTGGTTATGCCGAACATCTCCAAAATCGAATAAACGGTTTCCGCGTACGACGATATGGCGCTCAAAACCAGCAACATCCAGGCCGCTTCGCGCGTTTTCGACCAGGTTACGATCGCAAAAACCGCCGCAACCGCGGAAAACAGCAGCCGTGAAACTATAAGAACAAGAGAGCCTGTGTCCATTATGATATTATACTGCCCAAAAATAATTTTTCCAATCGGCGTTGCCCTAAGCGTTGGCGGCAAAAACAGTTTCCGCGTTCAATTTCAGTAGTTCTTTCAGCTCCTGGACATCCATTTTGAGCAGGGCGGCCACGCAGCGGTAAGTTTCGAGCAGCATACCGGGATGCGCCGGTTTTCCGCGGTACGGAACGGGCGCAAGGTATGGGCAGTCGGTCTCCAGCAGCAGCCTGTCCGGAGGGACGCTCAGCAGTGCGTCACGCAGGTTACCGGCATTTTTGTACGTGATGTTTCCGGCAAACGAGATCGCGTAACCCATACCGACAAAGGTCTTCGCCTCCGTAGCCGTGTACGAAAAGCAGTGAATCACGCCGCGCACGGCAGGGAAGGCGGCAAGCGTCTCGATCGTTTCCGCCGGGGCCTCGCGTGAATGGATTATGACGGGCAGCCTTTTACGCTGAGCAAGGTCCAACTGCGCCTCCAGAAGGGCGCGCTCCCCGTCCGGCGCTTCCGGGTTTTCCCGCCTGTCAAAGCCGCACTCGCCGATCGCTGCAACGAAGCCCACGGGAGCAGCGTCGATCTCCCGTTCCAGCAGCGCAATCTGTTCTTTCGCTTCGGCAATCGCCGTCTTCCACGGCCAGATACCGGCGGCAAAGTGCAACCTTCCGTCTTCCGCGAACGATGAAAATTCCGCTATACGACTGCCCAGGTCTCCCGCAACCGTCCCGATGTCAATTATCCCGGCAAACCCGGCCTCGAACAACGCGGCCGCGCATTTTTTCCCGTCTATACCGCGCTCATCAAGGAAGGAAAGGTGCGCGTGGGTGTCAAACAATCCGCGCCAGCCGGCGTCGATTTCAAAATCAGTACTACACATGCTTAGCTGACTATACCGCTTACTCCGCTAAAAGTGCAAGCGCGCAAGCGTGCTTGCGACTTCATTGGTTCTATATTAGAATTGTTGTAGTGTTATAAGAGGCTGCTCCAAAACTTCAGTTTTGGGGAGACAAGCTTTGCAAGGCCGGCAACCTCTAAAAAACGCAGTTTTGTGACTTCAGCTTATGGCTTTTAAGCCACAAAAACTGCAAGAGCTAATGGCTCCGCTAACTGCTCCGCTAACTGCTCCGCCAACGGCTTCAGCCTGTTCCATCTAACCGAAGGTTCGCACCGTGACCCGGCTATGACGGGGCCGTTTAGCGCACACTTGATTAGTTTTGGAACAGGCTCAATAGTTAAAGCTTAAATGAATCTACGGGGAGCGCTGGACGAGGCCGCGGCTTTTTTACGAAACGCGGGAATCGAAAGTTATAAACTTGACGCTGCCCTGCTGCTCGCTAAAGTTTTGGGTATGGACAGGACGGAATTCTTGATTAGACCTGAGATGGAGATAAAAATCTGCGATTACAAAAGATACGAGGAACTGCTTGAGCGCCGCGCGGACCATGAATGTACCGCCTATATCACAAACAGCAGGGAATTTCGTTTTCTTGAATTTTATGTTGACAAAAATGTACTTGTCCCGCGTCCCGAGACGGAGACACTCGTCGAGGCTGCATTGTGCTGCATAGACAAACTTAAAGAAACAAAAAACGACATTTCCGTACTTGATCTGTGTACGGGCAGCGGGGCGGCGGCACTCTCGTTAAAGCATGAAAGGCCGTTCATAAAAGTATATGCCTCCGATATATCGGAGGCTGCCCTTGCCGTTGCGCAAAAGAATATTGAAAAACATAAATTACAGAATGATGTATGCCTGATACACAGTGATGTCTTTGAAAACATCACCGGACGATTCGACATAATCGTATCGAATCCGCCTTATATTCCGCATGATATGATAAAAACATTGCAGGCGGAGGTGCAAAAAGAACCTATCGTAGCGCTTGACGGCGGCAAGGATGGGCTTGAGATAGTGAGGCGTATCGTAAGCGGCGCAAAAGGGTATCTGCCGGGTGGAGGGCATATATTTCTTGAGGCCTCACCGGAACAGATGGATAGTACGGCCGCGCTGCTTGTATCCGCCGGCTTTGACAGAATCGAAATAAGCCGCGATCTATCAGGCGCCGGCAGGGTTATAGGCGCCTGTATTAACACTTGTCTGTGAATCCTCTAGAATTAAATCAGATGGTTCGGTGATGGGTCGGTTCAGGTTTAACAAAAAGTATGTGATAATTACGGTGATTTTTGCGTTGCTGCTGTATGTATTTATCGCGGCGGCTCCTGTGCAGGAAGAAACGGTGCTGTCCCTGAACTGGATCCATTCGCTTGAAACAGCCTATGAGAAAAATGTTGAAGGATCGCTCATTCCGTTTGAGTTAGGCGACTACTTTGGATATGTCTCGGAGGACGGACGATTCAGCGTACGAAAAATAAAAAAATCTTATGTTTCACTGTCCGATTTCTTTTGGGCGGAGTACGAAGCACAGGACAGCGACATAACGGTAAGAAATCCTTTTAACGAAACTGTTTTTAGCATTGAAGACGGGAATGGTTACCCGTTTTTTCTGGATTCACGAAGTTTTATAATTAGCAATGAACAAAATTCTATTTCACTATTGGACAGAAACCGTCCGGTCTCTGAAACCAGCGTCGACAAAATTGCGTGGACCTATGATTTTGCATCACCCGTAACCTGCGTTGACGCCGCTGCGGGCCTCCTTTTGGCGGGAACTTTGGACGGAGCGGTGGAATTGATAAACAATGCCGGACAGCGCATTTATTTTTCCGAACCATCCGGCTCACGTGTATCGGCCATATTCGGCTGCGCCCTGTCCAGGGACGGCAGGAAAATCGCTCTTGTCTCGGGCTTGGATGAACAGCGCTTTGTTTTGTTTGAACAATTCGGAGCAACATGGCGCATAACCTTCCATGAATTTTTAGGAGAAGGCTTAAGACGAAATGTTTACGTAACGTTTGCCGAGGATGACAACAAAATAGTTTTTGAAAGAAAAAACGCGATCGGCGTATACGATGTAAAATTACGTACAAGTTACAAGGTGCCGTTGGACGGCGAGATTGCGACATTTGGCGACAGCGGCAAGGATGGAATGTTTTTTTTCATAACATCCCAGGGCGAATTCCAAAAAAAATTGATAGGGATCAGGTTCCCCGATACAGTTATTATTGAAGCGCCGTTCAGCAGCGCCAACTCTTTTTTGGCCCGAAAAGACGACAACCTTTTTGTGGGCGGAAAAACTACCCTCGCATCATTCAAAATTCATAAAAAGTAACGGAAGGCACATATTTTGAAAAACAGCATTGACTCCGCCCTGCGCGATGGTTTTACCGAACCTATAAGGGACGCGCTTTGGGGGCATATATACCTGACGCCTGAACTGGAAAAAATCACCCGTACAGGCGTGTTTGTACGGCTACACCGCATAGCGCAGCTTGGTCCGGCAAGTTTTTGCTATCCCGGCGCGACGCATACGAGGGCGGCTCACTCAATCGGCGTGTACCACCTGGCATGGCGGCTCCTGTCCGTGCTGTGCGACAGGGGTGCGTCAGGGTGGCTTTCGTTCAGCGGCATACGTTCAGCGCTTTGCGCGGCGTTGCTGCATGATGTCGGGCATTTTCCGTACGCCCATTCCCTTAAAGAACTGCCGCTCCTGACCCACGAAGAGTTATCGGGCAGCCTGATACTTTCACCAGCGGTATCTTCACTGGTACTCGGCGCGGGCGGTGACCCCACTGTCTGCGCGGCCATAGTGGACGGCAGCATCGACGCAAAAGGCGATACCGAAATTCTTTTTTACAGAAAATTGCTCTCCGGCTGCCTGGATCCCGACAAACTTGACTATTTAAACCGCGACGCCCGCTATTGTGGAGTTCCTTACGGCGCCCAGGACATAGATTTTATCTTTTCGATGCTATACCCCCACAAAGAAAGAGGGCTTGACATTGACCAGCGCGGCATTCCAAGTGTGGAGGCGATACTTTTTTCAAAGTACATGATGTACCGTTCCGTTTACTGGCATCATTCGGTAAGATGCGCGACAGCCATGGTCAAAAAGCCGCTGCTGAACGGCCTTATAGAAGGCTATCTGCGGCCACACGACCTGTACGACCTAAGCGATATGGGCCTTTTTACCCTGATGTCGCGTATGGCCAGCGACGGGCACCACCTGTTTGAGCTTGGTTTGCGCGCCTACAGCGGGCAGTTTTTTTCACTTGCCGCCGAATTCCCGTTCGATTCAAGGCCGTATACCGCCCTTGCCGACATAATGGCGCGACCACTTTACGAAAAATACCTTGCATCCGCGCTGACCTCAGAATCAGGCGTAGCGGTAAATGAAAACGAGCTTATCATTGATGTACCGGAGCCTTTTTCGTTTGAAACAGACTTGTTTATACGGGGAAAAAACTGCCCGTTCAATGAAAGTACAAGTTTTTTTGCCGGCAAAACGATGGACTCCTGCATCAAAATCCTGCGTATAGTCCGTGTATTTATCGACAGATCCGTTTATGAAGGCCGCGAATCCCTCATTTCAAAGGCGCTGGACAATGTCCTCGATTCCGCCCTTTCCATGCCGCCGGCAGGCGCGCCTACCGGAGCAGCCTACTAGGAGATTAAGGAACTACAGGTCAAAGCAATACGTCATGGAGGACGGTCTACCATCCCAGTTAAAATTATGAAAGAGTAGTTTTAGAGAGGTGACCTGCATGAAACTGTCTGTCCGAATATCACTTTTAATCGGTATTCTTGTCCTTGCCCTTACCGCGGCGCTTGGGGGAACGGCGCTTATCGTGTCGTCCAGTATCATTGAGAATTCGGCACGGGAGTCGCTGAGAAACCAGGCAACGTTAGGTGCCGATTTGTTGAAGGCGAGTATTGGCGCCCAACTGCGGGTATTGGAGGATTTTGCCACCCGTAGCGGAGCACAAGCTTTGAATGTGAGGAATTTCGATGCCTCCCTAAAAGAGAGCATCGCCCGTACCGGTTTTCTTGACATAGCGGTGGTGACTCCCGACGGCAACGCCTATTACTACAACGAACAAACAAGAGCGTTTCTAGGCGACCGTGATTATGTGAAGAGCGCTTTTGCCGGTAACTTAAGCGTTTCCGATGTGCTTATCAGCAGGGTAACCAGGCAGCCTGTGCTGATGTTCGGGGTGCCGGTACGAAACGAGGCGGGCGCCGTGATTGGAGCGCTTATCGGACAGATGAACGGAAACGCGCTGACAGATATCATCAAAAACGTTAAGTTCGGTAAGACCGGTTATGCCTATATTGTGAACAACAGCGGCACCTTTATCGCGCACCGGAACACAGATCTAGTAACCCAGCAGTATAACCCGGTTGAAGCGGCCGTAAACAATCCTGCGGCAGCTTCCTTTGACCGTGCGGTAGCGGACATGCTGAAAAATGAGAGCGGCTTTTTAACCTACGAATTTAACGGCCGGAACCACTATGCGGGCTTTGTGTCGATAGGGGTATCCGGGAGTCTTCCCTGGAAATTTGTCATTACAGTGGAACGGGGCGAGATGCTTGCGGGAATATCGCGGCTTACCACGCTTGTCGCCGGAGCGGGGCTCGTTCTACTCCTGGCCGGTATTGTTGTTGCCATCCTTATTGGACGCTCGGTTTCAAGACCCATTAACTTTTCCGCACGTGTGTTGAAAGATATATCTGAGGGCGAGGGTAATCTTACCAAAAGGCTGGAACTCAAGTCCAAAGACGAGATTGGAGACCTCGCCCGTTATTTTAACAAGATGGTCACCAAAATCGAAGAATTGATTCTACTTATCAGGGAACGCGCCCTCACCCTGCGGCAGATCAGTGACGGGCTTAGCGAACACATGACGCTCACGGCGGCCTCCATCAAGGATATAAACGACACGGTGATCAATGTCAACGTGCGAGTGAAAGAACAGAGCGAGTCGGTCGTTACGTCAATTGGTGCTATGTCACTCGTCTCTGAAAACATCGACAGCCTTGATGAGGAGGTGGTGCATCAGGCAAAGAGTGTGGAAGGGTCCGCCGCCGCGATCACGAAGATGCTTGAGAGCATCAGGATGGTAACGGACACGCTAATCGCAAACGACGGCAACGTGAAACGTCTCATTGAGGCTTCCGGTGTTGGACGAAACCGGCTTTCCGATGTCGCTACCGATATTCAAGGGATCGCCCGCGAGTCGGAGGGGCTCTTAGAGATCAACGCGGTGATGGAAAACATTGCCAGTCAGACGAACCTGTTGTCAATGAACGCCGCTATTGAGGCCGCCCATGCCGGAGAATTGGGAAAAGGCTTTGCCGTTGTCTCCGACGAGATTCGGAAACTCTCCATGTCCTCGGCGGAACAGTCGAAAACAATCTCGGCGGTATTGAAAAAGATCAAATCCTCAATTGATAAAATCACACTGTCCACCAGTTCTGTCCTGTCCGAATTTGAGTCTATCGACGACGGCATCAAAACGGTTGCACAGCAGGAAGAATCAATCCGCGACGCGATGGAGGAACAGGGTGAGGGAAGCCGCCTCATCCTTGATGAGATCAGCCGTCTCAAGAAGATCACGACTATGGTCAAAAAGGGCACCTCGGAGATGCTCGAAAAGAGCAAGTCGGTCATCAAAGAGAGCCGGAATCTTGAAGGCTTGTCCGCCGAAATCAAATTCAGTATGGACGAAATGGCGATCAATGCAGCCAACATCATCAGCTCCGTGCGCGACATGAACGCGGCAGGCGGGAAAAACAAGGAAAATATCAATGCCCTCGTGGAAGAGGTGAGTCGATTCAAAGTATCGAAACGGCAAGTCACCGCGGGAACCGCGATGCCCGGCTATGTGTGGGACGAGACCTTCGCCACAGGAAACGAGACCATCGACAGCCAGCACCGGACACTCTTTGACGCGCTCAACCGGCTGCTCGCCGCCATACAGTCGGGAAAGACGGCAGAGACGAAAGGTGAACTGAAAAAGGCCGTCGATTTTCTAAACGACTACACGATTAAGCATTTCTTTGAAGAAGAACAGATCCAGCAGCAGGCCAATTACCCCGATTACCCGAACCACCACAAGATGCACGAGGATTTCAAGGTCACGGTGCGGGAACTCTCCCGTGAGCTCATCATTAGAGGAGCCAACGAGGACCTCGTCGCCACGGTTCGGAAAAAACTGGGTGAATGGCTCGTTACCCACATAAAAGGTCAGGACATAAAGCTCGGCTTGTATCTGAGGGATCGCCATTTGCTCTCTTCGAGAAAATTGCCTGAATGAACGATTCTATGGCTGCAGAGGCTTCCGCCCCGCTGCAACTCCTCTGCGCTGCCTTGAAATGGAAGACTGCTTGGTTTATAATTTTAAACATGAAGTATGAAGTTAAGAGGCTGGCGGATCGTTTTACGAAACTGCTTTCATCGTGGGACTGCGTGGAATGTGTTAGTTTGAATGAGGCTGCACTGCCGACAACGCTAGATCCGTACTTTGCACTGATAATTGATGTCTTTTGCAACGGAACTATACCGGAGGCTTTCGGGCGTGAAACGCAGTATGGCGTCGACATTAGCGCGTTTGAAAGCTCAGGCAACAAGGACAGGTTTTTGGCGGGCAAGCTGCCGGTACGGATAGAATTCAAATCCACAAAAAATATAGATGACATTGTTTCGATCGCGGTCGAAGGCAACGGGCGTCTCTGGTTGATTAAAGATACGGGCACCTACGGTTTTTACAGACTCTGTAACGGTTACATACTTTTTTCACGTACCGGCTGGATAGACACGATCAGGGAGCGGCTCAGCAATCCCAGCGAGGAATTTTGGACGGTAATGCGGCAGGCGAATCAATCAAAAATGGAGCATTTTTTAAGTGACTTGGGCGCAGCGCTGATTAACGGCGATGATTTTTTTTATCTGATGTCGGAAGCCGGATTCATCAAAACCGCCTGCCTCACACTTTTCTGCATAAACCGGCGCTTCGAACCGTCGCACCGCGCGTACTACAAACAAGTTACCGGGCTGCCGGTGAAAAACGATGCGTTCTGTGCGCAGTTGGAAACGATTCTGCGCAACGAACAGGACATCACGATGGAGCGGCGTTACGCGCTGGCGCAGCTTATAGCCCGCGGCATAATCAAACTTTGATCAACGTTCCCTTATACGGGCGCGTTCAATGATTTTTTATATCCTTACGGACAAAGATAGCGGTTTGTGGTAAATGTATATTAAATATGTTTTTGTTTTGAGCGGTATGTTGCTGCTTGCCAATTCATGTTTTGCGGAAAAACCAGCCGATTTTGTTCTTGCCGGAATCGGCGGGGAAAGTTGTCCGCTTTACACCCGTTCAAACGCACTGTCCGGCGTATTCAGCCTGTCGAAAACAAAGCGTTACGATTATTCTCCGGATCGATACCTGAACGTTCCGCATAACTATTCGCTGGAAGTTGACTACATCCTGCACGGTTTACAGGAAGTTCCCGCGCGGGATGCCGCCGCTAACAGTTATCAGGTTGTATTAAAAATTGATGACGATTCCGGCTGGGTGCTGCCCATGGACTTAGCCTTTTTAGCGATAAACAAACCCGGACTGGGTATACGGTACGCGGTTCCGTTACGGACGACACGTATAAAAAAAATCTCGTTTGAAGTAAGCGGTTCAAAAAAATCTGGCGTCGAGCTGCGTTTGAACGGCCTGCGTCTTACTGAACGGTTCTACGGCTTTGATACAACGGACGAAGCTGTTTTGACGGGCCCATTTGTGTCCCGCGGAGTCGGAGCTGAGGCTCAGCCGCTGACCTCGATAAGCCCTAACGGGGATTACATGATAGCCGGCCCGCGGATTCTGTTCATTGCCGGTATAAAAGACTCAATCCTAATCACGGCAGGCGGCAATACGTTTCAGTATATAGCTGACAGGGGGAACGGCGGGTACCGGAACCTTACCGTGCCCTCCGTATTTTTGGCTTCAGGCGCTGATGTCCGGATAAGCGGTGGCGTGGAAACAGCCGTGCTCAGGGCCGCCCCCTTGCGGGATGAAACGCCGGCCATGCCGATCACCGCCGACCCCGGCTTTATCCTTCTGTATCCCCAGGACAAATGGCGCGGTAAAGACTTTGAGATTTTTCGCTGGGAAAGCTTTCCAACTATTTTGATATTCGATACAGCCTCTTACGACCAGCAGGATAAACTTTTTAAGCGGATCGCGTTCTTTGCCGAAAAGAAGGGCTTTAAGGGAAGGCTGGCGAGGGACGAGGAGATAGCGGAACTGCACGGCTGGAACGCACACGATTACAGCGCCGAAACCCTGGCGCGCTTTTTTGGCGCCGCCAAAAAAGCATCGTTCCCGCTGCTTGATGAGGAACTGACCCTGCGCAAAATCCTCGTCGAATCGGGTATCATAAGGGTTTCAGGGGATGGTTTTACGGCCGGCAGCGGGGCAATAATTTCAATATCGCGTGATTCGCCTGATTATTTAAGACTTACGTTTATGGCGCACGAGGCGTTTCACGGGATTTTTTTTGTTGACGCGGACTTCCGGGAATTCTGCAAACGGCGCTGGGACAACCTTGACACGGACGCGAAACGTTTTATCACGTCATACTTTGATTTTCAGCAGTACGACATTAGCGACTCGTTCCTTGTGCTGAACGAATTTATGGCGCACTGTTTACAGCAGGGAGTCTCCGCTTCCGGTAAATACTTTGGCGAAAGTCTTGCAAACAGGATATACGAAAAGAGTCCGTGGCGGCGCGCCGTGCTTCCGCCACGGGACGAAGAGTCGGGCGCCTGGCCCGGAATCGCGGAAACTTTCAGGCGGGAAGCGTCGGCGCTTTCGGACTATGTATCAATGCGCTGGGGGCTGGCCGCAGGCAGGGTTTGGCGGGTGAGGGCATGATAATATTTGACGATGAAGTAGTGTCCGTTTTCAGCGACTACGGTATAATGTTGCCGATAGAGTCCTGTAGGGCGCGGAAAATAGTTGATGAACTTGGCGCCGGCATCAGCTCCAGGCATGGACGTTTTCCCGGCCCCGTTCTGGACATTCAACATACACTTTCCCTTTTGGGAAGAACTGGTAATGTGATAAACCGTTACGACATTGAGCGTGTCCACAGCGCCGCCTATGTGAACGCGTTATTTTCCGACAACCCGGACGAGTTGCTTCGTGAACTGCTGAATGCCTACGAACTTATAGGCGCGGACGGAAAACCTAACCGTTACGAGCCGGAGATGGCGGTAAAGCCGCTGTCCGCGCTGTTTGAAAAGATTCTTGCCCAATGCGCCGGTTCATACCTTGCCTGTGCGTCGGCCCTAACGACAGAGCCGCATTTTTGTTACTTCCTTGCTGGTGGGAATCACCACGCCCGCTACGATACCGGCGCTGGATTCTGTTTGATAAACGAGATAATCATAGCGGCGCGAAAACTTCAGGCGGAAGACGGCGCGCGTATCGTCTGGATAATTGATGTTGACGTTCACAAAGGCTGCGGCAGCGCGGAACTGGTTTCATTTATCCGCGACGGCTTGAATCCTACGCCGTTTGAAACGGGACGCGACATACTCACGCTCTCGATACACATGGCGCGGGGCTGGCCCCTTGACGCTGAAAGCTTGCGCAACGCTGTTCCGGGACGCGCGCCGCTTCTGCCGTCCGATGTAGAAATCCCTGTCGGTGAAGGGGAAGAACCCTTTTACATAAGCCTCCTGGAGGACGGCCTCCACCGGCTGGAATGGCTGACATCGTCCGGGTGCAAACCCGACATCGCAATAGTCGTTGACGGCGCCGATACTTACGAGCACGACGAACTTTTATCAAGCTCGTTGATGCGCCTCTCCCTAGATCAGTGCGTGGAACGTGATATGCTGGTATATAACTTTTTACGAAGCAGAAATATCCCTTCCGCATGGATAATGGCGGGCGGTTACGGCGAACGAGCCTGGGAGCCGCCCTGCCGTTTCCTGCAAACACTTGGACGGGGTTTCATCTAAAATATAAGCCGCATGGCAGGGCGACTACATTTTCAGCTTGTCCAGCAACATGTATTTTAATTTTAGGACGCCGTCGATCTCGTGGTCCAGCGCCAACGCCGCTTCACAGTCCGCCAGGGCCTGCGGGTAGTCCTTCAAATGGTAGTAAGCCTCGGCACGGCGGTAAAAACAGTAAGGCTGAAAACTATTTATCGTTATCGACACTGTGAAATCATCAATTGCAGCCGTGTACTGCTGTAGTACGAGGTGTACAACGCCGCAATAGTAGGCGGACTGGTACGATTTTTCGTCAAACTTCAAGGACAGGCTAAAATCCTTTATCGCATCCTCGTACAGGGATTGGGCAAAGAAAGCCATGCCTCGGTGCTTGTAGATCAGGGAAGTGATCTTTTTGTCAGGCTCAAGGCTCAGCATGAATGAATAGTAAGCCGCGGCGTCGGAAAAGAGTCCACGGTGGTGCGCGTAGAGGGCGTTTAACAGTAGATCGTCAATTGATTTGTTTCGGATATCAACCTGTATGTCGTGCGGAGGCTCCTCACACCTTGAAGCCCCAAATAAATGTCCGGCGCCTTCAGACAAAAACAGGTCGGCAGCATCTTCAACCTTTTTGAAAAAAGATTCCTTGCGCTGTCCAATCTGCTTGTTAAAATGCCGCTGGTATGTGCGTATCTCCTGAAATATTGTATCGGCAAGGGAAAGGCTGGCATTTATAGCCGCCAATTTACGCTTCATCGGAAGATCGTAAGGCCGGAATTCCGCCTTGTAGACCAACTCATGCTCCACCTCGGCCCAGGCGTCCTGTAGGATCGTACGTATTTGTATCTCCACAACATCGCCGGTAAAAGATTCGTTAGACGTTTTTATGTATTTGCCACCGACCTCCTCCGGCAGGTGTACCAAAAAGTGTATAGATTCATAACCGAATTCCTTAAAAGAGTACGACGAACCTTTGCGCTCAACCTCGGTAACGTTAAAATTATTTTTTATCAGGGCTTCGACGCTTAAGGTATCTTCGATAAACGGACAAACAATCCTTATGCCGATCTGATCCGGTATGATCGGAGGAGTACCATCTGATGTACCACCAAGGTAACGGAGGTATTTTTTAAAAAAACTTTTGAAGCTTTTCACCCTGCCTTTGACTGTCAGGTTGGAGGGGATGCCCGATACAAGCCTTTCAATATAAATTTCCAGTTCTTTTACAATCAATTCACGTGCCGGGAGATCAGCTTCGTACTGCTTCTGTAGGGCACTTTTATCGGGTAGTACTTGACGCATTATGATTTAGCGCGCTTATCCCTGTTGTTAATCGCTGCATTACAACACTTAAAATGTCCGAAGGATAGCCTTCGGACATTTTAAATTAAAAAGTACAGTTTTATATACTACGGCTGCTGCTGTTGTTGTTGCTGTTGCTGTTGCTGTTGCTGTTGAGCTCCGCCACCCGTAGCAGCGTTCTGATTCCGGTTAAGGTCAGAGAAGTAGGTTTCCGGCGCCTTCTTTTCAGTCTCAAGATACCGCCAAACCTGGTCCTTTCCAAAGTTGGTAAATTCAAGCCGCTGCCGTTCCGCTTCGCGTTCTTTGATGATGTCCCACTCGGATTCGTCGTCGATATCCTTTTCGGCTTCGAGTTGTGCCTTATCGTAAACAATGCTGACATCTTTGAAGTATACAACAAAGTCGCCGCCTTCGTTACTGCCGTCACGTTGAACAAGGAAGCCGCCAAAACGGATATAAGGCGAATGGCTGGGATAAAGCTGGTAAATGCGTTGTGAACGGGAACGAACCTCGTTTATGTACTGAGGGTTATCCCATGATAGCGTTGCCCAGCCGTCATAGTTCAGGTAACCAAGAAATATCGTTTGGCTTCTGCCGTTACCGTCAATCAAAATTACGGAAACGGAATGGGGCGCCTCAATCCCATAAACCCTTGCCGCCACCGATTTTATTGCCCCAACATTCTTGATAACACCAAAGCCGTTCTCAAAACGTGACGGCCCTGAAAACGGCGCATCATCGCTTTTTGCGATCGCGCCCTGATCATCGACCTCTGAAAATTCGTAGGCGGGAATTTCAAAAGGCGGCTTGATCAAAGCCCATGAGTTATACGATGCCACCGGGAAGTGTACCCTAGTCCCCATAACATTGGTAAACTGCTTGGACGTAGACACTTTGGTATAACTGTTTACATTGTTTACAATAGTTTTTGAAGAAGGCGCCAACTCAACCTTCCAGTTGGGAATAGCCAATGATGTCTTCATCAATGCCTTCTGTTCGTCCGTATAGTTCGTACCCGCAGTGTTAGAAAAATCCATCGTGGTTTGCTTGTTCTGTGGTAATAAACCGGTTTGATCCAAAAGAATATCCGGTACAAGGTTAGAAAAGTCTATCAGAACATTTTCATCCGCAAACATAGTACCAACAGCCGCTATAGCAAAAGCTATAAAAACAAATAACCGCTTCATTTAATGCTCCTTTCCGTTTATGCCTTAATAGAGCTTACGCAAAGCGCAAGCTACAATCCTAATTCAGTATAACAGTGAATATAAAAAAATGTCAACGCCCTTATGACAAGGCGCACCGAATCTATGCACAGCTCCCTATCAATTATCGGCATCATACCATCAATTTAAAAGAATCTTGCTTCCTGACCTGCAATAAAAATACGGACACCTTTGACAAAAAAGAAATTTCGCCGTATACCCTCATTCAAAACCTTAAATTTGTCCGCAAGACCGCCAGCCGGCGGAGGAATCGCAGCCTCCTCTGAAAAATCAAGAAAAACAGTACCGTCCCTCAGCAGAACAGCCTCCAACTTTGCATCGTGATCCAAAAGGGGCTCGGCTTCCAGCGAAAGCGGCCCCAGAATCACCTCCTCAACATAGCGGCTTATATCCGCCTCACGCGAACCTGCACGCATGAGCATGCGCTCTTCCACAACAGTTTGTCCGGTATCTATTAGATAAAACACAAAGGTACGCCGCGCCAAACCGGACACAAAATAGTCTGCCGGCGCTATCAAGCACAAAAGCAACAGGCCGGTAAATGCGGCTGCCCTTTGCCTTTTTCTAACGAAAACCCGCACTTTGAGCGCCGCCCGCAACGGAATACGTACCAATTTACTGCTCTTCACTTCTGTTATACTAACTATTTGAGGCAGGCTCAAGCCTCTCCGTGCCCGCTTTTTTCCGGAAACGGTACACGCACAGTACGAGCATTGGCGCAAGAGTCGCAAGTAGCAGCGCCGTGCCTTCAATGTAACTATGGCGGAAAAAATTCAGCCATACCAGCGGCGGCAGCAGCGAAAATCCAGCGATTCCAAGAATTACGGCTGTTTTATGGAACAATCCTCCCCTAAACAGCCGGATAAACGGATAGAAACCCGCCGTGAGCGCCGTCCAAAGAAGCGGCGTAAGTACAAGACGCAAAACTTCGCGCCGGACGCTCCATGAGACAGAACACACCAGGGAAATCGGCGTCATAGCAAGCAGGGTGAAGCCTGTAAAGTCGGTTATGCCGCTCTCCGGATAAATACGGGAGATAAGCAACGCGACAATCAGCGGAAACAGCACCGGGAGAGTTGTATAGTCGATAAAAGCGCTTGCAAAACGAGACAGCCCAAAACCGTACGCATCAAACAGAGTCGGAAAAAAGAACCGTACAACGGCGGCCACGCCGCCGGTAAGAAGCGCCAAAAACGGCATTGAATCGCTGTTTTCCGGCCTTAACGTGAGCCAAAACATATAAAACACGGGTGTCCATAGCGCGCAAAACAGAACCATTTTTATCCAGTCGATATTTAAGTTTTGGCCGGACCGGTTCTTTTTTGATACGGCGGAGCGGCGGCAATGCCGTTAAGCTCTTTTACCGCATTTACCAACTCGGCGTCCCCGCCTATTTCCGCGATACTTGCGGGCAGTCTCCAGTTCCAGTTAAATTCGTTGCTGGTCCCGGGCACGTTTATACGCTCAGATGCGGGATCGTCCGCGTACCAGCACGGTGTAAGGTGCAGCAGGTCTATAATCGGGAAGATGCGCCACTGCGATCTTGCCGACGCTGCCTGCCGTATGAAGGTACGCGCCGTTCCGGGATTGTAGTTTTTGGGCAGGTAGGGTAGTCCGTTGAATGCGGCAAACAGTTCCTGATCCGCCTCGCCGTTCCACCATTCCCTTAGCGTCATGCTGTCGTGGACAGATGTTGTACAAACTGAAAGTTCCGGATAGTTGCCATACGGGATGTAAGGGTGGCCTTCCTTGTTCCAGTTGCGCTCCCAGCGGATCACTTTCAACGAAAGTATTTTGAGTTTTTTCAGCACGCGGGGCACACATTCGGTATTCACGCCCAAATCTTCTGCGCAGGCTGTCATGGAAGAGCCTTCCGTTAAAACTGAAAGGAGTTTTTTTGCGCTGCTTTCCCACTTTTTTTCCGAGATTTCGGCTTTTTTGGATAGAAAGTTTTCGAGCGCTTCACGTTCCGTATCGGAAAGCGAAGCGTACTGCCTTGATTTTTTGTACGTCCAGATAAAGGCATAGGTGTCTGTATCGTACTCCTTGAATATCCGGTTACTTAGTTCCCCGTTTAAGAAAGCTTTTCCGGCGGGATGTATGTCCAGCGCATCTATATCGGTCTGGTATTTCGCCGTTTTTTTGAGAAGCCAAAGTTCCTCATTACCTATGCGGTCAAGCGCCAATTGGAAAACCTTGTTTACATCTTCGTTAGAACCGCCGCCCAGCTGCTGTACCGCCTCCCAAACCTCGTGCGTGGGGATATGCGGTTGGGTTACCCAGCAGATTCTACCTTCATCAAAGCCCAATTCCCGCAGTTCACTCTTTTTTATCGGAGCGAATGGAACAAACCGGCCCATAGCAGCCGATTCGTAGTGTCTGCTCGTCGCCCAAATCCTGAAAAATCCCAGGACATGATCGATTCTGAACGCCTTGTAGTACTTTTCCGCCGCTTTTATCCGCGCCTTCCACCATGTATAGTCATCCTTTGACTGGGCCGTCCAGTTGTATATAGGGAAGCCCCAATTTTGTCCGTCCGGACTGTACATGTCGGGCGGCGCGCCCGCCGAAAAATTCTGGTGGAAGTATTCAGGGTGAGCCCAAACGTCGCAACTGTCCAGATTCATCAGGATAGGCAGGTCACCTTTTAAGATTATACCCATTTCGGCTATTGCGCGGGCCGCATCGTAAAACTGTTTGTCAAGGTTGTATTGAAGCCAAACCCAGAAAAGGTGTTCCACCTTTTGATTTGGATCGTTCCAGAGAGCTTCTATATCCCTGTCGCTTACGATCTGGAATGCCTTCCACTCCTTCCAACTCTTTTCACCGTTCGCCTCTTTCAGCCTGCGGAAGACGGCATAGGCCTTTACCCAACCATTATTTTGCAGCCACACGCTAAGCGCCGCATCTCGTTCAATTTTTTCTGTGTTATCCCTGAAAATCTTACGCAAAAGCTCCATTTTTGCCGTGACCAGTTTATAGTAGGGAATCCGTGTTTCATGATCAAATTTGGCGCCTATTTCGTCTAGATTCTTTTTGTAGCCGGACGCTTCATCAAGGTCCGCAATACGAAGGTAGATAGGGTGGAGTGCAAATGCCGACAGCGCACCGTAAGGCGAATTTTCGTAACCCGTGTCATTTACCGGCAGAATCTGTATCAGACCCACATCCATTTTTTTGCAAAGCCTGGCAAATTCAACAAGGTCCGGAAATTCCCCAACGCCGACACTCCCCTTTCCCCGTAAAGCGCCCACCGGAACAACCACCCCGATAAGCCGCTTGTTTGTCACTGTATCCGCCATAAGGTTTCTCCTTGCATTTGATGATATGCGTATTAAACAGCACATACGCCTGCAATGTTGTGATTAAGTATAAAAGTATAAAAAAAGTTAGACAAGGTCATCTTTGTTTAGCACAGGGCATCGGTATTTATTTTTAGGACAAGGCCTCGTACAGGAAAGCCGAATCCAAGGCTGCTTTTCGTGACCCGGATAACCAACAAGTTAAAGACCTCCGTTATAACCACCCGCCCGGACATTTTTGAGCCATTCGATTGTATAAGCATAAATACAGACGTTTACCGTTCCATATCAGCTTTTCTCAAAAACGGCGGCAATTTCTTTAAGGCGCTCCGCAACCTCTATATGCTGGGGACAGTGCTCCTCACACTGCTTGCAGGCAACGCAGTCGGAAGCCTTGCCGTGTCCGCCCGCCGCCAGGTTGTTGTAGTAGACCGTCTGGGAGGGCGTCAGCCCAAACTGTTTCTGGTTGTTGTAGAGCGAAAAGTACTGCGGTATCGCGATATTTTGCGGACAGTCCTCCGTACAGTACGCGCAGGCGGTGCAGGGTATCGCGGTATTTTTGTTGATGAGGGCGGCCACCTGCTCGACAAGCGCTCGTTCATCGCTGTTGAACGGTTTGAAGTCCCGCATATAGCCTACATTGTCCGCCACCTGCCCGGTCGTACTCATGCCGCTTAAAACGACGAAGACATTTTCCAGGGAGGCGGCAAAGCGGATGGCCCATGACGCGGCGCTTGCCGCGCTGTTGTACCCGTTAAAGATTTTCTCCGCGTCCTCCGGTATTGAGGCAAGGCTCCCGCCCTTCACCGGTTCCATAACAATGATGGGCATCCTGTGTTTTACCGCGACTTCATGGCATTTGCGGGACTGGATGCCCTCGTTGTCCCAATCAATGTAGTTGATCTGAAGCTGCACAAAGTCGACATCGTTCTGTTCCGTCAGGATTCTGTCCAGCAGTTCCGCACTATCATGGAAAGAAAAACCGATACGCCGCGCCTTTCCCGCAGCCTTAATCCCTTTTATGAATTCAAAGCCGCCGCACTTCAGCGTATCCGTATAGGCGTTCCCGCCGAGATTGTGCAGCAGGTAGTAATCAAAATAGTCAACGCCACAGCGTCCAAATTGTTCATCAAAATACTTTTGATAATCGCCGCTTTCCTTTACCAGCCACACGGGCATTTTATCCGCAATCGTGAACGCGTCCCTCGGATACCGTTCCGCTACCGCCTTCTTGAACACGGTTTCGCTGTTTCCCAAATGGTACATATACGCCGTGTCAAAATAAGTGAATCCCTGTTCGATAAAATGATCCGCCATTTTGATCGTAACTTCCAGATCAACGCTTGCCCGATCAAACTCACTCAACAACGGAAGCCTCATCAAGCCAAAACCCAGTTTTTTCATCTGCCGTCCCCCTCTATGCCGCGCCGCCAAGCCTTATCAACAGCGCGGCATCGCCATTACAAGTATTATGGCCGTATCCAACGCAAGGCCGTCAAAATACAATTCTTAAACTGAATTTTATTGATATTTCACAACCAGTCAAGTTAAAATATCGCGTGACGAGGTACGAGGGATTGAACACAGAGTCTTTTGTGTCTATCCTTTCTGCATGAAATGTAAACCTATCCTTGTTGTGCTGGCGGCCGGCATGGGAAGCCGCTATGGTGGACTCAAGCAGATGGACAAAATTGGCTCCTCCGGCGAGGCCCTGCTTGATTATTCGGTTTTCGATGCGCTCCGTTCCGGTTTCGGGAAGGTTGTTTTTGTGATCAGGAGCGGCATAGAAAAGGATTTCAGGGATATTGTGCTCGCCCGTATCGGCAATTCCGTACCTTACGAGCTTGTGTTTCAGGAGTTGGACAGCCTTATCCCCGCCGGCATTGCGGCGGAAACAAGAAAGTCAAACCGTACCAAACCCTGGGGTACGGCGCACGCCATACTCTGCGCTGAACCGGTGATAGACGCGCCGTTTGCCGTGATAAACGCGGACGATTTTTACGGCAGGGCCGCCTACACCGAATTGGGGAAATTCCTTTCGAGTGACGATAGCGGGGAAGGCGCGATAGTCCCGTACAGGCTTGAAAACACATTGAGCCCGACTGGAAGCGTTACAAGGGGCGTCTGCGGGATAAGAGACGGCCGCCTCAGTTCCGTCGATGAACTTTTTAGCATAGAAAGAGATGGGGACGCGATATTCAGCACGGAGAAGGACGGCTCAAAGCGGCGGCTAGAGGCGGATACACCGGTTTCCATGAATTTCTGGGGATTCCCAACCTCAATTTTTAAGGCGCTTCATGCTTACTTTGATGATTTTCTTGAAAAACAGGGGCTAGAAGCAAACAGTGAATGTTACATTCCAAAAGCGGTTGACAGCTTCATTAAAAGCGGCGTCCTCTCTTTCCGGGTGCTTAACGCCGATTCCGAATGGTTCGGTGTGACGTACGCCGCAGATCGCGCCGGCGCCGCGCGCCGTGTATCGGAGCTTACCGCGTCAGGCGTTTACCCCGCCACGCTGTGGCCCAAACCCGCCCAGTCAGCCTCTACCGGCAGTTAAAGGAGGGCGTTTTTTGGAGAATAGGGGACTCGAACCCCTGGCCTATAGATTGCGAACCTATCGCTCTACCAACTGAGCTAATTCCCCGATGACAGAATCGGTATACCTAAATATGCGGTATATAGTGAGTATACGGGATAATTTTTCTTGTATCAAGCCACCGTCGGTGACTGTACGCATTGTCTCCAATTTGACAAGGACGCTTGATTAACAATGAATATTAGGGGCTACTTGGCCATGCTCACGAACTCGGTATATTTAGGCCTGAAACCCAGCGTTACCGTTCCTACAGGTCCGTTACGCTGCTTGGCGATGATCAGCTCCGTTTCTATAACTTCAGGGGCCGGTTCGCCTGTCTGCACCTCCTGTTTTCGTTCACGGTGCAGGAACATCACGACATCCGCGTCCTGTTCAACCGCGCCTGAGTCGCGCAGTGAGGCGAGGTTGGGGCGCGAGCCTTCGGAGGGACGGCCTATCTGGGACAGCGCGACTACCGGTATGTTGAGCTCACGCGCAAGCCCCTTAAGCGAGCGTGAAATCTCCGATACCTGCTCGAAACGCGGCGTCCTGGCATCTTCCATGCTGATAAGCCCAAGATAGTCTATAAAAATTATCTCTACCTGTTTCATTGAACGGAGCCGGCGGGCCTGGGTACGCAGGTCGAGCAGCTTCATGTTCGGCATATCCACCGTATAAAGCGGCGCGTCGTAAATCCGCCCCGCCGCGTCCAGTATCCTGTGAAAATCAGCCTGCCTGACAAAGCCTGTTTTGAGCGCGTTGGAATCGACATGCGCCTCGGACGAGATGAGCCGTGTAGCAAGCGCTATGTCCGTCATCTCAAGCGTAAAAAAAGCGGCGGGACGCCTGTTCTGCACCGCAATGTTGGCCGCCATGTTAAGCGCAAACGCGGTTTTTCCGATCGAAGGCCGCGCCCCTATTACGATCATCTCCGCGTTCTGAAAGCCTGATGTCATCCTGTCCAACTCTTCAAAGCCGGACGGGACACCTGTGAACGCGCTCTTGGAGTGAAACAGTTTTTCGATGCGCTCTATAGCTTCAGGTACCGTTTCGTGTACGCTACGAAAATTGAGAGTCCGCTTTCTGTCCGTTAAGTCAAAGATCAGCTGCTGGGCCTTTTCCAAAAGGATACTTGAGTCCTCGGAAATGTCGTAGGAATAGGAGCTTATTTTTGATGCGGCATTGATCAGTGCGCGGCGCAACGCACAGTCCTGCACTATTTGGGCATAGTACTCAATGTTAGCGCTCGTCGGCACAACATCCGTCAACGAGGCTATGTAGGCCTCACCACCTGCCGCTTCCAGATCGCCAGCCTGCTGTAGGGCGTCCCTGACGGTAATAATGTCCGCTTTCTTGCCGCCGTCGTCGTACAGAGCGAGAATCGCTTTGTAAACACGCCCGTTCGCCGCCGAATAAAAATCTTCAGGCCGCAGGTACTGCTGGGCAACGGGCACAGCCTCCGAATCGAGCAACATCGCGCCGAGCGCCGCGCGCTCGGCGTCCTCGTTATGAGGCGGTATCTTATCTTTTATTGATGGAGACGCCGGATTTCTCGGCATACCGACCGTTTAGTCTTCCGCCTCCGGCGTAGCTGCCACCTCCGGCGCAAGCGCCACCGGTGCCGTCTCACCCTCTGAAGCAATATTCTCACCCGTGCCGGACGTATTTTCATTACGGTCTTCGCCGGCACGCCGCCGCCTGTCCTTTGCGGGCAGTTCCTTGGAAGCGGTCTTGGTTTCCTGCGCCACTATGTTGATAAACAACTCCGCCGTCGTATTCCCGTACAGTTTGACGGTAAACTTGTACTTTCCTGTACTCTTGATGTTGTTTCCGGGTATTTCTATTCGCTTCCGCTCTATCTGAAAACCCTGTTTTGAAAGTTCATCTATCACCGTCTGGCTTGTGACGGCACCGTACAGTTTTCCGTTTGCCCCGGCGGGCATCGTTATGGACAGTTCAAGCGCTTCCAGCCTTTCCTTAACGCTTGCGGCGTCGTCGTGCTTCAGCTTCTTGCGCTCCTCAATCTCTTCCCTGCGACTCTCGAAGAGCCGCGCCGTTCTTTCTGTATATCTGAAGGCGATTCCACGCGGCAACAGGAAGTTACGAGCATAGCCTTTGGCAACCTCCTTGACATCACCTTCCTCACCTAACGGGGAAATGTCTTTATTTAATATAACTTTCATGTTCATAATGCACTCCTAAAGTGATACAGTTGTGACTCTGTCAACCGTACAGCGGCTAATTCGATACAAATGGCAGCAATGCGATGATCCGCGCCCGCTTAATCGCTTCCGCCAATGTGCGCTGATGTTTAGCGCAGGTACCTGTGATGCGGCGTGGTAGTATCTTACCCCGCTCAGTGATAAAACGGCGCAACCCGTCCGCATCCTTGTAATCTATCTTGAGTTTTTGCGTACAGAATCTGCATACCTTTTTCTTTATAAAAAACTTTCCGCCGCGTCCGCCTCTGCCGCGCTCATCTCCATCGCGTCCTTCCCCATCCTGCCCGCGATCCGTCCGCGAATGTCGTTCGCCGTCCCTATTAATAAATCTGTTTTCTCCCATGATACAATCCTTTGCTAAAACGGAATATCATCCGTAAACTGGTGATTGGAGGGAATTCTAGCCCCTCCGTCCATATCGCCGCCATCACCGTAAGGATGGCTGCCCGCTGAATAGCCTCCGCCTGCCCCGCTTGAGTAGGAAGAAGCCCCGGATGCGCCTCCTCCCGGCCCGCCGCCAAGCAGTTGCACGTTTATCGCGGATATCACTACTTTTGACCTGTTCTGACCATCCTGCTGCCACCTGTCCTGCCTAAGTTCCCCGTCTACCCCTATCTGCTTGCCCTTAACCAAGTAACGGTTCAGCGAATCGGCCTGCTTGCCCCACAGGACAATATCAAAATAGTTTGCCTCGTCCTCCCAGTTGTCGCCGTTCTTGCGCCGGCGGTTCACCGCGATAGAAAAATTGCAGACAGCCTGCCCGCTCGGCAATACCTTGTACTCGGCGTCACGCGTCAACCTTCCTATCAAAGATACGTGATTCAAATCCGCCATAAGACCTCCTTACTCTTCTATCCTGACAAAAAGATACTTGACAAGGTTGCTGTTCAGTTTAAAGATGCGGTCAAGATTGGCAATGGCTGCGGGGTTGAGCTTTATTGTAAATAAGACATAGCGTCCCCGCTTTCTTTTTTTGATTTCGTAAGCTAAATCACGCTCGCCGATTTCGTCTGTTTTTTCAATTTCGGCGTTGTTACCGGCAAGGTCGGCCAGAAGCCGCTCCCTACCCTCCTTGTGTTGGTCTTCCTCTATCGGAAATATGACCATCAACTCATACTTTCTCATGTGTCCTCCTTACGGACTAAAATGATCCACGCCTATTCCATCAAGGCGCGGATAAGGGGATATTGAATGTTAGCCTTTCCCCAGACCCCCGTCAAGCAGGTCAATCCTGCACGACATACGCGGGTACTGAACAGTTACAATTAATGTTTTGACGATAAAAAAAGCGCTATTTCTATTTCGTCTACCGTTTTGTGCAGGCGTTTCGCTATTTCGTAAACAGGGACGCCGGCGGCGTATAATTCCGCCGCTTTTTTTATACTTGTATCAGCGTTTGCGGACTCCGCCCCGTCAGCTGCCGCTCTGTTTTCTGTTATACTTACCGTAAGATGCGGCGGCGTAAAACTTTTGTACGCAAGCATATTTTTCCCAAGCGTGCGGTACGCTTCAACGGCGGCGTCAGTTTTTTCTTCATTCAGTTTTTTTCTCTTATCTTCGGCAATCTTGTAACTATCCAGTTGATTCTCATGCACTGCGATACGACGGTCGATATCTTCCAGCAGAGACTTTAATTTTCTTACACGGTCTTCGATTAACTCCGAGTCGCGGTCAGTAATTCTGTCAATTTCGTTAATAATATTCGTCACTTCCTGCCGAGTTTCAGGCGGAATTCTATCTACGGCGGTACGTTTTCTTGCATAAAAGAATATTACAAAAAAGGATACGATACTGACAAGAAGTGCGGCGGAAGAAAAAATATAAGCCATCTCAACCGCTTAAATCTATATAATTTCCAAGTGAGGGGTCTTTGAAAAACTGCCCTGCCCTTTTTTGTCCGCTGTCTTCATCACGCGGTTTTTTCTTGAGGTTTTTTCTGTTTGAATTCTGATTTTTGTCTGAATTAAGAGCCTCCAATCCATTTTCGGCATCATGCGCTTCATTTACGGACCGGGATTTTTCTTCGGTTTTTTTTTCAATCACGGAAGCGTTTATTGCCCCGCGCAGCATGAGGCCATCCTTTTGCGCGGCGGCGTCCTTTGCGACAGAATCGAGCTGGGAAAAAAGTATTTGCAGATCGAGCGGTTGCATTGCCATTACCTTACCGCCCTCTGCTGTAAATCGGCATTTGGTTCAATATAGCTTATGGCGCGTATCAAACCATTTTCCAAAATAAATGTAGACGCCTTGTATTCACTGTTTATGGCGCGTTTTATATCGCGAATAACGATAACTACACCGGAATGTATTTTGGCCGAGGCGGATACACGGCCAATCGTAGGCAGGTTTTGTAAAAAGGTATTTATTTCGTTAATATCATTGTTTATTTTTTTTAACGTTTCATTTTTTCTTGCGCTGTTTTCAATCAATTCCCGCAGATAGACCTCTTTGTCCTCCGGCAAACCGTTACGCTGCTGTTTTATACCGTTCAGGGTTCTTATATCGAGATTAATACTTTCAAGTTCGTTTAACAATTCGAGTTTTTGTTCTTCAAGGGCTACACGCTGTGATTTTTTCTTAGGATCGGTACCAACTTCGCAGATGGTTTCCGTATTACCGGAAGGGCTGCCCAAAGACTTTGCGGTGATTTCTTCGACGGCGCGCAGATGCCCGCCTATGATCGCGGCGCGCTTTCCCTGGCAGATTACACATTTTCCGGCATCTATTGTTGAATTAAGGATTCCGTCCGATACAACGACCATTGAACCTGCCGATACTGACGCGTTTTCAATAAACTTTGCCCAAATCGAACGCCCCGCGCTGACATGTTCATCCTTTTTGCCGGTAATGCCCTGTCTCACAATTATATCGCCTTCAGCGGTAAGCGTAGCCTTGTCGGCCAGCCCGTAAATCTCAATATTTCCGGAAGCCTTTACAGAAAACCCTTCCTCAACGTTACCGGTTACAATAACGTTTCCAAGGAAAAGAATATTTCCCGTTTTGAGATCGACTGAACCGTCAATCGTATAGACCGATTCAACGTTTATTTTTCCGTTTGATATAAGGGCCTGGCCGTTAATATCGGCAAGAATTGTAACGCCATCTTCGGCAAAACGGACATTCTTGCCAAGCGTAACGGGAAAATCCTTGCCATCGTGAGCCGGTAAGAATTTTCCTGTCACGGTATGGCCGGGACGGCCCTTTTCGGCATGATTCAACTTTGCAAGTTTTTGATCCTTCATTACATTTTGAATTATGTTTAATTCTTTAAAATTAACTTTGCCGTCAGCGCTTTCCGAAAGTCTTACTCTGCCGGGATCAGTTTCAAAAAAGTAATCAAGGTATGAATTCATTCCGTCAATGGGTTTTGTTGAAGTTGCGATGCAAATTTTTTCTTTGTAAACAGGTCTGTCGGCAAGCGATCGCAACAGTTCTTCATTTATGCTATAGACAACTCCGTTATCAATTAAAATTCGGCGGTAGTCTTCATAAGAAAAATCACAGCCGCCCGGCTTTGGCGGGCTTATTTTTATAAAAGCCCTTGTTTCCTGATCGGAAATCTCAACAGTTACCGTACTATCATTGCGAGGTATATTTTGAAAATCCGCCACACGGACATAATCTGTCTCCGGCAACTTAAACAGATCGTTTATCAGGTCAGTATCAAAAAACTTAATGCCGCGCCTGTTCAAAATATGCAGGGCCGTGGACTTGCCCGCACTTTCGCCACTGCCAGTGGGGGCGGTAATCTTCATGTATACACCATCGCGGCGGCATTGCACAAAGACCTGGCCGTCAATATCTTCTTCCAGATCGCTTGCTTCTTCAGTATCCTCATAAATTTCTTCATCAATGCGTTCACTTTCAACTTCAATTCCGCTACGTTGATAGGCGCGTATCTTGCAAATATTTTCACCTATGCCAAATATGGATGTACGTTTTTCAATTATTTCGTATTCAATATACCGGAGCGGGATGCCAAGCAACGTAGCCGCTTCCGATATGGCAGCCTCCAGCGTTGATCCTTCAGTCTCAACAGCGGTAATGGCACTGTCTACTTCCAGGCGTTCTTTTACGGCCGCCTGTAAGCCGGCAAAATCAACCAAACCTGTCCTCTCTACATTATACCCTTGCGTACATTCGTTAATTTTGAGCGTATTCGGAGCATAGCCTTGGTGTGCAGTTGAGAGACCCGCGATTCGGTAATCTCCAAAACCTGGCCTATTTCTTTAAGGGTTAAATCTTCATAATGGTACAGAATGATAATTTTTTTTTCTTTTTCGGGCAGTTGATTGATAACGTCGTATACTATCCTGCGTATTTCCTTGCGTTCAACCTCTACATCAGGTTTAAGAGTTTCGGGCCCTTCGATGCTGTCCTGGATAGACATTTTGTCGTTTTCATCACCGGAAAACCATACATCGTTTAACGACAGGACGGAAGTGCCGGATATTTTGACAATGGTTTTTATATATTCATCCTCGTTCATCCTGAGGTAGGCGGCGACCTCTTGATCGCTTACAGGGCGGCCGTGCTGGGCTTCCAGTGAACTGATCGCTTCTTCGACTTCACGTATTTTCTGCCGGACGGAGCGGGGGACCCAGTCGGTCGAACGCAACTCATCGAATATCGCGCCTCTGATACGGACAACCGCGTAGGTTTTGAACTTAACATTCTGCGCCAAATCGAATTTTTCGATAGCGTCCAAAAGGCCAAAGGTACCGTAGCTGACCAGATCGTCAAATTCCACTGTAGACGGCATACCATCGTACACTTTACCTGCAACATACTTTACCAACGGAGCATACTGCCTTATGAAGGTGTCGCGAATCTTTGGATCTTTATTTTGGCGGTACTCCTGCCAAAGTTCTTCTTCTGATTTTTCATCCAGAAGGGATCTAACCATAAACCTATCCCAAGTCCTTTTTAAGTAAAGATTGAATAGCGCCAGCCATCTTTTTCCCGTCTACATCAAACCCCAAATCCGGTTTACCGGTTCTTCGCTCTACCGACATATCGACCGTTCCTTCATTCATAATAGGACCCGGCGAACTTGACGTCGCCCCCCTTTGTGGATAGCTATCGTCTTCTGTACCAGACGCACCGGCTACAAAGACGCTCATATCCATATCATAGCCATCCTGAGAGAAAGCGCCGGCCTTTTTTTGCGGCAACAACGAATCTCCACCTACACTGTACCCGTTATCGTTACTTTGTGCTAGTACCTCTGGCGTCTCCTTCAAGGCAGTGGTTTTTTCTTCACCGGTAAGAACATCTGCCTCGGAAGGCTGCTCCTCGACGTCGCTTTGAATATCCTGTGACTTTTCCACATCGCCGCCGTTTATCTTTGAGATATCTTCGGGCATCCTGCCATCTTCAATGTTGTCAAAATTGTTGAGCCAATCGTTATCATCACCTAAAGAATAATCAATATTTTGACCAACCCGGCCTTCATCTACAGGTTCTTTTTCGTCCGTTTCATACGACAGTAAAAATTTGTTGTACAAAAAATAGATTCCGGCAACTATGCCAAAAAAACACCCAGAAAAAGCCAACGCCCGCAGAAATACTGTAAAAAAAGGCGTTTTTCCAAAGAGCCCCAGTATAAAAGAGATTAAAAAAGCGCCGCCGGCAATTATACCAGCCAACATAGGATTAAACAAATATTATCCCCAAATCATTACATGATACGGAAAAACACGTTCCCGTACTATTTATCCAAAATTCGCCTGACCATATTGCTAAACCCACCTCCATCGCGGAATTCGGTTTTTTCCATGCGTCCCACTATATGCTGAACGCACTGCGCCGCCTTGCTCCTGGGCGAATCCACCATAAAAGGCCGCTGCTTAAGCACTGCCTGCGAAACAGCCATATCATCGTATATGAAGCCAAGGTACTCCAGCTTAACATTCAAAAATTGTCCGGTAATGACAATCATACGGTCCGCCACTTTTTTGGCGTCAGTTACATTATGAACACGGTTTACAACAAGTTTAAGCCCCATTTCTATGCTTTCAATTTCGGTAGCGATTATTTTGACAATCCCGTAAGCGTCGGTAATCGCCGTCGGCTCCGGGGTTGTAATAATGACAACGTCATCCGCCACCGCGATGAAGTCAAGTACATTGCTGGAAACGCCTGCGCTCGTATCTATAATTATGATGTCGGCGCTGGAGAGGGTTTCCAATTCTTCAATAAAGCTTGTACGTTGTTCACCACTCAGGTTTGCAATTTTTGAAAAACCGGACGCACCGGCCACGATACTTATACCGTACTCGGTTTCCAGCAGGATTTCACGCATGGTTTTTTGTTTGCGGATCACATGGTACAGGTTCCATTTAGGTATCATTTTGAGCATCACGTTCACATTGGCAAGCCCCAAATCTGCGTCCATGACTATAACCTTTTTGCCTATGCGAGCGTAGGCGAGGGCCATATTCACCGATAAATTGGTCTTCCCTACGCCTCCTTTGCCGCTTGCAACCGTTATTATACGTGCTTTTTTTGATTTGGTGGTTCGTTGTGGCAACCTATCTATGCTGCCCTCTTTAGCGCGTACCAACTCCCTCAACTGTTCAGCCTGATCTTCCATCTATTATCTCCCGAAAATACACCTGTAGAGATTATCGGTAAGAAATATAACGGAATTAAGAATTTACGCCATTCCCCGCGTGGCGGGCTGCCAAAAAAATTATGGAGGGCCGGCGCAGCCAACCCTCCACATTGGTACAATGCTTTACTTTCCTATGTTGATGATGCGCTTCTGCGCCTCGGCCCGCTTCTTGATCGTAAGTGAGAGCAGGCCGTTTCTGAATGAAGCGGAAATATTCTCGCTGTCAGCGTTGTCCGGCAGTTTGAACGAGCGGCTGAATATATCAAGCTGCCTTTCACGGATGATGTAGTTCTTGCTGTCGTTATTTTTTTCCGATTTAACTTCCTTTTTCGACTGTATCGTGAGGACGCCACTGTCAACCGTCAGTTCGATGTCCTTTTCGTCGCAGCCGGGAAGATCCGCCTCAATATGGTAGGCATCATTTGTTTCGTGGATGTCAACACTGGGGTACATTCCCTTCATTTCAGATTGCGAGCGGCTGAACGGCGATTCGCCGAAGACCGACTCCATAAAATGATTGATGTCAACCATCGTTTGCCCAAGTTCCATGGGCCTGTGCAATGTTAAAGATTTCATACTGAACCTCCAAATTTTTGAATCCCGCTTTTTGATTCGGTTTTTATAAATTCATGGCGCAAACACGCCATGGCTTTCCACGCCAAAAGGCCGGAATACTTCCTACCCTCAGCTTGTACTTACGTTATTTATACAGCAATAAATATGCCAAATTTTGTCAACACCAATACGTTTTGACAAGTTGTTATAATATAAATATTTGCGGCTGTTCCAAAACTTCAGTTTTGGAACAGCAACCTCTAAAAAACGCAGTTTTGTAAGGCTTTAGCTTATGGCTTTAGCCTGAAAAACTGCAAAAGCCTGTTCCAAAACTGTGCGCGTTTAGCGCATACTTGATTAGTTCTGGAACAGGCCCATTTTTCAAAAAAAATTTAAGACGGCGCTGCGCTCTTGTACAAAAACAACTGTATCATTATGACACTTGCAGTATAGGATCGATTCTTAATTGTGTCAATTTAATACAAATTCTTACCGGCTTGACCAAAAAAAATATTCTCTGTAGCTTTAAAAAAATAACCGTACGGAGGTTTTTTATGAAAGTTGCCATTAATGGCTTTGGACGCATAGGACGTCTCGTGTTCCAGGCGCTCGTTGGACAGGGTTTGCTTGGAAAAGATAAAATTGACGTAGTGGCTGTCGTTGATATTTCAACCGACGCCAAATATTTTGCCTATAAGTTAAAGTATGATTCAACACAGGGCAGGATGAACGCAGAAATTGGCACTACAGACGGGGATGTTCTTGTAGTGAACGGACACGAGGTTAAATGTATCTCCGGCAAAGGGCTTACGCCCGCACAGTTACCGTGGAAGGAGCTAGGTATAGAGTACGTGATCGAATCAACCGGACTTTACACCAACGAAAAAGCTTACGGCCATATAGAAGGCGGCGCAAAAAAAGTTATTATCACGGCGCCCGGGAAGTCCGGCGATCCGTCAAAACCGATAAAAACTTTTGTTATGGGCGTGAATCAGGATGAGTACAAGGCCGCCGAACATCATGTTATTTCCAACGCGAGCTGCACGACAAACTGCCTGGCCCCGCTCGTTCATGTAATACTGAAAGAGGGTATCGGCATTGAGACCGGCCTGATGACCACAATACATTCATATACTGCAACGCAAAAAACCGTTGACGGCCCATCCAACAAGGATTGGCGCGGCGGCAGGGCGGCGGCGATCAACATTATCCCGTCAACAACGGGCGCTGCAAAGGCGGTGGGTGAGGTGCTACCCTCCACAAAGGGTAAGCTTACCGGCATGAGCTTCCGCATCCCGACCCCGACCGGCTCTGTCGTGGACCTGACCTTTCGTGCTACGCGGGATACCTCGATCGAAGAAATCGACAAGAAGCTGAAGGATGCCTCAAAAAGCTACCTGAAAGGCATCCTTGACGTAAGCGACGAGGAAATCGTCTCAACCGACATAATCCACAACGTACATTCTTCGATCTACGACAGCCTCGCTACGTTACAGAACAACCTGCCCGGTGAAAAACGCTTCTTCAAAGTTGTCTCCTGGTACGACAACGAATGGGGCTACTCCAACCGTGTGGTGGATCTACTAAAGTTTGTCGGCGGCAAGTAACTCCCAACTGTCGGCTTCCACAAGACATACCTGAAAGAAAGCCCCACGTGAAAAGCGCGGGGCTTTCTTGTTGTAAACGCCGCATTTCATACCGCAAACGTGATCTTTTAAAACGTCATGTTAAACCGCTGAGGGGTTGGCGCAAGCGCCGGTGCGCCTCCTGGTTCCATGCTTCGACAAGGCCGTCGGCGACGTTACATTACGAAAGCTGTACTTTCATGGAAAGCTCTATAAAGCGCCGATTTCTTCCAGCAGTTCCTTCCGTGCCTCGAAAATCGCGTCCACGTTTTCGTCTTTAACAGTATCGTCCATATTGATGCAGCAGATACCGGTAAGCCTGTAGTCGGCAGACTGCCTGACCAGCCGGATCACTGTTTCCCTCACCTCTACAGGACCGTTGCGGGCGATCTCTACGGGGCTGAGCCTGATGTTGAGAAAGGTATTCGGAAGATATTTGCGGATCACTGCAACGTCTCCGCCGTAGCCAAGGTCAAGGAAAGCGAGATCAGGTATCTCCGCGAAGACTGCCGCGAAACGTTGAGGATCGGGGCCGCAGTAATGAATGCCGAAAGGAACCTTCTTTCGGCTCCACCTGAGATCATGCGGCAGAATATACTCCCGGTACATACTTTCAGAGATCATTGTGAGGGAACATTCGGAATGTAGCAGAACAGGCATATCAAGATGGGCTACGTTCCGGTTCACCGAAACCGATGTTGAGTTCGCGTTCTCCTGAAGGCCGTCGGTAAATTTCTCTATCATGGCGGCGATGGAATTAAAGAAGGCTTTGCTCTTTTCGTGTTCTTCGGCCATGTCCTCAAAAACTTCAGGACCTCTCAGGTCGATGGCCAGGTTAAGGATGCCGCTCCAGTTTACGTCACCCGTGACATGGCCGTATTTTGTTTTAAGCTTTTCCCGCATACCGCTGAAGGCTTTGAAAGTATCGCTTTCAAAGGCGCCCTCCGCCGGACGACAGTCCATTTCTTTCATGTAGCGGCAGATTACCTGGGGCGGCGCCGCCTCGCGGTATTCAACTTTACAGCCCATCATTTCGGAAAGCAGGTAGCCCGATGCCAGATGCACCGCTCCCTGCTCCGGCCGGTTCTTGTCGCGGTCATTACCGAGTCCGTATCCGCCCCACTTTTCGTAAAGCAGCTTTTCCATTTTACGCTCGTCCTCCACCCTACGCGCGGGGTGGAAGAAAAAGTCCCGATCAAAGGTGATGCCTGCCTGCCTGTACCACCACTGGGGCGAGAATACAAGTTCCACAGGAAGGAGTTTGTCAGCATATACTCTCATGTATGGCCTCATGGATTTTTTTCTGTTCTTCACTGCTTTCGCAATAGGTAACAATGATCAGTTTCATTCCCGGCTTTTGAAGTTCCCTAACCTTTTCGATAACCTCTTCGCGGCTTCCCACCATACGGGCATTGACGCAGATGCCCGAACCGGCAAAGGAATCCCGAAAGGGCGCAACCGGGTTAGGTGAAGGATCGGTTCTGATGGTAAACGCCCCGTCGACGGTTTTGACGCCGCTCAGGGCTTTGACAGTTTCGGTTTTTTTCGACCAGTTTCCGCAGCAGTGAAAGGCGAAACCGCCGAAAGCCTGGCCAAAACGAACCATCGAATCGCCGCATATTTCCTCATGGGTTTTGGGCGAAAGCATGATGGAGTTGTCATCGCTGAATCCCATTCCGGAAAAATTCCTTGAAGATGAAAAGCCATGTCCGGGAAACACAAGCTGCTCCCCGATCATAGCGGCCTGCTTTTTGCAGAATCTGACTGTAAGATTCGTTATGCGTTCAAGAAGTTTTTTTACGGAATCGGGGTCCTCCAGGCAGGCCATATAAAACTCGGAGGTCTCGATCAGGGCGGCCGTCGAATCAAGGGGTGATTGGACATCGGAAAGGGAAATGGGAATTTTGCCGCCTGTACTTTCCATAAAATATTCTATCATTTCAAGAATGTGCCGTCCCACGGGAGTTTCTTCTATTTCCTTAGGTTCGGCGGCAAGAGCTTCGTCAACAGTTTTAAAAAGCGGCATGGTTGCGGGCGCCAGATCGCCGTTCCACACGTAATCCGCGCCGTAGGCGGCGGGAACAGCGCCTATACCGTACCAGGGTTCAAGGAAATTGGGAACGTCCATAGCGTAGTCCACGCTGCTTTGCAGGGCGGAAAGCTGGAGGCTGAGGGAAAGCTCCATGTCCCCGCATTTCCCCGCGAAAACTTCGGGAACCCGGAAACGCCGGTGTACCAGAATTCCTTCACTCGAATCCCTAAAACGGGCGCATTTTTCATCAAGCGCCGCGGCATAGCCGGCGTATTTTTCGGCGTCAAAGGCGGCGGGAGAGAGGGGCTCGACCCTTGTCCCCTGGGAATCCGCGTTGCTTGTATCAAACTTGATCGTATCCATGTACGCTTACTTTCCTGTAAATCATTGCCGCCCCGTAAGGCCGCTTAGCCATTCAACGCATAGATCAAACCGGCGGGCAACGTGAACATCATTCAGGCGTCCCGCTTCCCGCGGAGAAAGAAAACGACAGGCGCCGCCGGGGTAGGTGATGACCGATCCGGCAGCTTTAAAATCCCTTTCAAAACCCGGCCCAAGCCGACCGCTTTCGTCGGGCAAGTCCCACATTTTTCAGCCTCCCGTTTTTACCGGCATGATGAGATCCGGCACGAACATAACGATTTCCGGCACATAGGTGATAATGATAAGTACGATGACCATCACGCAAAAGAAGGGCATGAGTGGTTTTATCAGCCGTTCTATAGGCACGCCTGAAACCGCGGAACCGACAAAGAGTGTGCCGCCAACAGGCGGGGTGATAAGGCCGATTCCGAGGTTCAAAATCACCACCACGCCAAAGTGGACCGGATCCATTCCCGCCCGTATCGCAATCGGGAGCAGGATGGGCGTTGCAACAATGATGATGGCCGACATATCCATGATTGTTCCCAGAAAGAGCATGAAGATATTTAGGAGCAGCATTATTACATAACGGTTGCTGGTAAGTTTGAATACAGCTTCGGCGGCCATCTGGGGCATACGGAGGTATGTGAGCAGCCATCCGAAAACCTGGGAAGTCGAAATCAGGATCATGACAATAGCCAGGGTTCCCAGCGATTTTTCAAGGACTTTCCAGAATTTTTTCCAGGTCAGTTCCTTGTAAATAAAGGCGCTGACAAAGAGCGCCCAAACCACGGCAATGGCCGCGGATTCGGTGGCTGTTATGATACCGGTTATTACGCCGACCATAACGATAAGAATTGTCGCAAGGCCCCAGATCGAATCTGCCAGGGCTTTAACAAGAATCCTGAATCTGAAAGGATCGCCCTTGGGATACTTGCGTTTTATCGAAAGATAAAAACAGTAAACTCCCAAGGCTATACCAAGAAATATCCCCGGAACAATGCCACCCAGAAAGAGCCGCCCTACCGAAACGCTGCCCGCTACCATGGCGTACATAACCATGTTATGGCTGGGGGGAATAAGCAGCCCCTGAACCGAACTGGTCATGGTAATGTTGGTGGAGAATTCTTCATCGTAGCCCTGTTCCACCATCATCGGAATAAGGACGGACCCCAGGGCCGCGGTGTCCGCGGTTGAGGAGCCGGAAATTCCGCCGAAAAACATGGAGTCCACCACGTTTACCATCGCCAGCCCGCCTCGCATCCAGCCCACGCAGGCGTTCGCCAAATTTACCAGGCGTCTGGCTATACCTCCGGCGCCCATGATTTCACCGGCGATGACGAAGAAGGGAACAGCCATAAGGGTAAATACGTTGACCCCTTTTACCATAAGCTGGGCAATCTGCATCAGTGGAATCTTGAGGTAAATGGTGGTAATGATGCTGGAAATGCCGATGGCAAAGGCTATAGGAAAACGCGCAATCAGCATCAAAAAGAAAGAACAGATTAATAACAGACTGGCAGAGGTAGTAATATCCATTATTCCACCTCCCCGGCTTCTTCTTCTACCAGTTTTTGCGCGTCCTCGACTATGCTTCCGCCCTCAAGCATGACGCCCCGCTTTATGCGGTCGATGCAATTGATGAAACGCTCAATTTCCATAAGGCAGATAGCGACGCCCGATATGGGGACAGCTACATACAACCACAGGGATTTAATGCCGACGCCAGTCATCAGATTTCGTCCGGCCTGGACTGCAAATTTACAGCCGTTCCAGATCATGAAAATGCCGAAGAAAAATATGCAGACCTGAGCTACGCCCCGGAAAAAAGCCACGACCTTTCTGGGCATAAAAAAATCTATTATCTGCATTCTGATATGACGGTCTTTCCTTATTGCCAGGGCGGCGCTTACCAGTGCCATATAAACCATGAACATCAGTACGACCGGTTCACCCCAGCTTAGTGGCGATTTTACGATATAGCGGTTAAACACAACGTATGCGGTAAGGGCTACCATGGCAATAAAACAGATCTTGCAGGTAGTCATAAAAATCCAATACACTACGTCAAAAAATTGGGTTATCCGTTTCACTTTTCCCCCTTTGGGTAAAACCCGGCCGTGGTTGCCGGGTTTTACGCTCATTGGTTCATTTTGCCAGAATAGCCTGGTAATAATTTTCAAGGCCCTTCGCGTATTTGGCGGAAACATCCCTTGTCCGTTCGATATAGGGAGTCTTGTCCGGAACGGGAATCACGTTCGCGCCGGCGGCTTTGATCTGCTCAAGAAGATCGTTGTCAAGCTTTTCGATGTTTGATTTGTTCCACGCTTCGGTTTCCTTGGCCGCTTCCCGGATGATGGCCTGATCCGCGGAGCTCAGTTTTTTCCAGCTAAGCTCGCTCATCAGTACGATACCGGGGCTGTAAGTGTGGCCCGAAAGTATGTAGTTAGGCGCAACCTCATAGAATTTGTTGGAGAAGTAGCCGGAGTGAGGCTGCTCGGCGCCGTCGACAACGCCGGTTTGAAGCGCGGAATAGAGTTCCGAGAAGCTGATCGGCGTCGACTGAACGCCCAGCGCCGCGACGGTGTCGCTCATAAGTTCCGTTGTAGGAACCCGTAGCTTGAGTCCCCGGTAATCGTTGACGCTGTTAATGACGTACCTTCTCGCGGTAAAGAAGTTACGGCTTCCCTCGTCAAGGTAGAAAAGCCCAACCATGCCCGAGTTGATGTCCTCAACTTCTTTGAGGAATTCGTCACCGATTTCGCTGTTCAGTACCTTCCACAGGTGGTCCCTGTCGCGGAAAATAAAGGGCAGGCCGAAGAGGGTGATCTTCCTGACACCGAAGTCAACCATTGAGTTGGTGTTTCCACGACACATATCCACGCTGCCGATCTGAAGGCCCTGGTAGACGGTTTTTTCGTCACCAAGCTGACTCGCCGGGAACACTTGGATGTTAATGCGGCCGCCGGATTTTTGTTTGACCAATTCGGCAAAGTGATCCGCGCAGAGATCCATGATGTGGCCGTCGGGGTTAAGTTCCGCGTACCTCAGGGTAATGGACTGCTGTGAGCCGTCCCCTCCGGAAGACGCCTGCCCGCCGGTCGCAAAAGCCGGAACCGCTATTGCGATTCCCAAAAAAACCAACAGTAATTTTTTCATTGTTTTCCTCCTGAAAACATAAATTATTTTTATCCAGAATGCTCCGGAACCCGCGCCGTCCAAAGAGTCGATACCCGCAGATTCCTAGAGCAGTAACTGGGTAAAGCCATTATTACATAATGAAGCATTGCTCTCAAAAATAATTTCACTGTTTACGTAGATAAGATCCGAAGGGGGTCTTATATCTTTTACCAAGTAGTCGACCATATATTTGGAGGCCATATAAGCCTGTAGGTACGCGTTTTTATGGAGCAAATTGGTAAATACACCCTCACGGAGGAAGCGCAGGTTTTCTTCAAAGATGTCACAACCTACCGAAACGATCTTTCCCGCCAGCCCGGTTTCTACGATGGCATTACCCAGGATTACGCTTCCACGGGCATTAATGCAGCAAGCGGCGGCCGGAGCTTTTTGTTTAAGGGCACGCGCTATGTTTTCTATATCCATATCCTTTGCGCCGCTGACATGAATTTTGTACAAAGGGTTCCCCAGTTGTTTATCGGACAGCCAGGAATCAAAGCCTTCCACAGTCATGTAGTGGGAAGGCATAAGTACATCGCCCGCCCAAATCAGAATGCCCGCGTCCCTGGGGATTTGACGGGTAATACATTCCGCCAACATACGGCCGGTGACCCTATAATCGGGCTGCACACAGCACAATCTCCCCGAAAGGGGAATATCGTTGGTAACCAGAATCACGGGGATATCTTTGTCGATAAGGCTTTGAAGGGAAATTTTCCCACGGTTATCCATAAAACCTACAGAAATGAGGCCGTGAATCTCGGTGCGGTCCATAAGTTCTGTGATTTCATCCGAGTAACTGTTGATTATTCCGCTAAAAGGAACCTCGATACAGCGTATATTCAGATCGGCCTGGGACGCAAAGAAATCACGGATTCCCTGCCAAATAGCGGTGTAGAAAAAGCGGTTGTCGTTGGTGGTGGTGGGAAAGGCTGCCGCAACCCGCAGTTGCTTGCGTTTGATGGCCGCGGCGCTTGAATTGGGAAGGTAATTCACGTCTTTTGCTATCTTGATGATCCGCTGCCTGGTTTCGGCGCCGACACCCTTTTTCCCCAGCAAGGCGCAGTGTACAGCCCCAAGAGAAACGCCCGCCTGTGCGGCAATATCTTTTATGGTAACCCGTTTTTCCATCATTTTTTAACTAAAACGTTTTAGTGATTTATTATACAATCGGAATTTTCGAACCGTCAAGAAAAAATCGAAAATTAGTTTATCAAGTGCTGGAATAGCTTGACAGGTTTATGCGACCCATTGAAGAAACGCTTTATCTAAACTCAATCCCGGGAATGAAAGAGTCAATTATTGCTGGTATGCAAGAGAAAATTGAACATTGTTCCAGAGACGTAGAATAGTAAAATGTATCAAATAGTCTATTCTGCCATGTGGTTTAATGCCCCAAGACAGAATAAGTTTAATTTATGGCTGTTTCATTTGCGCCGCATGGACGCGGTGTATTCGATAAATTTGTTCGGGCATTTCGTATAACTATATACAGTCCCTGTCTTATACCTTGCTTCCGGTACTCATTTTTTCCTATGTTTAAGTCTATGTGTTTATCATGCCGGAGATGTCAATTTTACTTGAATTCTCTTTCATTTGGTTGTATGATTTTTAAAAATCTTAATTTGAGAGGTGTTTTATGGCTTACAAAGTTACTGAAGAGTGCGTTAACTGCGGTACTTGCGAAGACGACTGTCCATCGGAAGCTATTTCCGAGAAGGACGGAATCCGTTGGATTGACCCTGAAAAGTGCGCCGATTGCGGCACTTGTGTAGATTCCTGTCCAACAGAAGCTATCAAAGAGGTTTAGCAACCGCGTTACGTGGGGCCGGGGCTCACGCCCCGGCTCTTTTTGCACAAGCGGTTACGGGCGGGCTGGCTATGCGGCCGGGAGCTTAATTGGTATATGCCGCTTACGGTTTGTCGCGCTATGTACAGAATACGCGGCATTAAAGTTTTTCTTTCCAACAGTAATTTCTCCGGTTTTTACATAAAAAAATTGAACGCGGGCACAAAATTTGTTGTGTTTTTGTTCACAGCGCTGTTCCTTGTTCCGCTCATTCACGGTGAGGAGAATGCCGGCGCGTTGCCGCTGATCGAGCGCCTGGATGGACGGGACCTTACATTCCGGCAGTATTCTGAGGATGTCGCGCTGGGGCGGAAGGCGGTATTCTCTATAAACAGGGTCGCCGGTGCGGAAGAGATAGCGCGGCGGCTTACACTCTACGCCTACATCCCGTCGGAGGAGGACGATTTCTTGCGGATTGCGGCCAGATGCAACATACCTTACGATACGATAGCCACACTTAACAGGTTCTCCCATATACCGTCATTCCCGTGCGGGACGCTAATACTTCCCTCAATCCCAGGCATTTTTATACCGGAAGACGCGGAAAGCGATCTTGAGAAACTGATACTGTCCGGCAGGGACACCCGGACGGGTGCGGTCATAACGGTAAACCTGCCGGAAGGAAAGCGGCGCTACAGATTCATCCCAGGCGATAGCTTTACCCCAAACGAAAGGACGTTTTTCCTCTATCCCGGTTTTTTCCGCTTTCCTTTACAGAAGTTCACGCTGACAAGCGCCTTTGGGCGGCGGGTAAGCCCGATCAGCGGACGGCTTTCATCACACAACGGCCTCGATCTCGCCGCCCCCACCGGTACAGAAGTTTACGCCTGCCGGGACGGGACCGTAATAGAAACGTCCGAAAATTCCGTTTACGGAAAGTATGTCGTGATAGCCCATGACGGGGGCTGGACGAGTCTGTACGGTCATCTTTCCAGTATAAACACAGCCTTGCGAACCAAGGTAAAAGCGGGCATACTGATAGGACGGGTGGGTTCTACCGGCCTATCTACGGGTCCTCACCTTCATTTCGAATTACGGCAGGACGGCAAAGCCCAGGACCCGGCCAGGCTGTTAGGCGGGGCAGGGGGAGGAAAAAAATAGATGGGAAATATCAAAATTTGTGTGTTTTTTGTATTATTTCTTCTGAATTCTGTGCTGTACGCCGAAAGAGTACGCGTTCTTGTCAAAGATAGAATTGAGGTGAACAGCGATATACCAGCCGGTGTCTCCATTTCGCTCGCATACAACGACTCCGTGCTGATCTTCCTTCAGCAAGATGTACGTTTCATACGCGGCGTAGAACTGGAATTTACCGCACCGCAAACATGGCTACCCCATCAAGGCAGCCTGGCTTTCGGGCTATATTCAAACCTGGACAGCGAGCCTGTAACAAACCCTGCCGAAATTGAATGTACGCCCGTCCTGGTCGGTCCCATTCCGAACAAAATACAAACCGTATACCAGATACCGCTGCACACACAGCACGGGCTGCGCGGCACTCCGTACATGACGCTACTCAAGGCGCCTGTCCCGCCGGAAAGTTTTCCGCTTCTTTTCAGGTTAACGCCGACGGCGAAAGGCTGGAGCAGGGAAATAGAGTCTATGCGTTTCCAGCTTAACGTTAAACCGGTATTCAGTGATGAGGGCGCGTTGAGCATCAGTGTGCACCGTCCCGAATTCCCGCCTAACGGAAGCTATACGGTGCTTATTGACGATCAGGTTGTTGAAAACTCAGACGTGGAAACACTGGTTAAGGAAGGCGAGCATACCCTTACGCTGCTCTCCCCGGACTACCGCACCGAAAACCGCCGTTTTGTAATAGAACGCGGCAAAACGCTGAGCCTTTCTGTCACACTACAGGATTTAACCCCGCTCGTCATATTTGAAGCGCCGGCGCTTGCCCGTATATTTATTGACAACACGCCTGTCATGCGGACGAACGCGCCGCTTGCCGTCGATCCCGGCATACACGATGTCCGCATACAGTTGAGCGATTATACTATCATCAAAACCGTTACGATAGAGAAGGGCAAGACTTACCGTGTGGCCTTTATCGTTGATATGCAGGTGTCGGGAGAATGAGCCCCGCCGTTCTGCGGGCCGCTGTCCCTACATTGCTGAAACAGCCGAAATATTCAGTGCGCTGCTTTTAACAACAGATGGAAACCTATTCGATGCCGCAGACGCTCTCCGTAACTTGTTCCGCCGCAATGCCAACCGCGGTGGTAGCATAGTCGTAGGTCATAAAAAACCGTATTCCTTTTTCGGCCAGAATTGATCTGGGCATTTCCCCTATGCGCACGGCAATCACACCCGTACAGTCTTCTATTACGGATATAATAGTCTTCATCATCTCCCCTCGATCCCCGCACCCTTCCGGCCCGGAACAGTAGCGTGGAATCTCACGGCGTTCAAAGAAAGTTACCTGTCCACGCGAGTATTCATAAACATAAAATGCGACGGTGTGGCCGAAATGCTGATCCACCAGGTAGCCGTTCTTTGATGCTACGGCGAAGCGCAGGGGATTATCCGAATAAGTGCGCTTTGTTTTTGCCGGTGGCTCCGCGCTGCTGTTTAACGAAAGCGAAATATCGTTGTCCAGCGTGCCTGCGGCATCGGCCCGGCACTGCCTGCAATGGTACATCTGTGGAAGTATCCCCTCGCATTGTTTCCGCATTCTTGTGATGTCCGTGTTGCTTACAAGCGGTAGATGTTCAAATATACTGCCCTTGACCGGGATAAGCTGCATTATGTTTGACATAGCCACCCCCAGCCCGGCAACGGTTTTGACAACATCCGGGATGTGCGCATCGTTTATCCCAGCCAGCATCACGATATTTACCTTGCAGACCATGCCCATATCCACAATGCGTCTTATTCCATCAAGCTGATTCTCCTGAAGCGCCTTTGCCGCATCAATGCCCATGTAGTTTCTGTCATTAAACCGCACGTAGCGGTAAATACGCTTTCCTATGACAGGGGCCACGGCGTTTACCGTTACCGTGACGTGGGAGACGCCCAGGTCTTCAAGTTCGCCGGCATACATAGGCAACGCCAGCCCGTTGGTTGAAATACAGAACGTAATTTCCGGTTCAATCTGACGCACAAGGATGAGAGTCTCCTTGAGCGCTTGGAAATTTGCGAGGGCGTCACCAGGCCCCGCTATACCCACAACATCCGGCTTCCCGATCTTTTCTTTTACTAGGAGGTAACGTTCCAACGCCTGGTGCGGCGATAAAACCTTTGCAGTAACACCTGGACGGCTTTCATTGGGACAGTCGTATTTGCGCACACAGTAGTTGCACTGTATGTTGCAGGCAGGAGCTATGGGAAGGTGTACGCGGCTATGTCCGCCGCCGCAGCCGGAAAAACAGGGATGACTTGCCGTTTTTAGCAAATTGACGGCTTTTTTCGAATCTACAGTATACAAATTACGCTCCTGTCAAAGGTTTACCCATAAAACCATAGGACAATAACAATATTATTCATATATGTCAAGTAGGAAAATAGTAATTATATCACGACAAATTGTGATGGCGGCCTAAGCCAAACAACACTAAACTCATCACATGGCTGAAAAACGAAGTTCCTCCGCACTGAAGTCGCAAACAAGTTTGCGGCGGGGAGGTTCATTATAATTTGGGGAACATTTTTGATGAGGCAATGCGCCGCCTTTACAAAAATTCAAAAACACTGTATTATAAAGAAAGTATGGCAGTATTACCACGACAAAAAATACAAGACTACTATGCTGAATTCAGGAATATACCTATAACCTTTCATAAAGAGGTTATCCAGGTAACAGGTTTGCAGGCAAAGCAGATCATTCTGAAATGCGGTTCGGATTTTTTCCCGTGCGTTATATATTCGACGAGTTTTGAGGAAGCAAAGATAGTAGCAAGCAATAAATCGGGCTTGATGGATAAGCTGAAAGAGACTAATAATTCGGCAAGCATAAAATTCTGCTTCAAAGTGCCTTCCAGCGGTGAACAGGTAGCTTTTTTGGTAACCGCCCGTGTGGCCGGTTCCGCACCGTACGATGCGGGTCCCGATATGTCCATGTTCACGCTACAATTTTCACAGCGTCCACCGGACGACCTGATCGAGATTGTAGGGCGGATCATCGAAGCAAACAAAAGTTTTACCAAACGCAAGGACGAGCGTATAACGATAACGCCAGAAACAATGCGCAAGCTGCATCTTACGCCAAAAGAGGTCGGTGTTACGATAGACGGTGTGCCGCGGCGATGCATACTGCGGGATATCTCTTTTACAGGAGCGCGCATTATCATGCTCGGTTTATCGAAATTCCTGATAAACAAGCAGATCACGATAAAATTTGAGTTTGATGAACCTACCGAAAGCTACAGCATTATCGGAAAGTCCATAGATATCGAAAAAGTAGCGGAACGTAAAGATATGGTTGTGTTAAATATACTCTACAATGACCCTGTGCCTATGACGTACAAGGTGCGGTTGAGCGATTACCTTAACACAATAAGAACGGATACCCGGACAAACCGTCCCATGCCTGGCGTCGATACGGCGGACGCGCCTGCCGCCTCCTCTGTGCCTAACGGTTGATGCCTGATACCGGCGTCCGCCGTGACGGCAGGGATGTTAAACATGACTTTACTGTCAGCCGGGACGATGACGGCGCCGTGATTAAAGTTGTCTTCCTGCCCGTATCCGAAAGCCTCGCATTAAAATGCGCGGCGGCCGGGGTTCCTTTAAAGACTTCCATCCCGATACCTGTTGAAATAAGTTTCGCTGCCGGATCGGAAGCCTCACTGCCTGCCGCGTTGGAGAATCTTACGATAGAGATGATAGTGGCCGGGATGATTCGTGTTATCTGTCGCTACGCGGCGGCAGGCAAGGCTGGCGATGAGGTTTCCGAATACTACCGAAGTTTTGTGCTTGCGTTCAAGCCCGGCATACTGGCAGAATTTAGGGCGGCCGCGATAACGCATGCTCAAAACGGCGCTTACGGCAAGGCGCGTGAGGCTATTGAGGCGCTTCTGGGCCTCTTCCCAGGCTCTCCCGAAGTGACGGCGCTGAAAGCTATGCTTGATGAAGATGCCGAAGCCTGCGGCGCCTCAGGCGAGCCGGACTACATGGAGGCGTACCGGCTGATAAGCGGCAGTAACGAAGAGGCCGGTATGGGGAAGCTGCGTAAATTCCTGGAGCGTCACCCTGATTCTTGGAACGGTTGGTTCATGCTCGGCTGGGCGCTCCGCAGGCTGAAACGCTGGAAAGATGCCGCCGCCTGCTTCCACAAGTCTGTGGAAGCAGGCGGTCTCTGTCCCGACACGAGCAACGAGCTTGCGATATGCCTGATGGAAAGTGGAGACTATGCCGGCGCCCGCCGTCATCTGGAAAGCGCGCTGTCGGAAGATGCCAAAAACACAAAACTTATTTCAAACCTGGCGGTGCTGGAACTCAGAACAGGGCATGAAACAGAAGCCGCCGCCCTGTTCCGCAGGGTCCTAGACATAGACCCAAACGACACAATAGCGGCCAGGTTTTTTAGCTAAGATAACAACAATTTGCTGCGCGGTATCTTTGGAGTTCACGTCGTACACGTATGGGTAGGCAGCCCAACGTAAGTCCGTCTCCCCTTTTGCCTGCTTATCCAACTGGATATGCTGCGCTATCAGTTTCTCCGCCGATTAATCCCAGAGCGTAACATTTCAGCAATACCCGGGAACAATCCCTGTGCAGCAGGCTGCCAGGACATATCAAAGTATTTATAACGGGCCTATAGTAGATACTGTATACCACAGTTTTTGATGTGCGGCTACTTTTCCGGCAGCCTCAGCAGGTCTGTATGCGCTTCACCGTTCACAGCATTTGTTCAAAAAGCGTTCCGCCGTTTCGGGCGCCGCGCAAAAGTGAAAGTGGGGAAAACCGGCAAACAGTGTTTCCGTGGCGACTATGCAGTTCCAGCTTTTGCCGGAAACAGGTTTTACAGCGGTAAAACCTGAGCCTGCCTCTCCGCTGTCCCAGTAATGGAACTCATGCCCGCGCAACGTTTCACCTGCCCGGCAGAGCAGGTTGTCAACATTCGCGGTAAATTCGGCGTAGCCAAAACGGACAAGGCGAGACTTTTTTTCGCAGCCTGCGTCGATCACGGCGGCAAGCGGGTAACGCTTGCCATCCGTGCCCTCCAGTTCACGGTGCAGGTACATGAAGCCGCCGCATTCGGCCAGGGTGGGCAGACCGCCTTTCACCGCGTCCCGTACCGAGTCAAGCATCGTTACGTTTGATGATAGTTCCGCCGCGTACAGTTCCGGGTAGCCGCCGCCAAGTATGAGGCCGTCTGTCGAGGGCGGCAGCGTTGCATCGTTAAGCGGGCTGAAATTGACTAATTCAGCCCCCAGCTTTTCGAGCAGGCGGAGACCGTCCTCGTAGTAAAAGCAAAAAGCCCTGTCACGCGCCACCGCTATGCGCGGCCTCTTTTTGGACGGCGGCGCGGTTTTTGCCGGGGAACTGTCTTTTAGCAAAGGCGCGGTGGCCGCCACCGCCAGAATCGCGTCAATATCAACTGTTTTTTCGACAGCATCGGCAAGCCGCGCGATCTTTTGACGCAAACCCCTAATTTCTGCCGCCGTTACCAGCCCCAAATGGCGGCTTTCTATCGCACATTCCGGCATATAAGGCAGGCAGCCCGCCACGTAGAGGCCGGTTTCACGTTCTATCTCCGGCTTTACCATGCCGAAAAGCACCTCGCCGGCATTATTCAACAGCACGGCGCGTATGTTGTTCCGTCTGAACCCGGCAATGCCCTTGATGCGGGCCGCCGCGGTGAGGGAGCTTCCTTTGCAGTTCTCTACAAGCAGTACCGGCGTTTCGGTAAGCTGGGACAGATGCCACGCACTTGCTTCCGCCGTGCCACCGCCAACCCCGTCATAAAAACCCATCACGCCTTCAAGAACGGCAATGTCGGCCCCGGCTCCGTTTTCAAGTAGCAGACGGCAAACGGTATCTTCGCCCAGCATGTAAAGATCAAGGTTTGACGAATATGTCCCCTGCGTCTCGCGGTGGAACATAGGATCTATGTAGTCGGGCCCGCACTTAAAGGCAGCGGTTTTAAGGCCGCGCCGCGAGAACAGATCCAGGAGGGCGCAGGTCAGCGTCGTCTTCCCCGAGTCGCTCCCGCCGCCGGAAACCATGATCCTCGGCAGATTTTTCATGCAGCCCCGCCAAAACTTATCACAAAAACCGGATTCTGTGCCTTCAGCATACTGTATTGTCCCGCTTTTTGGACCGTGTTTACCCCGATCTGCACCATTTCCACGTCAGGAAAGCCGTTTTCCTCGATAAGCATCCGGGCCTCGGCAAGGGTTTCAAGCGTAATCGCGTTTATCACGGTACGGACGCCGGGATTTTTGGCTAGTATTTCCCACATTATGGCCCGAAGCGCGCCGCCCGTTCCGCCTATAAACACGGAATCAGGGCGGGGCAAGGCGGCAAGGGCGGCGGGGGCGGCGCCTTCCACAAGCTCAAGGTTGTAGAGGCCAAACTTTTGTTTGTTCCGTCTGATCAGGTCTACCGCGTCAGATTCCCGTTCCACCGCGTACACTCTGCCGTAAGGAGCGGCCAGCGCCGCCACGCAGGATACCGAACCTGTTCCGGCGCCGATGTCCCAGCAGATCGAATCCGGTCTCAGGCGCAGTTTTGCCAGACTTACCGTACGCACATCCTCCTTTGTCATCGGTACGGAAGCTCTAAAAAAGTCCGTATCCCGCAAATTTGTACACGGGTACTTCCCGGCTCCGTCATTTTCCACGCAAATTATATTTGGAGCGCTGAATTCCGTCTTCAGCAGGCTGTCCGCCGTGCCTGTAGATATTTTTTCGTCCTGGTGGGAGAGCCTTTCGCCGACACTTATGCGAAGTTCCCCAAGGCCCCGCCCGGCCAGAGTGCCGCACACAAGCTCAGGCGACAGTTCACCGTCCGTCAAAAAAAAGCACTTACCGTTTTGCGCGGCAAGCCCGGTCAACTCGTTCAAGAGCCGCTCCCGTTCCACCCCGACGCAGCCAGGCCGCAACCTCCCATGAAAGCTAATCAAAACCGCGTCGTCGTAAGGGATGCCGAGCCGGGATGCGAAGTACGCGACCGAACTTATTCCGCATAGAACGCGGACTTCCCAGCCTTCCGCCCTTGCGAGCGGAAAGAGCCGTTTGCAGAGCGAAAAGAAACCGCTGTCTCCCGATACCAGCACCGCGTACACACGCCGCCCACCGTCCCTTATCGCCTCGATCACGGCCTCACCCACGGTAAGGGCAAGCGTCTCCCTGCCCTGTACAAGCGCCGCAAACGAGTCCAAAAGCCGCCGCGCCCCTATCACACATTCGCTCCCTGCCAGCGCCTCCCGTGCCTCGCCAGTCAAAAGCCCTTCGCCGCCCGGCCCGGCGCCTACTATATAAACCTGTTTAGCCATACTCCTGTTGAACGCTCCTTCCGCAAATGGTACCGGGCGGTTTTACGTACAGCCCTGTCAGCGTGGTTTTCCCGCCAAGCTCCGTCGTTTCAAGCTAAATACCGGACAGTACCGTTAGCTCGCGCGGCCACTCCGTGCCGGCGGGCGCGGAAACCGCCGCCGCGTACCCGTCAAACTGTTCAAAAAAGCGGATTTCTGTACCGGCACTGCCTTTTACGCGGCCCGCTTCGCCCTCCAACTGAACGCAAAAGCCTGATATGGATAGTGGGTAGCAGCCCAACATCTTGAGGTAGGATTCCTTGGCCGTCCATATCCTGTAAAACATGCCGGCGTCACACCCCGCCGCCTCGATCTCTTCAGGTTGGAAGGCGTGCCGCGCTATTAGGGCGGTATCACGGCCCGCCCCGGCAAACTCGATGTCAAAGCCGGTGTTTTCCCGGCAGACGGCAAGAACAGCCCAGTTTCCCGAATGTGAGATGCTGAAGCACGGCCCGCCGTCAATGTAAGGCTTGCCGTTATCGTACCTGCGGATGCGGAACAGCGCCTCCCGTCCCAGCGCGGCCTCCAGCAGTAGCCCCGCCGCGAAAGACCTCTTCCTATCGTCCAAAAAACGTAAGGAACGTATCCTTTGGGCCCGGTCTGGCGGCATCGTATCGATCCGTTTTTCGTCAAAAATAACTGAATCTATATCAAGGCCGTAGAGGGCCGGTTTATCACTGTATAGCGCTTCCATGATTTTTTCTCATTCGCGGCGTGACGGTTCATTAAGGTAGAGTCGTTTAACACGCGGGGTCTGGGTTTTTGCAACCATGATGATGAGTTTATTAATGTTTGGTCTAGCTTGCAAGCGGCCAACAATGTTGGCGTAGCAGCGTCGCCCCAGTTGGCTGTGTATGTTAAGCCTGCCGGCGAGCCTGGCGGGTCAAAATTTGACCGGAAAATGCCGATAATGGGTATGATGCTTTTGTCAAAAAAAATTACACTTTTTGCGGCGAGCCTCTGCGTTGCTTTGGGCTGCGTCACCGCCGCGCTTGAAAACGGCGATGTGACTCAAACAAAGCCGTTCTATATCGGGGACGAGTTCCGGGCCGCCGTTACGGAGTTGGAAAGTTCCGGGGCAGACGCCGGGAAAAAGCACGACGCTTACAAGCAGTTGGCGAGACTCCTTTACCTGTCCGGCGACATCGAAAAGGCGGCTACGGCCTGGGAAAACGCGGCGCATGCGAATCCGGAAAAACGGGACGATACCGCGCTGGCTGAGAGCGCGGCCTGCTATGTTTCCATCGGGGACTGGGACAAGGCGGACGCCATTGTAAAGCTGCTCCTTCTTACATCCCGTGACGATAAAAACATTTCCGTAAGGGCCGTCTACCTACACGGCCAGATAGAGGCCCTTCATAACGGCAATACGGCGGCTCTTGCCGCGATTGCGGAGAATCCGGACTACATTTTGTACCGGCCCGCAATTTACTACACGCTTTGGCGGGCGGGCGGCGTTAACGATTACAGGACAAAATTACTTAAGGAATTTCCCGACAGCCCGGAGGCCTGTTCCACGGCGGACGGCGGCAACGGCCCTAAAGTTGTTTCCGCGCTTACGACGGCCTACTGGCTTCTGTTCCCAGGCAGGGAGGAGTTTCGCGCCGTTGCGTCCTCAGGGGATGTCCGAGTTGACGCCGATCAGCCTGCCCCCAGAAACCTGGCTTCCGCCCGCACCGCTACGCAAGCCGCCTCCGCTACGACAAGGAAGGTTTCCCGCCCGCTCCAGGCCGGCCTGTACAGGGAAAAGCAAAACGCCGCTTTACAGGCTGAGCGCCTGAAAGCGGGCGGTTTTAACGCGGCGCTGGCCACCCGCACCGTGGACGGAACTTCGTACTGGGCGGTATCGGTCAGCATACCCGAAGGCGCTACTGTAAAAAGCACTATAGCGCGTCTGAAAGAACACGGTTTTGACGCCTTTCCCGCATCCCCATAGGTAAGCGGACGGCCGCCTTCGCTCATCATTAGGACCTGTTCATAAATGAAATGCACAGCATTTTATGAGACTTGGGAGACGATCGACAAGTTTGTCGAACAAGTACAATTGCTTACGCAATTAGGAAATGAACCGCCCCGCCACAAAACAGCGTTAAGCTGTTTTGCCTAAGAAAGCACTGATTTATGCGAATGCGCATAAATCGGTGCTGCTTTAATGCGAATATCAACTTTGTTGACACATTTGCGTAATGAAATGAGCAAATACATAGGGCAACGATGATTGGCCTCAAGTTAATCAGCGTTGCCCTGACGTTTTGCCGCTTGCCCAACCCGATAAGGAAG
>JAITIR010000030.1 GCA_031279285.1 Spirochaetaceae bacterium | reverse complement strand
ACGCTGATTAACTTGACGCTAATCGCGTTTCCCTAATGTATTTGCTCATTTCATTGCGCAAATGGGGTAAACTTTGTTTACCTTGCGTTAAAGTAGCACCGAATGCGCCAACGCGGTTGGCGCATTCTCGATTGAATAAATCAGTGCTTCCTTAGTGGTGTCAGTCACTTTTTGGAGAGTGAATCCAGTGAACGAGTAAGAGGTAGGCGTCGCTATTCACTGTGTAATTGTTTTGCACGTGGCAGGTAGTATTCGATGGAGTCGGCGAGTGCGAGGCGGCTTGCGTCGATTATGTCGGCGGAAACGCCTACCGTTGTCCAGGCGGAAACGCCGTCCGTTGATTCTATCAGGACGCGAACCTTGGCCGCGGTCGCTTGTTTGCCGTCTATTACGCGCACCTTGTAGTCGGATAGCCGCATCTTCGCGAGCTCAGGGTAGAAGCGGAGCAGGCTGCGCCGCAGCGCCCCGTCAAGCGCGTTGACGGGGCCGTCCCCCTCCGCCGCGGCTATCTCGTACTGGCCGTTTACAAAGACCTTTACCCAGGCGTGGCAGCATTCCATCAGCTTGCCCGCCGGATGTTCGCTCTGTACCCTGTACGCGATGATTTCAAAAAAATTCCTGTACAGGCCCAATTCTTTGTACACCAAGATTTCAAAGCTGGCGTCCGCCCCGTCAAAGGCCCAGCCCTCCGCCTCCAGCGCCTTGAGGCGGCGCGAAAGCGCGCCTATCGCCGGGTGGGACTTGCTGATGCCTCCGGCCAGCTTGCCGACGCGCTCCGCTATCGCGGCCCTGCCCCCCTGTTCACTCATCAGAAAGTGCCGCCCGTTGCCGACCAAATCCGGGTCTAAATGTTCAAACGAGGAGCGCACTTTCAGGATCGCGTCCGCGTGCATACCCGCCTTGTGTGAAAAGGCGTGCGTCCCGATGTACGGCATATCGTCACTCAACGTACAGTTGACGATTTCCGCCACCCGCCTGCTGATTTCTGTAAGATGTGACAGCTTTCCGTCAGGCAGGCAGCGCAGGCCCATCTTGCACTGGAGGCTCGGAATCAACGCGGCTAGGCAGGTGTTGCCGCAACGTTCCCCAAAGCCGAGGAGCGTCCCCTGCACCTGAATACAGCCGGCTTCCACCGCCGCAATGGAGCAGGCGATGGCGAGACCCGAATCGTTGTGCGCGTGTATGCCGAGCAACGGCGCAGCGGGGTGTTCCGCAAGACACTGCGCGGCGGCGCGCGTTCCCTCCGTTACCGCGCCGGGAAAGCTGCCGCCGTTGGTGTCGCAGAGGATTATACGCGCCGCGCCCGCCTCCGCCGCCGTCATTATACTTTTAAGTGCGTAGTCACGGTTCTGGGCGATGCCGTCAAAAAAGTGTTCCGCGTCAAAAAAGACCGTCCTGCCTTCCCTCCGCAGGAACTGTACCGTCTCGGCAATCATCGCCAGATTCTCATCCAGGCTTGCCTTTAACACCTCCCTGACGTGCAGCGTTGACGCTTTCCCAAAGACCACGACAAATTCCGTATCCGCCGAAAGAAGGCTGGCAAGCTGTTCGTCATCTTCCGCCCGCGCCCCCTTCTTCCGTGTAGAGCCAAACGCGCAAAGACGGGCGTTCATAAGCCGCGTTTTTTTTACCAGCCTGAAGAAGTCAACATCTTTTGGGTTGCTGCCCGGATTCCCGGCCTCTATCCACGCTGCGCCAAGCTCGTCCAGCGCCCCCGTTATCGCAAGTTTATCCTGCACGGAAAAACTGATTCCCTCACCCTGCGCTCCGTCCCGCAGTGTCGTATCGAATATTTCTATCTGTCTCAATGGGGGCGCGCCTCCGTCCGGCACCGCCCTGTTTTTCATGTTATCCATCCGTTGTATCTCCGAGTTGCTCTGACATGAGCGCTTTCCCTTTCCCGCATCAACGACAGCACACTCAGCTCAAAGTTAAGTTTGGCGTCAACACGCGATCCGTCCACCTCCAGCGCCCTCTTAAAATCAGAGGCAGCCTCAGCAAAGCCGCCGTTGGTGAAACGTATGATCCCGCTGTTGTAACGGCTGAGGTAGATAAGCTGCCGGTTTCCTTCACAGAAACCGGCAATCCAGACGTACATCCCCACTTAGCATCAAGCCCCATACTGCTCACTGATTCTCCATTCCTTTACGTTGCGCTTCTCGTAATCAAAACTTACGCCCACCTTGAACAGCTTCTTCCCGCTCCCATGCCAGGGCAGTAGGTAGTCCTTACTGTCAATCTGCGCCAATGCCTCTTCAGCGCTCCCGTTCAGCTTGAACTCGAAGCAGTATACATACCTCCTCGTCTCTACAAGCGTGTCTATACGCCCGTCAGCAGTCTGCACCTCGGACAGGCACCGGAGCCCCATCATCCTGAATACCAAATGTACTATCGTCTGGTAGTACCTTTCGTCCTTCAAATGTATGCCGTAAGGTATAGACGCGAATATAGTCCGCACCACATTCATCGCCTTCTCCGCATCGCCGCCGGACAGAGCTGTCGCTATCGAGCTTTGCGAGGATTCATCTCCAGGCAGCTTACAGAAATGATCCAGCAAAGATTTGGCAAACGCGCATCGTACCTCTTCATTCGGATAGTCCAGCGTGTACACGCCCACATCATCATCATAATCCTTAATCGTAAGATACCCGGATTGGTACAGCACAGCCGTAACATTCATGTTCTCTACATCGAATTTCTGAAAATCAGCGTCGGAAATTTTATTTTCTTCCAGACCCAGTATGTCTACCTTTTGCGCCTCGATCAGCTTTATCAAAAAGGTCGGAGTCCCGGTCGCAAACCAGTATGCGCCAAAATCCCCATGTTTATTAAAATGATTCAGCAGTCCGAACGGGTTGTACACGGTAAGGTCTTTTTTTGAGAAACGGTAACCGTTGTAAAAGCGCCTTAACTTGTCCACATACTCCCGCCTGTCCATGCCCTTATCAGCGACAATCCGTTCTATTTCCGGTTCAAAGCAGGCTTCCATCTCTTCCTGCGTTATGCCGCACAGATCGCAGTAATCGCTGTCCAGAGAAATATCGGACAGGTTGTTCAACTGTGAAAAAATACTCACCTGGGAAAACTTTGTGACGCCGGTCAGCAGCACAAAACGCAGGAATCGATCGCTGGCCTTGAGCACACCGTAGAAGCCGCGCAGCATGTTTTTTAACTCTTCATGTATCTCACGGTCGTTTATCGTGTCAAGCAAGGGCTTGTCGTACTCGTCGATAATTACGACAACCTTTTCGTTCCGTGATTTGCAACCATTAATGATTAGTCCTTGAAACTGACCGGGTATCGTGTCGTCAGTTAACTGTACTCCGATTCTTTCCGCCGCTTCGTTTAAGTACCTGCGGACGACGGACAACAGTTCTACCTTGCCGCCTAAATAATCTGCCGGACTCAGGTCTATGTGTATGACGGGGTGTTTCTTCCAGTCCCAGTCAAGCGAGTCTATTGCAAGCCCTTTGAACAGTTCCCGCCGTCCTTCAAACAGTTCGACGAGAGTGGAACAGAGGAGGCTCTTCCCAAAGCGCCGCGGACGGGTCAGGAATACAGGCCCCATCGACTCGGTAACCAACTGATAAATCTTCTCGGTTTTGTCAACGTAAACACATTCTGCTTCCCGTATTTTGGAGAAACTCTGCACCCCAAGCGGTAAACGGCGCTTTTTCATGCGTTAATTGTAAGTTTTTTTGCCTATTGTGAAAACCCGCCGGCGGTTCTTATCCGGTGTTTCAGGAATCGTACAGGATGAACATCCTCTCGCCCTGAAGATGCAAACAAGTTTGCGGCACGAGGCCTAAAAAGCGTGTTGTCGAATACTTTGCATTTTAATTCCGGGCAATTTCCGGCGCCTGTGAAAAATTGTATTTGGTGCAAGCCAGCCTGCCTTGCAAACCGAAAAATATGTGTGGTAGACTTTTGGCGTTATGATGGATAAAAAATTTACGGTTCTTGACCTTATAGGGCTTGACCTTAAGGAACACAATTCGCTGGATTTAAGCTGTTTTTGTGGACGCAAGGGCTTGGCACGTGAAATAATAGTTCCCGAAGTAAACAGGCCGGGGCTTGCCCTGTCCGGTTTCTTTGATGTTTTTGCGAATGACCGGATTCAGATTTTTGGACGCGGTGAAGTCGCGTACCTGAAAAAACTGGCTACAGAAAACAATACAACTTCCATCAAAAGAATATTCAGCTACAATATACCGTGTTGCGTATTTACCTCCGGCCTTCATCCTGAACCCTTTTTCGTCGAAGAAGCGGAGCGGGCGGACTGCCCCATCCTTATAACCGGCCTTGCTACAACAGAATTAGTTGTGCGGCTTCTGCGTATCCTTTCAATCATATTTGCGCCGCAAAAAACGGTACACGGCGTCTTGGTCGAGGTATTCGGCATGGGTGTACTGTTGCTTGGTAAATCGGGTATCGGAAAAAGCGAAATTGCGCTGGAACTTATACGTGCCGGGCACAGGCTGGTTGCGGATGACGCGATAAAGATACAGTGTGTAAACGGAAATACCCTTACAGGAACCGGCGCAAATAAAATAATCGGACATCACATGGAAATCCGCGGGATAGGCGTCGTAAACATTACGCACATATTCGGTGTCGGCGCGATACGTAACCGTAAGCAGATTCAGCTTGTAATAGAATTGGAAGAATGGGACCCGAAAAAAAATTACGACCGGCTCGGAACGAAGGACGAATTTATTGACCTTTTGGGGGTAAGCATTCATAAGCTCACCTTGCCGATAAAATTCGGACAAACCTGCCGCATAGTGATAGAAACCGCCGTGCTGAATCAACGCCTTAAACAGATGGGATACAATTCCGCTAAAGAATTTGAACATAACATACTAAAATGGATAGAGAGCGAGAGTTCAAGCTCCGTATACTTTGGATTGAATGATATAACATGACACCTAACGGTACATATAGAGAATGGTTGAAAGGGTTGTAAAGGTTATAAACCGGGCCGGGATTCATGCCCGCCCCTCCTCGATGCTTGTTAAACTGACAAAGGACTTTAAGTCATCCGTACACTTTGAACAAGGGGAAAACCGGATAAATGCAAAGTCGATTCTCGGCATCATCACGCTGGGCGCGTCGTACAACAGCGAAATAAAAATAATCGCGGAAGGCGAAGATGAACAGGAAGCGGTTGAACGCCTTGTCCGTCTTTTTAGGTCGAAATTTGAGGAAGAAGAAGATAGTGATTGCTGACCGGTAACCCTAATTTGAATAGACGCCTATCACGTTGACATCGCTCCAGTGGCTTGAGTACGCTTCTATGCCGCCGGAGGCCTCTTCCCAGATATTCTGTAGCGCGTAGTTCAGCTCACGGCTTGCCGTGCGGCCCCGCACATCTATCTGTGAAAGATTTGTCTCGCCGAAAGAGAATATCAAGTGCTGGTTGTCCATGTTTCCGAAATAGTACGTTTCGTGGTCATCGCGCAGTTTAAAAGATTCACCGGACGTAAACTGGACTGAGGCCGCCGGGTCGGCCGTAAAATTCGGGAAGACGCCGGCTCCAAGGGCGGGATCGACAGGCACCCAGCCGAATTCGTCTATCCAGAATTCGACCCAATAATGGGGCTGCGCGCTGCCGGTTCGAACGCAAAGAATCCCGGCTACAGGTATGGCCGGAATTCCAGCGGCGCGGCAGAGCGCGCAGTAAAGCATTGCCGCCGTATAGGGGTCGAGTCTTTTTTTGGATATGGCCTCAATGACAGAGTCCCCTGTTATACCCGACGCCATCGTGAATTCCTTCAAAAGGCGTTTGTAAATGGAATATGCCTTGAGGTATGGATTCCACTCCCTACCGGTAAAGACCACGGCAAGTTCTTTCACCGTCGCATCGTTCGAAGGCACAAAAACCGAAGGCAGCGTCCAGGTCTTGCGCACAGGAGAATCGATGTAAGGCTTAACCTGTTCGGGCCGCACCTGCGTTTCAACGGTGTAGACATCAACAAGGTACGAAACGGAAATAATCTTACCGTCCCCGGATTTCAGGTCGCTAAGCCGGTACAGCGACACTCCGCGGTAGTCCTCGACAAAGGGTTTTGAACTGCCTAAAAGCGTTTCCTTGTTTAACTGAGCGGCGGTAGATGCGGGAAACGGGCACCACAGGTACAGGCTGTTTGGCGGCGCGGCGTTTTCGGCCCGCACATCAACCGAGTATGAGATGGAGTAGGTGCGCTTGTCCTTTATCGTTTTGACTCCCGGTTTTGCGACGACTTCAAAGGGGATGGAGTTGCTTTTTTCATACGGCGTAGAGACCTGTACGATGCCGCTCGCGGCGCCATCGCACACGCGCACACGAATTTCGTGCTCGTTCCACACCTCGTAAGCGCCTGTATGTCCGTGCGCCTCGATAAGCGGGACCGTTGAAACTTCCACAGGTGTGTAAGGCTGAGGCTCTACCGCCCAGTTGAACAACACGGCGCCACCGTCCCGTCTACTGCCAAAACCGTTACCCTGTATCACGATGAGTTCCCCTATTGCGGCGGAAGCGGGACGCAACTGCATTATCACCGGCGCGTAGCTTACCTGTGATTTTGGGAACGCAGGCAAGGAATCCAGGGTCGAAAACATCACCGGGTTACTCCTGTGATTCCGCCTGTGTACGTATATAAGCCCCGATTCTCCAAAATCCGGAATACGCAGCACTATCTTGTTATCGCTCCACTCAAGGTAAGATGCCATGATCGGCCTTACCCCGCCTATCGTAACAAAAGACTCCCCCTGCTCATCGCCGAAAGCCTCTCCCATGATGGTAAGATTCTGACCGACAACCGCGAAGTGCGGGTCTATCATCAAGATACGCGGTGTTTCCATGCCGCACGCTACGAACAACAGCATAAATATAAACGAAAGCCTGGTTTTTGTACCACGATTAAGTTTAGGCATACAAATAATATCGCATGAAAGGGCAAAAAGCGTAAGCGACGCTTTTGAACATTTAACAATTAAGCCTGTTCCAAAACTCTTAAATGAACCGCCCTGCCACAAAACAGCGTCAAGCTGTTTTGCCTGACATTTTGCAACTTGCATAACCCGATAAGGAAGGGTATGCGGGGTATTAAACCCCAAGACAGATTATTTATGTACAGTTCCTAAGAGTCCGCCCACTTGTGGGAACCCACCGGCATGCGGTGCAGGCCGGCCTACAAGCCGCCGTACGTGAAATGGGCTTCGAGGCGCTCGCGGTCCAGCGTAAAACCCTCAAGGTTTGTTAATAAGTTGAGAATGCCGGCCTTTTGGATATACTTTGGGGTGGTGGGCTGGCCATTCGTCACGAAGGCAAGCGGTTTGGAACTCTCCGCCAGGGCCGAGATAACGTTACCGAGTTGCCTTGTTTCGTCCAGCTTGGTGACGATCACGGCCCTGTATCCGAACGGCTCAAATTGCCGCATCGTTTCGATAATGTCCGAGTATTTTGCCGACGCCATGAAGGTAAGGTAGACCTCAGCGTCCGGCCCACAGACCTCAAGCATCTTCTTCATTTTTGCAAGCTCTAAAGAATCGCGCGGACTGCGGCCTATCGTATCTATCAGTACCGCATCAAGCGAATCGGAGCGGAGCGCCAATTCTTTTTTCAGTTCATCCTGGTCATAAGCAACGGTACAATCAACTTGCAGACAGGCTGCCAGTTCTTTAAGCTGAGATGCTGCGGCGATACGGAACACATCTACCGTGATAAGGCTGATATCCTGCCTTTCGCTGCCGTTGTCGGGATAGTACTTCAGGCTTGCGGCAAGTTTACATAGTGTAGTCGTCTTGCCGACACCGGTAGGGCCTACAAGCACGATCACCCGCGGACGCTTGTGCGGCCCACCGCCGTTGTGTATTTTTATGCGCTCTCCCATCCAGGCCAACACTTTCTGCTGAACCTCGTCATAATCGTTCAACGCTTCAAGCACAAATTCCCGGCGGACACGATCCAGAATTTCATGCCTGAAGGATGGGCTAAAGTCGTTCCGTTCCAGATCGCTGCCGAGTCTTACAAGAGTTTCATGCTCTTTTGTACCCGGGCTGACCTGCGCGGGCGGAAGGTAGGCAAGTCTTGTATCAATTTTATCGCCCAGAACTTTGATCTGATCCAGAATTTCCCCTATATCTGGACCCGGATCGATGGGCTTTTTTTGGCTGTCCTGCGGACGTTTCGGCGGATCCGGCATCTTTAAAGGCGGGATAACCACCGAAGCTATCACATTTTCTTTCGAAAACATGCCCAAAAAACCGCCGCTCCTGACCGTTTTGTGCTTAAAAATATATGCCCGATCCCCATACCGTTCCCGCACAAGCCTTTGACATTCGGCAAAGGTCGGCGCCTGTACGGTATCAATGTAAGACTCCGGCATCATGGTTAATCCGAAAACGAGGAATTCTCGTAGAGGGCGCGGGCAATGGGCATACGCCGTCCCATCCCGAAAGCGCGCGGCGATACTTTCAGCACGGGCGGAGCCTGCCGTCTCTTAAACTCGGCTCGCGCTACAGTTTTTATTATCCATGCCGTCAGTTCCCTGTCCTTTCCCAGCTTGCCTATCTCGTCCGCGCTCAGGTTATTGAACAGGTACAGTTTAAGAATCTCGTCAAGCTCGCCGTAAGGCGGCAGGCTATCCTCGTCCCTTTGGCCGGGACGCAGCTCCGCGGACGGCGGCTTGTCGAGAATCGCCTGCGGAATCACAAGTTTTCCATCCGCCGCAAACGATTTTTCGTTGATTCTGCGGCAGAGTGCGAACACTTCCGTCTTGAAAAGGTCGCCTATGGGCCCCAAAGCACCGTTCATGTCGCCGTAAAGCGTGCAGTAACCCATAGCAAGCTCGCTTTTATTGCCCGTCGTAAGCAACATCGACTGCCATTTGTTCGAAAAAGCCATCAGAAGGCTGCCGCGGATGCGGGCTTGCAGGTTTTCTTCGGCAATGTCGAATGGGCGGCCCTCGAAAAGCCCCTCAAGGCTTGACAGAAAGGCCGTAAACACCGGCTCTATCGGCAGAACCTCGTAACGGCAGCCCAGGTTCGCCGACAGAAGGGCCGCATCGTCTAGCGACCCCTGCGATGAAAAACGGGACGGCATACTTATCGTTACCACATTCTCCGCCCCCACCGCCCTCACAGCGAGGTACGCGACAAGCGCCGAATCTATCCCCCCTGAAAGCCCCAGATGGGCGCGTGTAAACCCGCACTTCTGCATGTATTCGCGTGTTCCCATCACGAGCGCGTCTTCCAGCGTGTCAATTTCGTCTGTTGGTTTTATTTCGGGGTAAGATGGCTGGTCTTGACCGGCCCCGCGGTACGCATCCAAATCCACCGTTACGATGTCCTCGGCAAAGGGGGCGGCGGTTTTTACGCCCGTGTCCGTCCCCATAAAAAACGATCTCCCGTCAAAAATGATCGAATCGTTGGCGCCGACGGCGTTTATGTAGATGAGGGGAAGCCCACCGCGCCGCGCTATCCTTTCGGCAAGCTCAAGCCGGGTTCGGTGTTTGCCCGCATAGTAGGGCGAGGCGGAGGGTACGGCAAGCAGGCTGATACCCCTGTCCAGGAGGCGGCGTACAGGGTCTTCCGCGTACTTCGTTCCGGGCGTCTCCGTCTCACGCCACACATCCTCACAGATCGCGATGCCGATCCGCTCACCTTTGTACCCAAAGCATGGCCAGCTTGAGGCAGGCTCAAAGTTACGCGCCTCGTCAAACACATCGTAGGTAGGCAGCAGTGTCTTTACCTGCTCAAACACAAGCTCTCCGTCAAGTATCACGCCGAATGCGTTCACCAGTGCCTTGCCCTGCACCGACAGGTTGCGGTTCACATAGCCCAGCCCTACCGCAAGACCTGAGGGCAGTTCCCGCTGCAACAGCCGCAACGACCTGATGTTCTGCTCCACAAAACAGTCCTGATCCAGTAGGTCCATAGGCGGATAACCGCAGACCGCCAGTTCCGGAAACAGCGCCAGTTCAGCGCCGTGCTCGTGCTTGGCCTTCCTCGCGAAGGCAAGTATCTTCGCGCGGTTACCGGAAAAATCCCCAATTGTTGAATTTATCTGGGCAACGGATATGCGCATAGCGCCACTATAGTGTAAAAGCGCCCCCTCTTCAAGCCGCTTTTCGGTTACATTTTAAAATATCGCTTGCAAACCATAGGGTTTGCAAGCGTTCCCGGGAAGATTCTTTATCATTTTGCGGTGAACAGCAGGATGGCGGAGAGGTTATCCTGGCCGGCGCCGCGGGTTGAGGGGCGGGTGTCGCTTATCCTGACAAGCCAGAGGCCGGCGTGGTCTATCCGGAAGATCG
>JAITIR010000002.1 GCA_031279285.1 Spirochaetaceae bacterium | reverse complement strand
GCGGCTGGCTTTACCTACAGTGCGGGCGGCAATCTTTACTTTGACATATCAAAATTCCCGCGTTACGGAGAGCTTTCCGGGACTAAACCCGATGAACATAAGACGCAGGCGCGTACCGAATAGAACGAACCTCCTCCGCCCTTTAGGACGGAGGAGGTTCGTTTTTAGGCGTCACGTTGGGGGGAAATCTACCCTCTTCCCCTGATTCCAGCGCTTAGTTTTATCCCTACTGTATCATTTTCCCCCGTTATCCTTAGAGCTGACATTATAATTTGTGGTTATTCACAAAATGTTTGACAAGGCGCTTTTTTTCTGATACACTAAACTAAATCAAGACCGGAAAATAAGGGGTGTTTGCCGCTTACGGTTTTAAAAATCAAAATAAATTCGGCCAAGCCGAATCTACGTTTGCCCGATGTGTGCAAACGGCATGGAGGTTATATGCGAATAGCAGAAATCCTAAAGAAAAAAATGACGGTGTCATTTGAGGTGTTTCCCCCAAAAGAGGATGATGGTGTACCAAAGTTGCAGAAAGAAATTGATATTTGCAAGAAGTACGACCCGGATTTCATCAGTTGCACCTATGGTGCAGGCGGCACCAACAAGGGTAAGAGCGTGGAAGTTTGTTCCTACGTCCAAAAACAGGGCATCAATTGTATGACGCACTACACCTGTATTATGGAGACCGAGAAAAGCATCGACGACAACCTTAAAGAGTATGCCTCTCACGGACTCGAGAACATACTGGCTCTCCGCGGCGACTACCGCATTGACCCGGCGACAGGCAAACCGGATGTCAAGACGGGCGGCACTTTCCATTATGCCAGCCAGTTGGTGGACTATGTTCACAAAAAACACCCCAACTATTGTATCGCCTGTGCGGGCGACCCTGAAATTCACACCGATGCGCGAAGCCCTTGGTCTGATATGGCCTTTATGCGTATAAAGCAGGATGCCGGCGCGGAATTCTGCCTAGCGCAGACCTGTCACGATGTAGAAGCCTACGAAAAGTGGATTAAGCAGCTTCGCCACGCCGGTTTTCATCTGCCGGTAGTGCTGGGCGTTATGCCCGCCCTTAATGCGCGTTTCACCGAAGGCGGACCGAACATTTCAGCCCTCACTATGATTCCGAACGAGAGCGCCATTCCGCGCAGTCTTGCCGCTATCATCGGCAAGTATACCGCTCCCCGCGGCGCGTCCCCCGAAGTGGCAAAGCAATACGCCGAAGATTTCAAAAAAGCCGGCAAGGAATGGACGGTGAATCAGATTCACAAGTTTATGTGCGCCGACGTGCAGGGCATTCACCTCTACACGCTGAACAAGGCCGCCGATGCCGCCGACATCGTAGAGTGGTCAGGGCTTCGCCCGTCGCCGGAAGGCAAGGACACTGTCCATCGCCGCCCGACTATTGAACTCGGTAATTTGTTCTAGGATAATATTAAACCGCTGTGAACTTATGTTCGCGGCGGTTGATATTTATAAAAACTTATTTTCAGGAGAAATAATATGACAGGAGATGGAGTAAAGAGAGTTCCAAACCCATCGGACATCGACATTGCGCAGCAGGTTTATCCCGCGCATACCGATAAAATTTTTGAAGTTGCCAAGAGGATCGGTATTCCCGAAGAATACCTTGAGCCTATCGGGTACTACAAGGCGAAAGTTGACTACAACTACCTTTCAAAGCACGAGAAAGACCCCGATGCGAAGCTCATTCTCGTAACGGCTATTACCCCGACGCCGGCGGGCGAGGGCAAAACGACGACGACTGTCGGCGTTTCCGACGGCTTGGCCAAAATTGGCAAAAAAGTCATCGTCGCTCTCCGCGAGCCTTCACTAGGACCGGTATTCGGCGTAAAAGGCGGCGCGGCCGGCGGCGGCTGGGCGCAGGTTATCCCTATGGAGGACATCAACCTGCACTTCACCGGCGACTTCCACGCTATCGGAGCGGCAAACAACCTGCTCGCGGCTATGATTGACGCGCACATCTACCACGGAAACGAGCTCAACATTGACCCCCGCAAAATTATCTGGCGCCGTTGCGTTGACATGAACGACAGGCAGCTTCGTTTCATCGTTGACGGCTTGGGCGGCAAGGCAAACGGTTCTCCCCGCGAAGACGGTTACGACATAACGGTCGCTTCCGAAATCATGGCTATCCTCTGCCTGGCATCTGACATCAACGACCTCAAGGCGCGGCTTGGCCGCATCATCGTCGGCTATACCTACGGCAAGCAGTCGGACGGCTCGGAAAAACCGGTTACCGCCTCCCAGCTCAAGGCTCAAGGCGCGATGGCCGCCCTTCTAAAGGATGCCCTCAAGCCGAACCTAGTGCAGACCCTCGAAGGTACTCCCGCGTTTATTCACGGCGGCCCGTTTGCGAATATTGCCCACGGTTGTAACTCAATCATGGCTACCCGCCTTGCCCTAAAACTCGCCGGCAAAGATGGCTATGTCGTTACCGAAGGCGGCTTCGGCGGCGACCTTGGCGCGGAAAAATTCCTCGACATCAAGGCCCGTTTCGCTGGTCTCAAGCCTAACTGTGTCATCATCGTTGCCACAGCACGCGCGCTCAAGCATCACGGCGGCGTCGCCAAAGCCGACCTCAACAAAGAAAACCTTGAAGCTCTCGACAAGGGTCTTCCAAACCTTCTTCAGCACATTACCAATATGAAAGATGTTTTCGGCGTGCAAGCGGTGGTTGCCATCAACGCGTTCCCCGCCGACACCAAAGCCGAACTGGACCTCATCGAGAAGAAATGCAAAGAGAAGGGCGCGAATGTCGTTCTCTCCGAAGTTTGGGCGAAGGGCGGCGAAGGCGGCAAGAACCTTGCCGAAGAAGTCGTACGCGTGTGCGAACAGCCGAACGAGTTCAAGTTCTGCTATGATGTCAACATGAGCATCAAAGAGAAGATCGAAGCGATTGCGAAGAAGGTTTACCATGCCAAGGACGTGAACATACAGGCCAACGCGCTAAAACAGATTGCGCAGCTTGAAAAACTTGGACTGGACAAAGTGCCGATTTGTATGGCAAAGACGCAATACAGCTTCACCGACGATCCGACTGTGCGCGGCGCGCCTAAAGATTGGACGCTCACCGTCCGCAACATCAAGATTTCCGCCGGCGCGGGCTTTATCGTCGCGCTCACCGGCGAAATTATGACGATGCCGGGCCTTTCGAAAGAGCCGGCCGCCCAGAAGATTGACGTTGACAACACCGGCAGGATATCCGGTCTGTTCTAGATTTTAAACTGCCACCGGGACACATTCCGAGTACCGCAAAACTGTAAAGTACCGGCGGTTACGTTTGAAAAGCGTTTTCCCAACTCCGTTGGGAAGACGCTTTTTTCTTGTTTGGTTATGGTATAGCCTAAAAGAGCGGCCAAAAGGCCATGTTCGCGTTTTATAATTTGCGGAGGTAATGACGGCAATAGGCATACCGTTGCTTTAAATTGGCATATATGGTATCTATGTTATCGGAGAGGAGTAAAAAATGAAAGAAAATTTTGAATTGAGGGCGATTTCCAGGTATCAATTACAGGGCGGTTGGCTCGTTGCGGTAGGGATGCTGCTGGTCTACGGCATTATTATCGTTTTGTCCAGCTTTTTGTTGATTGGACCGTTAATCTTGGGCGGCCCTTTGACACTAGGTTTTACAAGTTATTACCTGAAAAAATCCCGTGGCGAAACAGTTAAACTTGAAAATTTGTTTGACGGCTTCAAGCAATTCGGCTCAAGTTTTTTACTGTGGCTGTTGGAAAGTGTTTTTTTGGCGTTATGGACCTGCCTGTTGATAGTTCCCGGAATAGTTAAATTGTTCAGCTATTCCATGGCTTTTTACATACTACGGGACAACCCGGAAATCGGAGCGATAGAAGCGATAACCCAAAGCAGAAAAATGATGGTTGGCTATAAAGGTAAGTTATTCAAACTGTACTTAAGTTTTATTGGATGGGGTTTACTATGCTGCCTCTCGTTAGGCATAGGCTTTTTGTGGCTTATCCCATATATAAGTTTAAGCGAGGCTAATTTTTACGATGACCTTAAACGGAATCAGCCCCAGCAAATTTCAGATTCTGTTTCATAAAACGGTGAAAGTCCGCAGTCTTGTAACATTACCCGCTGATTTATATGGGCTGAGAACCAAAATTCGCCACTGATCATAAAAACTTCAGTTTGGAGTTTGCGCTTTGCGCGAATTTCGTAAGGAACTGTACATAAATAAAATGCAGGGCATTTTATGAGACTTGGGAGACAAGCGACAAGCTTGCCGAACAAGTCCAATTGCTTATGCAATTAAGAAATAACATGACCAAACTGTCATGTTATTTCCGTACAGTTCCTAAGCGGTGTGCGGAGAGCTGAACCGTAATCTGTAGCCTTTGTTACAGCACACCGGCGGGTACTTGATCTTTAAATGTAAGTGTGGTAACAAAATAAGACGTTCTCAAAGTAAAATTTGAAGGAACAAAACCAGTTGTAAGGAGTTTATAATGGCGGTAAATAAGAACGCTCGTACGACGAGCTCTACGCAAAAATTTTTCTGTTCGTGCGGCGGTGAGATAAAGATGAAGACACTGTTCGAGAGCGGCAAGGTCAAGACAATCGCGGAATGTGAGAAATGCAAAAGGTCGGAACGAAGACCTTCGGATTTTAAGTAGGATTGGAGGCATATTTTGGCAAGAAATTGCAGCTCAGCGGAGAAAAGACACCGTCAGAGTGAGGAAAGGTGGCTTAGAAACAAGGCGGCAAAGAGCGCTGTCAAGACCGGTGTCAAAAAATTTGTCGTGTTGGCGCACAAAAAGGATGGCGAAGGGGCGGAGGCAGCTTTGCGTAATATGACAAAACTGATCGATACTGCTGCCAGGAAGGGTATTATAAAGAAAAACGCGGCTTCACGCAAAAAATCGCGTATGCAGAAGTTGTTTAACAGTATAAAGGCAGTTCAGTAGCAAGCTTCCCTATATGGTTGCCGGATGGTGTGTTGATTGTGGCAGGTAAATTCACTAAATCAGAAATCATTGACATTGTGTATGAAAAATCAGGGATCAACCGTTCCGATATTAAGTTGATGCTGGATACAGCTTTCGATTCGATAAAGGAGGCGTTGAGTGGCAACAGGACTGTGGAGTTGCGCGGGTTTGGCACGTTTGAAGTACGTTTTCGCAAAGGACGCTCCAGGGCACGGAACCCGCGTACAGGTGAGCCGGTGTCGCCTCGTCCGCACGGTATAGTGGCCTTTCGCCCCGGAAAGGAGATGAAACGGGACGCATGGTCCAGCGCGCAGACTCCAGTTGATGGTCAGCCGTCTAATGAAAGTCAGCCGGTAGGGGAAACCAGTCTTTAAGCATGGCAAAGCAGGGATAGGCTCGTGTCAAAGACACGAAAGTCCGTTGTAACGAAAGAGGCAATGGACAATAACGGCGCAAAGCGAGTCTCGGTGCCGGAATTTTTTAAGGTCCTCTTTAAAAATATGGGTTTTACGCTCCTTGCTGCGGTGCTGTTCACGCTTGCCCACCCTAATCCCATATTCATGAACGGACTGCCCGCCCTCGCGTGGGTCATGTACCTGCCGGTTCTTTTTTTGATACGCCGTTCTCCACCGCCCGCCTGCTTGTTTTGGGGCGCCCTGTATGGGTTTGTTGCCTTTTCACTGTTCAACTATTGGCTGAGCGCCTACGAGTTTATAGCGGGCGCCGTTGTTTACACGATCTATCTTTGTTACTTTGCGTTGCTTTTTTTGGCGTTGCGCGTCGCGCTTACCCTGTTTTCGCGTTACGGCTTTATACTGCAATGGCTTACCTTTGTAGGTTTTGAATACCTCCGTACGCTTGGCTTCCTGGGATACTCTTACGGTATTACCGGATACACCCAGTGGCAGTTGATACCGTTGATACAGGTTGCGGCCATAACCGGTGTTTGGGGTGTCTCCGCGCTGATTATCTTTCCGCAAACATTCCTGGCACAGCATTTTAGGCGCTTTTCGTTTGGAAAAGCGGCCGGTCGCCGCATTTGCGGCCTCACCGTGTGCACTTTTTTATATGTTGCCGTCCTTTTGTTCTCGTTGATATACGGATTCGTTGCACCCCATGATTTTTCAGACAACAAAACGGCCCGCATCGCGCTGATTCAGCATAACACGGACCCCTGGAAGGACGACAAAGCGGATTATCAAAACAATTTTAGGATACTGAAACGTTTAAGTGAGGAAACACTCGCTCAAACTCCCAGTCCCGATATGATAGTCTGGTCCGAGACGGCATTTGTCCCTATGATCTACTGGCACAGCCACTACCGCACGGACAACGACTACTACGCCCAGGTGAAGGAACTGCTGGATTTCCTTGCAGATCAGGATGTTCCATTTGTGATCGGTAATGACGACGGCAGGCGTGAGATGACGGACTCAGGCACCGTCGACAGGGTGGATTACAATGCGGCGATCCTGTTTGAACGGAACGAGATGGTAGATGTATACCGAAAGATACACCTTGTACCGTTTACGGAGCACTTTCCGTACAAAAAGCAACTTCCGTTTGTCTACAAAATGCTGGAAAACGCGGACACACACTTTTGGAAAAAGGGTACGCGGCGCCTTGTTTTCGATGCCAATGGCCTGCGCTTTTCCACACCGATCTGTTTTGAAGATACCTTTGGTTATTTGTCACGCGAGTTTGTCCAAAACGGCGCGGAATTGATTGTAAACCTTTCAAACGACGCCTGGTCACACAGCCTGAGCGCCCAGATGCAACACCTTTCCATGGCTGTTTTCCGCAGCGTAGAGAATCGCCGTTCAATGACACGCTCCACTGCCTCAGGGCAAACCTGTGCGGTGGCTCCCGACGGCAGAATTCTTGCAATGGCCGAGGCCTTTACCGAAACCGCCCTCACAGTCTCCGTACCGATCGTTACCTATCAAACTTTCTACACAAAGTACGGTGATTTTCTGCCCCGCATATTTCTGGTGGCCGCACTTGTTATGGCGCTTGCCGGTATAGCGGCAAACGTCCTAAAATCCAAACCTTTAAGAGCCGCACACGAATAAATGCCACACATTTCATTCTGCTTGGGGTTTGATACCCCGCCTACCCTTCTTTAATCGGGTTAGGCAAGCGGCAAAACGTCAGGCAAAACAGCTTAACGCTGTTTTGTGGCGGGGCGGTTCATTAGACTTGGGAGACAAGCGACAAGCTTGTCGAACAAGTCCAATTGCTTACGCAATAAAGAAATAACATGACCAAAAGGTCATGTTATTTCTGCGCGGGTCCTTAGTAAAAACGTTCATAAGGCGTAAAGGTTGAGTTTACGGAATCGCTGCCGCGGCTGATATTTTGAGGGTTTTCAAAGATTATATCTTCGGTTTTCCAGGTACCGGCAACGTTGCGTATGTACAGTTCACCGGATAGTTCTTTTTCACTGCCGATGAATCTGAACAGAAACGAGACGCTGCCGTCCGGTTCCTCACGCCCGCCGCCTGAGCGTACCTTAAGAGGCTCCGTCTCACCTACCTTCGTCATAGCTTCGTTCAACAGATCGGGGCCAAGCTCTTCCAGTGTGTTCGCCTTATCATTCTGCCGCATAAGATCGCGCAAAACACCACGCGCATAGGTATTGGCGGCATCGGACACTTCACCGCCGCCAAGCGGCCCGATAACGGCATCAACCGGATACACCCACTCGGTTTCACGAGTTGGCCGCAACAGAATTTCCGGAACAACACTGCCAGATGAGGATGACTCACTGTTTTGCGCGAAGCTAAACACGGTAACCAATAACAGAACGGGCAACAAAAGTCTGAAATATCTTTCCGTGTGTGCTTTAATACGGTAAAGTCGATCACAAAACAATTAAGCCGCCTACGCTACCTAAGTAGGTTCGTTGAAAAGAAATTATCAAAGACCTGCCCGAATTCCGAATCGATCTTTTTTACGGCTGAGTTTATGGCGCGTATTTCGGCCTCGTTCATCGCGGTGTGTCCTTCGCGCCCGCTGATGTTGTACGGCGACACCCTACTGTCGTTGGAAGTATCGGTCAGGTAAGCGTCAACATTGTAGCGGCAGAATTGGTACTGGTTGCCGGAAAGATTCGCGCTGGAAAGGCTTAACGTGGCGTTCAACACATAGCGGTTGTTCGTCCCGCCACTCTTGAAACCGATCCTGCCTAGCGCTACGGCAAATGCGTTTCCTATCCGATTCTGCCTGTCCCCCTCGACCCTTACCGCTATAGGTATGTTACGGGCAATCTTTGTCGCCTCCAGCCGGTAATCACCGCCGCCCTTGATCTCAGACGGGTTGAGACCTGGGGGATTGCTGCCAATAACGGAAAGCAGGGTGGCGTACAGTTTGTTCGCATCGGCGATCGTAGCGGCAAGCCTGTAATGCGAAAAGGCTTCCAGGCTGTTTTTTTCGGCATCCTGAATCTTTGTAATCTCGTTTATCAGCCGCTGGTTAGCGCGTATCATATCGGCGTATAGCATGGCTGTTCTCTGCTTTTCCAGCACGGCTACAGCCGACCACATCCTGTCCGTGCCGTTCTGCCATACGTCGGCAATCTCAGCTCCTACGAGGCTGTCCATCTCGGATGATGTTTTGACGGCCTCGCGCACCGCGTTGTTTTCGGAGATGTCTATTGAGCCATTGTTCATGGCCTCGCTGTAGTTCGTGATGGTTGAAATTTCGGCCTGTATCGACTGCCCAAAAACGGCGGTTAGTGATACAAGGGCGCTTCGCTCCGCCGCCGTACGGTTTTCGCCGTAACCTACGGCGGCAACGTAAGTATTCTGGTCGTAAACGCTGTATGGGGATGAGACCCAGTCAGGTTCCACCCGCGTTGCGGCGGCTATAGTAGACGCGCTTGCCGCGGGTAGTCCCGGTGACGCCGGTTTTGCCGTAGCCGGCACGGCGCGTCCCCCCCTGTTCATCGCATCGATAGCCTCGTACGCAGCCGCCCTTGAATCCGTCAGCGATCCGCCCGCAGCCGGTTTTGCGGAGCCGGCGCATCCGGCCATAACGGCGCAACCAACTAGAATGGCGCTGACGGCAGAAATGTTGCCGCCTTTTCGCCCGCCACAAAAAATATTTACCTTAGACATATTCCCTCCAGTAAGTTCAGCCGTCCGGTTTCGGCCTGTATTGTTCTTTCTTCACTTCCTATTTTTTTTGGGCCTGAATAGTAATTTATTGTGATAGTATGCGTGCCGGGTTCAAGGTTGACCGCCCCTATCCATGCTTTCGCGGGAAGGTAGCGTTCCATCCTGATGTCGGCCCTTTCCGTCGCGTCAAACGTCAGCTTTGCCGCCAGAGCCGCAAATGTTCCAGCCGTTTCGTTGCCGCTAGATTCCGCCGCCGCCTTCGAAATCGCGTACACGGACGTGTACTTAACGATGACACGTATCAGCGTTTTTAAAAAAATGGTGTTGTACTTTGCATTGAACGTTTCCTGTACCGCCTTACCCATATCTTCCAGCAGTTCAAGTTCTATCTTTTTACCGGCTTCCGTCACAAGCTCTATAGAGGTAACCGTATCGATGCGGGGAACAAGTTCGGGAAGCCGCAGATGCGCCAAATCAAGGCCGTACTCAAAAGGCAGCGGGAACGAAATATCGTTTTCTTCTTTGGCCGGTGAAAGACCGGTAAAGCATAGGATGTTGACACGCGCCTCATTTTTGGGAAGTTGTAACTCTTCCGCCGTCTCGCTGCCTTCCTCGCCGGACAGCACAAGGCTGGCCGGAATCGGATTTTGGTAAACGTTGGGCGCCGTGATAAAAGCGTCCCTCAGTTGCAGCAGGTTTATGCGGGCGTCGTCGTAAGCGCCGTCAGCGCGGTAAAACAGGGCGCCCAGATAGTCAGCAAGGGCGGAATTGTTAAAATTGACAGGCTTTGCCGCCGGAAGATTCACGCCGGAAAGGTTGTTTTTGTACTTTTCCCTCATTTCACTGTTAATTTTGTCGTATTCCTGCGCCAGTACGCGAAGTTTTTCGTTTGTCCTGCGCACTTCAACAAGCGCGTCATCAAGGCTACCCATATAGTAATAATTCAGCGCGTTAAAAACATTCAGGTAAATGTTTTCGTAGTCCTCCCCGGCATACTCCTTTGTATTGTCGTTCAGTATGTACGAAGCCAAATCCGCGCTTAAACTCTTTGTAAACGCCTCCTCTATCAGCCGCTCCGCCTGTCCCAAATCTTTTGTCGATTCCTGGTACATATCCGCATAGTGCGCAAGAAGCCCCCTGTCCAGGTACAACAGTATCTGATTCTTTTTCGGATAGATCGGTTTATTGCTTTTCTGCGCCTCGTCGATAAGTTCGACGCCTTTTTTGAATGTTGAAACCTCAACAGCCTTGTCAATGCCGCTGTAGGCGCGCCTGTTCGTGGCGCAGGAGACAAGCGTCAAGACAAGGATGCTCAGCAGCGGTGTAAGCGGGACGCACCTGAACCCAGCAGTTGTAGAACGGTTTCTCATGGTTTGAACGCTGAACGCTTAATGTTTTTTCGTACTGTTTCTGTTCCTTCCCACAGTATCCTGTTCGTTTCCATGTTTGTCAGCGTAGCTTTGACATAGTATGTCCGTGTTGAAACGCTACCGGCGCTGTCAATGATTGCGCGAACCTCACCAGTGAACGCGAGGGCCGCGCCGGTCTCGTTGCCCATAGCTGCCGCCGTATCCTCGCTCGCGTTGTTGTTGCTCTGGTCGACGCGTTCCGCGCGTATTGCGCTACGGGCGTCACCTCCTTCTACAAAATCCAGCTTACCGCTGTTGATTATACTCGCGCGTAGGTTGTTTGATACGATCTGCATGTCGATATGCTCGCTTGAAGCGTTCTTGAACGGCAAAACAATAGCGGCGGGCTGCTCGCCCTTACGGTTCTGTGCATACATGTTTACGAATCTATCAACATTGTTTGACGCAAGACAGCCTTCTATCAACTTGTTGCAGACCTGCTGTACATCGTTATCGTCCCAGTAGCCGCTCAAATCGGCCTGCTGTTCGACACGCGTTACTTTCGGCATGGAACTGCACGAGACAAGTATAATCACGAAAATTGCCGCTGCTATTCCATTGACATACAAATTTTTTATAGAAAAATGCTTCATTTACTACTCCTCTAAAAATTTATGTTTTGAATTATGCGAATTTTTTTCTGGTTTATCAAGCCATCATATCACGATGCCGCAAGCGCTATCAGCGAAAGAGATTTTGATACTTTTTCCCAAAAATAAGCAATGAGGAATTGCTGGCGGCAATTGACATGACCACAATACCGCAATCATCCCGTTGACAATGAAGCGCCCATACGCTATACTATTTTCTGTACACCAAAGGAAGCGGAACAACCGTGCAAGGCGCGGGTTGTTACGGAGTTTTAACGAGCGCGAAACGTTTGTTTTCGGCAAGCTCCGGGGTGAAATTCCCCCACTATAGCGTAACTGTGATTAGAAAGCGGCGCGTGAACGTCCCTTTTTTAAAGGCAGGAACTTTGGTGAGCGGAAGCGGGACTTTCCCGTTAGCCTGCCGCCTATGTCTTGTTGAAGGCATTGGATGAAGCCCACTGGTGGGACTGGAGGAGATTATGTTCCCGACAGCCTTACGGCGCGCCCAAGGGCGGCCTTTTACAAAAACATGCTTCCTCACCGGAAAGCTAAGCGCCCCTCCCTGCTCCATCATTTACAGTTTATGGAGAATCATAAATTGAGAGTTAAGATCGTTACCGCGGTGTTGGCGGCGGCGCTAAAATCGTATTGTTCGAGGGCAAGCTTATGAACAAGGCTTTTTACAGGGCTTTTATTTGTTCACTCTTTCTGTCCCCCCTAGTGCTTTCAGGTTGCGAAGCTATTTACGGTATGCTGGGCGGTGCGGAAAGGACGGAAACTTTAAAGTCGGGGGCCGTTTTTGACTCTGTCCTTGACGATATGTCCGGGGTTTGGTACTCCCACTACGCGGGGATGGGCAGGCTGGACGGCTACCGCATCGGAAAGTGGAAGGACTTTGAAAACCTGATGGAAAAAAAGAAGAGTCTGTTCCCGAACATGGTAAAACAAACCTACACGGACCAATCGGGAAACAATACACCCGGCAATGATGATTACTTTGTCTTTTACGACGATACGGTCTACGGCGAGAATGATGACGGCACGGGCGGTAACGGCGGCTGGGGTGGCCTGGTGACCCGTTATATCGGCATAGTCCGGGCGCTCAACATCTTTAACGGGGACAAAAACCGGGGCGCTATCATAATAGAGTACCTGCAAGGCTGCGCACCCGGATGGCTTGACGGGTGGCCGGAGTCCAAGTCCGGGGGGCGGCCCTTCTTTGGTATCTACTACCGTGTTTTGAGCCGCGATACTATCCAGATGGCCAACGCCGTTGACCTTGCGGCCCTATATGCCAAGAAAAGGTATTACACGGAAACGGCGGAACTGAAAGAGGCTATTGAGAAAAACAACATAGAGAACGAGGCGGAGTTCATCTCCTGGGGCGTGGTGATCCCGCAGAACCTGGAGCCGCAATGATCAACATGAAATGGCGCATCACGCGTGTTTTGATTGCCGCCTGCCTTGTGTGGACGCTTTCGCGGGCGCTTTTCGCGCAGGAATCCGCGGCGCCGGGGGACTCAGGCGGAACGGTGGAAGACGGTTTCCCCGATTTCCCGGGCGATGATTTCCTTGACTTCGGCGCGGACAGGGAGGGTGTTACCCTTGTAGAAACCCCGGAAACCACACAGCAGATGGAGGTTATCACCAGAGACGAGATAGAGCGGCGGAATGTTCAGGACCTTGCCACCCTCCTTGAGGACGCGCTGGACATGAGCGTGACCCGTTACGGCGGTTACGGAAACCAGACGGAATTGAGCCTGCGCGGGTTCGACACGGAACGCATAGCGATCCTTGTTGACGGCGTCCCCGCCAATTCCCCGCGCTCAGGCGAGTTCGATGTGAGCCAGGTAAACATAAACGATGTGGAGCGCGTCGAGGTGATCTACGGAGGTTCGGACACCAAGTACAACGTGTCGGGAGCGTTGGGCGGCGTTATCAACATCATCACGATCAAAAAGCAGAAGCCGGGCCTTAATTTAAGCGGCGCGGTTTCAAACACAGGCTACCTGCCGGGTCGCTACAACGCCCGCCACTCCAACGGAGCCATAGGGGAGCCCCACGCCGAGGATATGCTTGACATGCAGTCTTTAAGTTTCGCGGCGGGATACGGCGCGGAACGCTTTTCCGTTAAGGGCTCTCTCTTCGGCAACCGTGCCGGAAACCATTACCTGTACAAGGACGACTACGGATTCGCCCGCCGCAAGGTGAGCAACGAGGTGCTGGACGCGGGGGGCGCCGCCACGTTTGCCTGGGACCTGTCGGACACGACTACCCTCCTTTCCGATACCAAAATGTACCTGGCAGGCAGGAACTTCCCTGTTACGCCGAACTCCACCGGCTACGCCGAAGCGAAGGATTTTCAGGTAACCGAGAATATCCTGTTCAACGCGCCGGTGATTTTCCGGGACGAACTGGGGACGGAGGCGTCCCTCAGTTATCAGTATTCCAACACGAATTACGGGGTGGACATCAAGAGTTTTGACAACTACATCACGGCGATAAACCGCTGGAACTGGTATCCCGTCGAGAAGCTGACGCTGCGCACCGGGATCGACTGGCGTTTTCTGTACATTGATTCGCGGAGCGCTACGGAAACGGACCCGATAAAGACCGGTAACATGGGCGGCCTGTACCTGACCGGGGAGTATTTGCCGTTGAAGACGTTTATGATCATCGCTTCGGTGAAGGGTGTGACGGACACGAAACAGAACGCGGCTGTGCCCAAGCTGGGCTTCCGGTGGGAACTTACGCCCCTCGTTACACTCAAGAACAATTACTTCCGCAGTTTCAAGTTTCCCGACTTCGACGATCTGTACTACCGGAGTCTTGACAGCGTGTTTGTGGGAAACCCGAATCTGAAGCCGGAGGACGGTTTGGGCGCGGATTTGACGGGGGAGTTTAAGCTGAGCGAGATGCTCGGTATGGATACTACGGCGTACACGTTTGGGGTGGACGCCACGACTTACGTGCAATGGACGGAGGATTCGATAC
>JAITIR010000131.1 GCA_031279285.1 Spirochaetaceae bacterium | reverse complement strand
TTTTTAAACAAGTGAGTCTGTTCCAAAACTTCAGTTTTTGGGGGACAGTCTCCGCTTGTCCGGCTACCTCTAAAAAATGTGGTTTCGCAAGGCCCTGCCCCGCCGAAGCTAAGGTCCGCGCCGTGCCTCCGGCTATGCCGGTGCCTTCCTGCCGAATCGGAGACTTCTTTTACAGTTCCCGTTTAGTGAAGGTTGCTTAGTTTTGGAACATGCCGCTTGCGAGTTTAGCCAATCACCGCCCTGATCCTGCGGACGCCGGATGACGAGGATTGCTCTTTCTGTATTTTGAAGCTGCCTATCACGCCGGTGCGCTCAACGTGCGGACCGCCGCAGACCTCAAGAGAAAAAACGCCGCCGGACGCCTCGTCCCCTATCGTGTACACCTTTACCTGCGTTTCGTACTTTTCGCCAAATAGCGCCATCGCACCAGCCGCCTTAGCGTCCTCAAGGTTCATAACCTTCATGCTGACGGGCAGGTCCCGCCTTATCTGTTCGTTCACGATCGCTTCAACCCGCGCAAGTTCGTCCTCCGTCATAGGCGCAGGGTGCGAAAAGTCAAACCTCATCCGTTCGGCGGTGATGTTCGAGCCTTTCTGCGCGGTATGCGGCCCAAGCACTATCTGCAAAGCCTTCTGTAGTAGGTGAGTCGCCGTATGGTACTTTGTCGTTATCTCGCTGTGATCCACCAGGCCGCCCTTGAAAACTTGATCCCCGCCGGCCCGCGAAAGTTCCTGATGCTTCCTAAAGGCCTCGTCAAACTCGGCGCGGTTTACGGACAGGCCGGATTCCCTGGCCAACTCTTCTGTCAGCTCTATCGGAAAGCCGTAGGTATCGTACAGTTTGAACGCCAGCCGCCCCGACATTACTTTTTTCGGGTCTTTCATTAAGTTTGGCAACAGTTTTTCAAACTCTCTCTCTCCTTTTTGCAGGGTTTCACTGAAACGATCTTCCTCCTTGTTCAACTCCTCCATTATGAAGGCCCGGTTTTCGAACAATTCAGGGTATGGTGATGAGAATTCCGCCACCACAACGTCCGCTATGCCGGCAAGAATGTGTTCCCCACCCCCCAGTTTCCTTGCATGGCGCACGGCCCGCCTTATCAGCCGGCGTAAAACATAGCCCGCGCCGACGTTGGACGGCGTTACCGCCTTGGGATCGCCCAGAATAAAGGTGGCAGACCGCGTGTGGTCGGCGATTATCCGCACGGACCGGTCGTGATCATCGTTCACGCCGTACTTGTAGCCCGTCGCCCTTTCTATAGCGGCGATTATTGGGGCAAAAATATCGGTGTCGTATACCGATTTCTTGCCTGTTAGTATCGTTACCGTACGCTCTACGCCCATGCCGGTATCAACGCACTTGCGGACAAGCGGTATGTAGTTGCCGTCCGCGTCCTTGTTGAACTGCATGAACACGTCGTTCCAAATCTCAAGCCATTTGCCGCAGCCGCAGCCGGGCGCACAGTCAGGTCCGCAGGGCTCCAGGCCCATGTCGATGAACATTTCCGAGTCAGGCCCGCAGGGGCCGGTCTCGCCGGCGGGTCCCCACCAGTTGTCCGAGCGCGGCCTGTAGCTGATCCTGCCCTCGCTGAAGCCGAGCGCGCGCCATACCTCGGCAGACTCGTCATCGGGCGGGATTACAGCGGAATCGTTTGTCTCTCCGGCAAATACGGTAACGCCTAGCGATTCGTGCGGTATGCCGAGCCATTCCGGCGAGGTGAGGAATTCATAGCTCATCCGAATCGCGCCGTCCTTGAAGTAGTCCCCCAACGACCAGTTGCCAAGCATCTCAAAGAAGGTAAGGTGGCTGAAATCACCTACAGAATCGATGTCGCCGGTTCGTATGCACTTCTGTACGTTTACAAGCCGCTTACCGGCAGGATGCTCCTCGCCGAGCAGATAGGGCACAAGCGGATGCATACCCGCCGTTGTAAACAGAACCGTGGGGTCATTCTCCGGTAGCAGCGATTTTCCCTGTATCTCCGAGTGCCCCTTCGACTTGAAAAACTCAATATATTTTTGCCGTAATTCATTTGCGTCCATGGTTGAACAGTTTATCGCATATTATTTCTGGTGTTAATCCCTTTAACCTATTGAACAGCGATTCCGATTTCAACCGTCAGGAGGGTGTCCTGAGACGGCTCTGAACAGGGAACGCCGGTTTTCGTGAAAGTAACTGTTTGCTTCATAACGCTCATATTGATAAAATCTTATTTGTTTATTATATTATAATATTGTGATGAGTTTTTTGCTAACAGATTAATCTGGTCAGCCAGGAGTTTGCACAAAGCTATACAGCGTTGAAGCCGCATAAACGGCGAAACCGGACTTCAAGATATTGGTTGGCAGTTTTGATAAGGTTCATTTAGCTTTCAGGCTAAGGTCTTACGAAACTGCGTTTTTTAAGGTAGTCGGGCAAGCAGGGCTTGTCTCTCCAGAGCTTGAGGTTTTGGAACAGCTTCGGCTGCTGATTTTTTAGGGGGATTTTATGAAAAACCATATTTTTTTATGGTTTGTGCCCGTCGTGTTACTGATGGCCGCTCTTTTGGGCTGCGGGGATGGAGATGATGGACATTTTGTGTTGGGATTTAGTAGGCAGCAGCCAGATATAGACCCGGTTAAAGGACGCAAGCCGGAGTTGTACCCCGATAAAATAGCGATTGCGAAGGGCGTGAGGCAGCAGTTTGAGATACCTGCAAGCAGCGG
>JAITIR010000065.1 GCA_031279285.1 Spirochaetaceae bacterium | reverse complement strand
GCGAACGTGGCGGTCGGAGAGGACGGCAAAAAGATGATAGCGGGGAAGCTGAAAAGCTGGGCGGACTACACAAAGAAAGAGCGGCGGGAGACGATAGACCGGCTCGTGTCGGCGATGATCCAGTCGGGGGTGAACAGCAAAAGGTTTGACGAGATAGTCGCGGGGATGGCCGCGGGCGGGACGGGGGAAGAGTAACCGCGCCGCCGCCGGCTGTTTTTACAGGCAGCCCTTTTTCCAGTAGCCGGTTTTGGTGATACCGGCGATATGGAAATGCGGCAACGTGTGTTTGACAATATTATTAAAAAGGAGTATGATTATATTATGATATATCTTTCAAATTTCGCCGCCTCCGGAAACCATCCTGACGCTGTGTCAATCGCCGCAATAACGCCGCGAGGCTTCAAAGGCGGAGTGCGCAAAGACCTCGCGCCGCCGTTTTCTCTTGTCAAGGCATACAAAGACGAAAAAATTACCGAGGCCGAGTACATTATGGAGTACGGCAAGCGGATATACTCGCTTGACATTGAACGGATAGCCGGAGAGCTTGACGGAAAAATACTGCTATGTTACTGTGATAAAAACGCCATGTGCCACCGCACGCTGTTAGGACTGTTTTTGAATACCGAATTAGGCGTTGAGGTTGAGGAAATAGGCGGATTTGGAGAGCTTTTCACAGTTCCGTTCAACGAGGTTGGAAATCCGCTCACGCTTTTCTTAACGCCTGAACAGATAGAAAAACACGGCTTGCAAGATTTGGGAACAAACAATATAATAGGCAAATGGAGGGAATTAAAAAAGCGAAATCTTTTAAATCTGTTCTCTCCGAAGGAGTAACGCATGTACGGGATAAATCCGACTTTTGTGCGCAATAACGCCTCTCCGCAGAGACGGCGCGAGTTAGGCGTAGGCGGCGGGAGCTGATGTCTTCGCATGGAACTGAAAGAAAAAGAGCGGCAAGCCCTGCAAATTATCGGGCTTGCCGCTTCCGTTTCAAAAAATTGTGTTTTATTCTTTTCAGGCGGCAAAGACAGTGTCGCGGTACTTCATCTTTTAGAAAAGGCATATAACAAAAAAGACATAAACCTTGTATTCATGCCTTTTGTTGACGGTCTCGATGAAACGGAACTGGTAGCGAAAATAGCGAAATCCCTTGATTATGAAATCAATTTATACCAGCACTGGCGTTTTTTTGTGGATAAGGCGCAGGGGTCGTATTGTCCGCCCAGCGGAAAGCCAAAGCGTATTTTCGACATATACGCGGAAGCGCGGGCCGATTTTGGCCGGGACATTCCCATTTTTTACGGCGCGAAAAAGTCTGACGGAATATGGCGGCGGCTTGTTACCGGAAAGGGAAAAGAAAACAGGGGAATATACGCGCCAATTTACGAATGGTCAAAATACGATGTTTTGTCGTATATCCGCAAAAACAGGCTTGATTACCTGAAGCAGGAGGGGGATCGGATTTCCGGGGTTGACCTGTCGGACAAATACCTTGTGTGGGCTTATGAGAACAAGAGGCGTTCCTACGAGGCGATAAAAAAGGAGTTTCCTTTTGTGGACGTGGTGATAAAGCGGCACGAATTCTTTAATGAAAGCTGGAAAGAAAAAACGGGGGAGGGGGGGTAATATTTCTAAAACAGAACGATTTGAAATACATGAAATACACAGGGGGCAAATAAAGAACGCTCCCTACAATCCGCGCAAAATCACCAGGGAGGCTCGCGAAAAACTGCGGAAGGGCCTTGAAGCGCACGGCCTGGTGTCGCCGCTCACATGGAACAAGCGCACCGGCAACCTTGTATCTGGCCATCAGAGACTGTCGCAAATAGACCTGATAGAAGGCTCACAGGATTACACGTTACAGACCGCCGTTATTGACGTTGACGAAAAGCAGGAGAAAGAGATAAACGTACTGCTCAACAACAAGGCGGCGCAAGGAGACTTCGACATAGACAGGCTGGCAGACCTCATGGACGACATAGACTATTCAAACGCCGGATTTGACGCGGACGACATAGACGGCCTTCTTGGAGACATTGACATAGATGTAATGACGGACGAGGATATAGAGGACCGCCGAAACAGATACGAGGAAGGTATAGCGCACCGCAGGCGTATGCAGTCCGCTTCTTACCGAGAGAACAATATAGAGTTCTACACCAATATCGTCTTTCCTGACAAGAGCAAGAGAGCCGAGTTCTTTGCCATGCTCGGCATTAAGGACGAGATGATAATAGACGGACTGCGCGTCATGGAGCAGATACGCAAGCGGTACAAGAGAGACCACGCCGATGGAGAATGAGCAGGAACCAAATTATTTTTACCGCGAAAAAAAACGTAACTATATATAACGTAACGACTTAATAGGTTCTTCCATGCGTTTCAGACGTTACCAACGGCAAGGCCGCCTCCGGCACTTCCTCACTCGTTTTCTTCGTATGTTATAACTTGCCGTAATGTTATAACAGTATTATTATAACATTATGCTGGTAACACTTTCACAGGCGGGCCGCATGGAAGGGGCTCCGTCACAGCCGTCTCTTGCTCGCATGACCAAGAACCGGGTATTGCCGTTCTTTTTGAAAAAGACTGATGCGGGCTGGCGCGTGGACACGGACGATCCATCGTGGGGAAACCTGATTGCGGCGAAACGCGGGCAGTCCCCGGCGGTGAACGCCGCGAAACGCGAGGGGACGCGGCTGGCGCGGAGCGTGAAAGGGAATCAGGCAGGAGGGAAACCGGAAAAAGAAGAGGAAGCGGCGGACGGGGAGTCGAATGTCAGGAAGGCCCTTGACGCGAAGGTCATTTACAACGCCCGGCGGGAGAAGCTGCGGATGGAGCAGGACGAGATAAAGACGGGCAAGATGAAAGGTCACTTTGTGGAACGCACCGAGGGTGAGTACTGGCTTTCGTTTATGCAGCGGGGGATAGTTGACAGTTTTTCAGTCGTGGACCGGTGTTTCGAGGAAGTGAAGCGGCTGGTACTGCTTGGGAACGGAATCGAGGGAAAACAGTATCTGAAAAACGAGTTGAAGCGGGTGTTTAATCTTGCGGCGCGGAACATGAAGGAAGCGATAGAGGGACAGGATGACTGAAGTTGAACGCGCCATAAGGGATAACACGCGGAAAATGGTGCTTGAATGGCTTGGCGGCCTCCGCATAGAACCTGAACTGACATCCATAACCGGGTGGGCGGAGGGAAATCGCTACCTGCCTGAAGGGACAACGGAACGACCCGGAATGTTTTCTGCTGCCTTCTGCCCTTACGTGCTGGAGATTCAAGAGTGCTTTCACCCGGACTCGCCCATCCGCACGGTCTCAACGCTCAAAGGAACGCAGTCTCTGATGACCACCTCGCACGAGAATGTCATCGGGCACAGCATAAAATACGGGCTTCACAATATCCTTTACGTCATATCGACCAAGAGCATGGCAGGCATGAGGTCGAGCGCGGCGATAGACATACTGATAGACTACAGCGGCCTAAAGGAATACATCCGCCCGATGACGAGGAGGGCTAACCAGCGAAAAGGGGGTGACACGATACTCTACAAGGAACTGGCGGGCGGCAGGCGGCTGTTTATGACGGGCTACAAATCCATAGCGGACTTAAAAAGTTTCTCGTGGGACTTGATTGTCATGGACGAGATAGACGAGGCGCCGCCGTATATCAAGGGACAGGGGGACCCGGAGGCGTTAATCGAGGCGCGGGGAAAAACGATAGAGGGCTTGAAGATAGCGAAGCTGTCAACGCCGACACAGGCGCAGGGCAGCCGGATTTACAAGGCGTTCAAAGCCGGGGACCAGCGGGAATACCTGATCCCCTGCCCCCGGTGCGGCGGATACCAGCATCTTGAGATGATGAAGGACGGGCGGGAATACGGCTTATACGGGGATTACAGCGTTGACGGGAAGACGAAAAAGGCGGTGTTTGTGGAAAACACGGAACGGTACCGGTGCCGCCATTGCGGTAAAGATTTTTTTGAATACGAAAAGACAAGTTTTATGCTGGAGAAAAGTCTGGGCGGGCCGGCGTACTGGGAGCCGCAGGGGACGGCGCGTGACCCGCGTGACCGGAGCTATCACGTTTCAAGCATGATGAGCCCGATGACGAGCTGGAAAAACATATTGATAGACTGGGCGAAAACAGATTTTGGCAAAAAGCTTCAGGACTGCAAGAGTTTCGTGATAAACACCGAGGGGCTGCCGTTTTTCACGAACCAGCGGCAGAGGGCGTGGGACGAATTAAAGGAACGGGCGGAGGATTACCCGCTTGGACAGGTGCCGGACGGCGGTCTTCTCGTTACCGGTGGCGTGGACGTGCATAAGAACCGGCTCGAACTCCAGCTTGTGGCGTGGGGTTACGGGCTTGAGGCGTGGAGTTTCGACTATCGGCAGTTTTTTGGGGAAACGGCGGACGTAAACGGCCCGGCGTGGAGGGAGCTTGAGGCGTACTGCTCGCATTATTACGCGATACCCGGCACAAACGCGAAGGTTTACATAACGCGGCTGGGTGTTGACGCGAGCTACAACCCGAACAAGGACCCCGGCACGGGCGAAAGCATGAGGCGGGAGATGAACGCGGTGTACGCCTTCTGCAAGCGTTACCCCGTCAGGTTTGTGCCGGTGCGCGGCGTGGACGGACAGAAAAACGCGGCGCATTTTATCACGCAGAAGAAAATCCACCGGCTGGACACGTACTATTACGTGGTTGACGTGGACGCGGTAAAGGACGAGATTTTTAACGGCATAGATTTGAAGGAAGGCGGAAGGGCGGTTCATTTTCCCAGCCTTTACCCCGACGAGTTTTTCAAGCAGTTTCTGTCGGAGGTTTACGCTGAAGACGACACGGGAAAGATGGCATATAAAAAGATTTACGAAAGGAACGAGGCACTTGATACGTTTGTGTACGCAAGGGCGGTGGCGAGCATAATCGGAGCCGACCGATGGAACGAGGACCAGTGGGACGTGTGGCGCATGGGGCTTATGGAGTGAGGTTAAATGAGAAGCGCGTCAATTTCAGGCCAGCCGGTATATCCGCACATACCCGGACGAGGTGGCTTTCAGGCCGCCGCCGCCCGCGCTGCCGGTCCCTGACACGGCTGGGTTGCCCCCGCCCCCGACGCCTTGATACTGTATTTTAAAAGTATTGTTTTTGTCTGCAGGGTCACTAGTTTCCCCTGTACTGGATGCGCCGCCCCTGCCGCCCTTCACGTCATTGTTGCTGGGATTGGTGCTGCCATTGCCGCCGCTACTGCCGTAGGAACCGCCGCTACTGGCGTTGATTCCACCAGCACCGCCCCTCAAGTAGCCGGAACCGCCGCCCCCGTCCATTGTTCCCCAATCATGCCACGAACCACCCTGTCCACCGACGCCGTTGTTGCCGCCCATGCCGAAGGCAACGTCGAAGCCTTCCGCGATGCCGAAGCCGCCCCCGCCGCCTCCGCCGCCGTTGTAGTGGCCGCCCCCGCCGGAGCCGCCAATGCAAATAATAACGCGGTCATGGATTTTTATAAAAGAACTGCCTCCTGAACAGCCGCCCCCGCCGCCAGGACAATTTCTCCAATTAGTGTCTTTTGCGTTTTCGCCGTCGTTGCCGTCCCCGCCAACAGCGTAATATATGTCGTTGCTGCCATCGGTAAGAATAAAACTTTCGCTTTTCGCCTCTCCCGTAGCGCCGGCGCATCTCCCTGAGTAATCGTATCCATAACCCCCCCATCCGCCTGTTCCCGCTCTCATCTCCAGTCTGTAAAGCCCCGCTGCCAGCGTGGTTTTTTTAACCTCGTTCACCGTCCCGGTAATAATCAGCGTCCCGCCCGTGGATGCCAGCGTCTGGCGCGCGTTCAATGTATGCATCGCCTCGTAACTGTCCAGTATCACCTTGTTGTTGTACTGCGATGTTACATAATACGCCTTCGCCACCGCCCGGTCGTTGCCGCTGTACCAGCCGCCTTTCTCC
>JAITIR010000031.1 GCA_031279285.1 Spirochaetaceae bacterium | reverse complement strand
CATCAGGATACGCTCCCCGTTGAACGGCACGTAGAGCCACTCGAACAACGCGCCCTTTATCGCCGGAAGCGGGTTGTAGCCCGCCGGGTAAATCTTTTTGTCCGGCGATACGGCGCGCTGTTGACCAGCGGCGCCGATTCGGGATTCTATAACAATGTGGTATGAAATACTTCCTTCACGCGGATTTGGACGCTTTTTACGCTTCGGTAGAACAGCTTGATAACGAGGGGTACCGCGGAAAACCTGTAATCGTGGGCGGGCATCCGGGGGACAGACGCGCTGTTGTTTCCACAGCGTCCTACGAGGCGCGGAAGTACGGCGTTCATTCGGCAATGCCGATTGCGCGCGCTTACGAGCTTTGTCCGCACGGAATCTTTTTACGCGGCAACATGAGGCGGTACAAGGAAAAATCCCGTGAAGTGATGGACATATTCTCGGAATTCACGCCGGACGTCAGACAAATATCGATAGACGAAGCCTTCCTTGACATTACCGGGACGGAGCGGCTATTCGGCCCACCCGCCGAGCTTGCCCGGAAATTAAAAAGCGCCGTCCGCGAAAGAACGGGCCTCCCGGTCTCGGTGGGGCTTGCCTCAAACAAGTATGTCGCAAAGATTGCCTCCGGTATGTCAAAACCGGACGGATGCTTTGTTGTCGAAAAAGGCGGAGAAGAAAATTTTATGCGTTCCCTGCCCGTAGACAAGATATGGGGTGCGGGGGGAAAGTCGCAGGAAAAGTTCAAAAAATACGGGTACAAAAGCTGCGATGATATTTATAAAGTACCGGAGCAGCGGCTATGTTCAATTTTTGGAAAAGCCTTCGGCAGTTTTTTGTACCGTGCTGTACGCGGGCAGGCGGCGGCCTCATTTGACGATGTACGCGGCTCACGATCGATCAGCGCGGAGCACACGTTTGATTACGATATGTACGACGAGTTTGCGGTGGAAACGGCGATTATGAAAATCTGCAATACGCTGATGTACCGCCTGCTGGACTGCCGGTGGCAGAGCAGAACCGTTTGTATAAAGATACGCTACGAAGATTTTTCGACGGAAAGCGCACAGGAAACTTCGGAACGGACGGTCGGCACGATGAACGAACTGTTTGAGCGGGTCTGCGCCCTGTTTCACCGCAAGTACAAGCGCGGCAGGGGCATACGTTTAATAGGGGCGGGCTTGATGAATCTTGAAACGGACGGCGTCTCTACGGGCGAACTGTTCGAATTTGAAGACGAACGGAAAAAGAAGCTGGAAAAGTGCATCCACGAAATAAACAAAAAGTTTCCAAACGCCGCCATCAAAAAAGCCCGGCTGGTATGATTAACAGTTGAGGTTGAGGGATCCGCGGATTTTGTAACGTTAACAAAGAATCAGCTTTAACGAGATTTTAACAAATCTTTAATAAAGGGCTAACCCTCTGGTTTTAGGCTGTTAACATCATTTTCATAATTAAGGAGTAGTATAATGAAGAAATTGATGGTAATGGTGGTTTTAGGATGCGCGGCGTTGGGCGCGGTCTCCGCGAAAGGGGAAAGCGAGACGAGGGGAAGCGGCGGGGCGGCGCCTACGCCTGCGGCGTACACGATCGAAGTGAGCGGGTCTACCTCTGTCAGCCCGCTGATGGAGATGCTGGCGGCCGCTTACGGGAAGGTAAGGAGCAACGTCAGGATCAACATCAACGGAACGGGATCTTCGGACGGCATCAAGGCGGCAGCAGCCGGAACAAGCGAGCTTGGAATGTCGAGTCGTGAGCTTTCGGCGACAGAAAAGGGACAGGGGCTTACCGAGCTTGTGATAGCGATTGACGGCATAGCGGTCATTGTGAACAAGAACAACCCTGTGAGAAGCCTCTCGATCGAGCAGGTAAGGGACATCTATACCGGAGCCGTTACCGACTGGAGCGCGGTTTCGGGCGGTGCGAAACGGGGCAGGATAGCGGTCGTTTCGCGGGAACCCGGTTCGGGTACACGGGGCGCTTTCGAAGAGATAGTCAAATTCCAGGACAAGCTGCTTGCCGGCGCGACAGAGTTTGACGGCACGGGCGCGGTGAAGGCGGAAATCTCGCGCAACGTGGACGCCATCGGCTACATCTCGCTTGGTTCCGTGGACGATTCTGTCAGTACGGTAAACGTTGACGGCGTGGCGGCCACTACCGCCAACGTGGTGAACGGCAGCTACAAGATAGCCCGCCCGTTCATCGTGCTATACCGTAGGGCGCAGGTAAATCCCGAGGCACAGTCCTTCCTTGTATGGATAATGGCGGAAGATGCCCAAAAAATCGTCGCAACAAGCTGGATTTCGGTAAAATGACGGGGTAAAAAGGTGGATATAAGGAAAAAGGTTGACCGTTTCTTTGCGGTTTTGGTTACCGTTACATCGTTTGTTTCGGTGATTGCGCTGGGCGCGATACTTCTGTTTGTGTTTGTGGAGGGAGCGGAGCCTTTTTTCTTTGGCACAGCGCGGGGGCTGCGGATCGTAACCGAGCGGGTTGACGGGCTCCTGGTGAACGGTGTCTTTTATCCGGGCGGCGGCACGATAGAACTGCCCAAAAACACCCGGAACATATCGATCCGTTTCGAAGGCGGCGGGGAGGAGCGCGCGCTGGATCTTTCCGTAAACGGGGACAGGCTTACGGTGACCGCGCCGAACGGTGCGCCATCAAAAGGAGGCGAGCTTACAAGCACGGAGGCTTACGTGTACACGGCGGACTTTCCAGGCGCTATGCCTGGTCTGGCGCAAAAGGTACACATCATCCTGCCGGAACCGCCATACAGTTTTTTCAGCTTTATCACGGGGCTTGATTGGAGGCCCACCTATCAGAAGATTTACGGCATACTCCCAATGATAGTGGGTACGGTACTGGCAAGTTTCGGCGCGATTCTGCTCGGTGTGCCGGTGGGTCTACTCTGTGCAGTGTTTCTGGCTGAATTCCTTCCGGAAAAGGTTGCCGCCCCGCTACGGGCCTGCATAGAGCTGTTGGCCGGGATTCCATCCGTAGTTTACGGCTTTTTTGGCCTGATGATGCTATCCCCCCTTGTAAAAAGCACGTTCCGCACGGCATCGGGGAATTGCCTCTTGACGGCTGTAATCGTCCTTGCCGTGATGATACTGCCGACCGTTATCACGATAGCGGAAACCAGCCTGCGGGCCGTGCCGCAATCCCAGCGCGAGGCGAGCCTTGCGCTGGGGGCAAGCAGGATGCAGACCGCCTGGCGGGTAGTGCTGGTTCACGCCCGTTCCGGCGTGATAGCCGGCATCATCCTTGGTATATCCCGCGCAGTCGGCGAAACGATGGCGGTGATACTGGTGGCCGGCAATTCGGTACAACTGGTACGCAGCCCACTGGAGAGCGCCCGAACGCTGACCGCGACAATCGCGCTGGAGATGGGCTACGCGCAGGGCAGGCACGGCAGCATCCTGTTTTCCATCGGGATAGTGCTGTTCACGCTGATTCTGATACTGAACGGCGCAATCCTTGCCGTCAGGCGGAAAGAAGCGGTGTAAATAGCGGCAAACGCGGAGCCGGTCAAATATGGCTACGGTAGAAGGGTAAACCCATTTCTTATAGTAAAACCATAGGAATATTTCTTGACAAAACACTGTATAGCCTGCATGATTGGATAGATGAGCATTGCCGTAAAATCAGCGCAATGCAGGAGGTAAATATGAGCACTAAGGAAACGCATGAACTTTGGGATACGCTTGCCCGTTTAAAGGATGGCTTTCGGTGGGTGGACCTTAGCTTTGAGCTTAGTCCCGAGACGCCGCACTGGCAGGGCTTTAAACCGTTGGATGTAACGCCGCTTTACACTTTCGAGAACACGGACGGCGTATTCTGTGCTAATCAGTACACGCTGTCCGGGCAGTACGGCACCCATATAGACTTTCCCAGGCATTTTGATCCGAAGGGACGACTGGCGCACGAGTACGGTGTGCAGGACATGGCGTACCCGCTTGTTGTGATCGACAAGTCCGGCGAGGTCAAAGCAAATCCAGACTACGAACTGTCAAAAGAGGATGTCGTTGAATTTGAAAAAGTACACGGGCCTGTGCCGGCAGGCTCATTTGTTGTGTTCCGTAGCGATTGGTCCAAGCGCACGGCTGAGGAGTACGAGAACAAGGACGCGGAAGGCAATTCACATTTTCCCGGCTGGGACATTGGTGCGTTGAAGTACCTGATCGGGGAGCGTAACGTCGCGGTGATAGGGCACGAGACACCCGATACCGATTCCGCCAAAAGCGGTAACGCGGTGGGCATGGTCTGCGAAGACTATGTTTTAAAACATGGAAGGTTGAATGTAGAACTGCTGAAAGGTCTTGACCAGTTGCCTGCCATGGGCGCTGTTGCGTTTATAACTTTCCCAAATTTAAAGGATGGCGTCGGTTTTACAAGCCGTGTCTTTGCGATCGCCCCAAAATGAACCTTCCCGCTCCAAGAGGCGGGGGGAGCAGACCGCATTGCTAATAACAGGGTAAAAAGTCCGTAGACTAAGGCTCAACATCTCAATGTTGCCGTGTTGAGCTTAGGGTTTACTTCACGTGCCTTCATGCCTAATTTATGATGCCTTCAAATGCAAAAGGGGTACTACGCCCAAAAATGCGTGTACCTCCTTACCTCGTTGGCTTTCTGGAAAAGGCCGTGGCATTCTACTTACCCCCACCTACCCGTGTGCTCTCCTGCATTTTCTTCGCGATCGGTATACCGTACCGCGGGGTCTTTGCCCTGTTTAAAAACGAAAATTATTGCCAAAACAACCCGTTTACCGTTTTTGGCGGAGGCTGTCCGGAAACTCCGGTTTTCAAACAAACCTAACAGGTCCGGACGGCGCGTCCAATTCTGACAGTATAGACCGCATACCATCGGCCAGATATTCCGTAGAAAACAACTTTAACCCTTTCATAATATTCCGCCTCTGGGTATTATAGCCCCCCCCCCCCATCTACATTCAATACAACTTTTCTGATGACCACGGCCATCTCATCAAGGTTATCACACAGATAACCAATATCACCCAT
>JAITIR010000016.1 GCA_031279285.1 Spirochaetaceae bacterium | reverse complement strand
TATAAAACCCGCTCCATAGCGGAAATAAAAAGCATCTTACAAGGCAAAGGGGATGTCCCCCAGGACTTCATCTTCACGGAGTACAGGGGGCTTACTGTGGCGCAGATAACGGAACTGCGAAAACAACTCAGGGCCAAGGAGGTGGTTTACAAGGTCGTAAAAAACAACTTTGCGCGTATCGCGTTCGAGGAACTTGCGACCCCCGATGTTTCGCCGTACCTTGTAGGGCCTACCGCCATAGCGGTTATGTCCAAAGATTCAAACGAGTCCGCCAAGGTGCTGTTTGATTTTTCAAAAGAGGCTCCGGCGCTTACCGTTAAGGGCGGACTCATTGCCGGCGACGTTTACGACGCCAAACAGATGGATGCCTTCGCTAAACTGCCCGGCAGATTGGAGTTGCTTTCTATGTTGATGTCCGTTATGAACGGCCCGGCGAGAAATCTCGCGGCGGCATTAAACGATATTCCGTCAAGGTTGGTACGCACGGTCAAAGCCGTAGCGGATAAAAAAGCGGAGGCGGCATAGCTTCGCACAAGGCTTGTACGGCCGGTTTGTAAAAAAACCGGCTTACTTGATATACAGCCGTCCCGCGCCGGAGCGCGGGACGGACTCCCCTTCAGGCTTCAAGCGAGTATTCGCCGCTGCGTCCTGTCGGGGTCATGCCTAACGGTTAATTTAGCCGGGCGGCGGCGGGGGTACCTCCGTCAAATTTTTTAATTAGGAGAAGATAATAATGGCAGCGCTTACAACAGAACAAATCCTGGAAGCGATAGCTTCCATGACCGTCCTTGAAGTTTCAGACTTGGTCAAGGCGATGGAGGAGAAATTCGGCGTTTCCGCGGCGGCCCCTGTGGCGGTCGCGGCAGTGGGGGCGGCTCCGGGAGGAGCGGCGGCGCCTGTTGAGGAACAAACGGAGTTTACCGTTACCCTCAAGGCGTATGATGAAACGAAAAAAATCGCGGTGATTAAGGAAGTCCGCGCGGTTACCGGACTCGGTCTCAAAGAAGCAAAAGACCTTGTCGAGGGCGCCCCAAAACCAATCAAAGAAAACATCCCCAAAGAAGAAGCCGAGAAGATCAAGAAGTCCGTTACAGATGCGGGCGGCACTGTGGAAATTCAGTAAGATTTTCATGGTCTTTTGGAAATTCAGGGCGAGCGCTCAAAAGCGGCCGTCCTGAATTTGAAAACCGGCTGGCGTTCCGAAACGAGGGGGCGGAACAGCAGCATCATAATGATAATGAAGCGTAATCATACAACAATGGAGTCCGCGTTTACGTGGCGGCAAAATGCTAGTATCCTGCCGCGTTTATGGGTGGGGATTCACTGTTTTATAGGTTAATTGGCGGATTTGTGCTAATTTATGTGTAGAGGGGGATATATGGCGGCAAAGAATAGTATGACGGTAAAAGAAAAGGGCGAAAAAGCCGAAAAGGTGGGAAAAATCGAAAAAGAAAATATAATTAACAAGCACAAAAAAGAGCGAAAGTATGTGGGCAAGGATATCGAGGATGTTATGGATCTTCCTAACCTCATTGATATTCAGATCGCGTCGTATGAAGGGTTTTTACAGAGGAGCGCGTTGCTCGAAGGCGAGGAGTTGAAATTACAGGGGATAGAGGAAGCGTTTAGGTCTACTTTTCCGATTTCCAGTCCGGATGACGAGATGACGCTGAGTTTTGAACACTATACCCTTGACGACTCAAGCATCAAATTTTCAGAACAGGAATGTAAACAAAAAGGGCTTACCTATTCCGTATCGCTGAAAGCGCGGGTAAACCTGATTTTTAAATCGACGGGTGAAATCCGTCAGAAAGATATATACATGGGGGATATTCCGCTGATGACGGACAGGGGAACCTTCATCATTAACGGGGCGGAACGTGTTGTCGTTTCGCAGATTCACCGTTCTCCGGGCGTTGTTTTTTGCCACGAGAAGGGCGTTTTTTCATCCCGTATCATCCCATACCGCGGTTCGTGGCTTGAATTTGAGATTGATCCCAAACGTGAGCTTGTTTACGCCAAAGTTGACCGCAAAAAGCGGATTCTTGGCACGATTTTTCTCCGCGCTCTGGGTTTTTCTACACGCGAAGACATCATCAAGGCGTTTTACACCGTGGAAACCTGCTATATAAAGGACGATGACGAAACTAGGGAGAATTTTACAGGCCGTGTGTTAGCCTCCCCGGTCTGGATTCCTGACCCCGAAGCCGAGGATGCGGAAGCGCTGAAAAAACTATACCCGGCGGGAGAAAAACTCCATCCGCATAATGTTGACGAACTTTTGGAAAACGGCATTACACAGGTTTCACTTATAAATTTTGAAGCTCAGGATTCACTTGATTCCACTATGCTGATAAACTGCTTTGAGCGGGAGGCTATCAAGTTTCCATGTGAAAATAAAGACCACGACGAACCTACTGAGGAGGAAGCCCTTGCCCATGTGTACACGGTGCTTGCCCCGGGCGAGTCTATAACGTATGAGCAGGCTAAAAAAGACCTTAACGGTATGTTCTTTACCTCAAGGCGCTATGATTTAGGGCGTGTAGGGCGCTACAAACTTAACAAAAAGTTTGACCATGACCCGCCGTTCAAAGAAAGCGTACTGACAAGACCGGACATCATCGCAACTATGAAATTCCTTATCAAGGTGTACGCCGGCTTTGAAAACGCCGATGATATAGACCACCTTGGCAACCGCCGTGTCCGTTCAGTCGGCGAATTGTTGTCCAATATCGTGAAAACGGCGTTCAACCGCATGGAGCGCATAGCCCGTGAGAGGATGAGCCTGAAAGAAACTGATACGATAAAACCGCAGGATATTATCTCCATAAAGCCTCTCGTAGCGGCGATAAAAGAATTCTTTGGCTCAAGCCAACTGTCCCAGTTCATGGATCAGGTAAACCCGCTGGCGGAATTGACCCACAAACGGCGGCTGAACGCTCTTGGACCGGGCGGACTTTCCCGCGACAGGGCGGGCTTCGAGGTGCGGGACGTCCACTACACGCATTACGGCAGGATGTGCCCTATAGAAACGCCTGAAGGCCCGAACATAGGACTCATCGTGTCATTGGCGAATTATACAAAGGTAAACGACTACGGTTTTCTAGAAACCCCGTACCGCAAAATTGTGGACGGCAAGGCGACAGCTGAGGTTGAGTACCTTTCCGCTATAGAGGAGGACAAGTACTACATAGCGCAGGCTTCCGCAAAGTTGAACAAAGACGGTTCTTTTGCGGGCGAGCAGGTTTCATGCCGCAGGCAGGGGGACTATACTACGCGCGCGCCGGAAGACCTTCATTACATGGACGTATCGCCAAAGCAGATCATCTCGGTCTCGGCAAGCCTTATCCCGTTCCTTGAACACGATGA
>JAITIR010000110.1 GCA_031279285.1 Spirochaetaceae bacterium | reverse complement strand
AAGGGGCGGGAGGAAGCCTGTCCCGAAAAATGTTAAAAACATACCGGAAGACCCTGAAAGGGAGTATGTAAAAGCTGCAAGTCTATGCGAAACAGCGGACAGGCAGGGGGAGCGGAGGGACAGCCGCGGAAATGAACCGTAAACATGGAAAACTGTCCGCCTGAACCTTCAAAAAACAGCCCTTATTGCACTTCTTTTACAGCCCCTGCGCGTGTCCTTAGTACTTTTGTTCTTCGACGTCTTTCCCGGATACGTCGGCGCTGTCGAAACTGGCCATGTTCAGCGCGCAGGCTAGGGCAAGCTGTACGATGAAACCGCCGATCACCGCGCCGGTACCCTCGCCAAGGTGCATTTCCAGGCTTACGATGGGACTTAAGCCCAGGGCGGACAGCACCGTTTTGTGGCCGGCAACCTTTGAAAGGTGTCCGGCAAACAGGTAATTCTTGATCTTTGGGTTAGCCATGTACGCAATGTAAGCGGCGGAACTTACGGGGAAACCGTCTATAACGCAGGCGATGCCGTGTCCTTCCAGGCCAAGTATGAAGCCCGTCATCATGGCAATATCGGGAGCGCCGACCTCTTGCAGAATCGAGTAAGCGTTTTTTACGGGCCGCCTGGCTACCACGGCTTCCTTGATCACGCGCTTCTTGTGGGCAAGCTGTTTGTCGTCTATTCCTGTCCCCCGGTCAATCACGGCGTCCGCCTCCAGGCCGGCAGCTACCAGGAGCGCGGCTGCCGTACTCGTATTGCCTATGCCGAGATCGCCGACAGCGACCATGTTGTAGCCTTGCCTCACCGCGTCGTCCGCCAGTTCCCGGCCCTTGCCGATGGCGGCTTCGGTTTCGTCCTCCGTCATCGCCATTTCTTTGTAAAAATTCCTGCTGCCGCGTGAAATCTTTGCCCGGACAAAGCGGCTTTTCGCGTTTAACCCGCTGTCGGGTGGAAAATCCCCGTCGATTCCGCTGTCAATAACAATTACATCCCAGCCTGTCGCGTCCGCAAGAACGTTAATGCCCGCGCCGCCCGACAGCATATTCATCGCCATCTGAAAACTAACTTCTTTTGGGTATAGTGAGACGCCTTCGTCCGCGATACCGTGATCGCCGCCAAATACATAAACGCCTTTTTTTTCGATTTTTGGCGGCACTTTTCCCTGGATAGACGCCATTTTGAGGCAATACTCTTCAAGTTTTCCCAAACTCCCGCGCGGTTTGGTAAGGCTGTCCAAACGCGCCTGCATAGCTTCAAGTAGCTTTTTTTCATCCATGATTTTGCTCCTTAACATTGTTATATGGTTATTGGACTTGTTCAAGAACCTATTTGAATGTGGGCAAAAGCCCACGGGTTCTTGAACAAGTCTTGCAAAATGCAAAGCATTTTACCTTTTTTTCAGCGGAAGTTGTTCAGAAACTGAGGTTTCTGAACAACTCTATTCTATTTATCTGAGGCTGTTCCAAAACTTCAGTTTTGGGGAGACAAGTCTGCTTGTCCATCAACCTCTAAAAAACGCAGTTTTGTGATTTTAGCTTATGACTTTTAAGCCACAAAAACTGCAAGAGCCATCGGCTCCAGCCATCGGCTCCAGCCACCGGCTCCGCCATCGGCTCCAGCCACCGGCTCCGCCACCGGCTCCAGCCATCGGCTCCAGCCTGTTCCATAGAACCGAAGGTTCGCACCGTGCCTCCGGCTATGCCGGGGCCGTTTAGCGCACAGTTGATGTTTTGGAACAGGCTCATCTATTCACGACTTCCGTGAATCCGCCGGATTTTTCGAAGCGTTCCACAAATTCAACGATACCTTTGTATATGGCGTCCGCAAACTGCTCCTGCCCCACGTTGTTCGTCATAAGCACGGCGTCCTTTTCGTTGCTTACAAAGCCGAGTTCAATCAGTACGGACGGCATCCGCGCCTTTCGCACGACAAACCATTCTTCCGCCTTTATCCCGCGTGAGGGCAGTTTGCCGCCCAAGGTTTCGTTAAAGTGTTTCAGGATCGACTGCGCCATCAGTACGCTTTCCGTTGTAAACTGTTCTTCCAGCATATCGTTGTATATCAGCGCGACCTCTTTCGCGCCGGCAGTTTTTTTGGGGTCGATCACGTCCCGTCTGTAGTCCGGGCTGAGGTACCAGACCTCGTAGCCGCTCGCCTTTTTGTTGAAGCTGGCGTTTGCGTGTATCGAAATGAATATTACAGCCTCGTTCTCCTTGAGCGGTATGGAGTGAGCCTTGTCGACGCGATTTTCCAGCGTGGGGTAGGTGTCGCCGGAACGGGTCAGTATCAGCCGTTTGTCCGGGAATTTTTTATTCAGCTTTTCAAACAGTTTTTTTGAAACTTGCAGTGTAATGTCTTTTTCAAGAACTTTGACGTTCTTGCCGTTTAACTTGAGGTTGCCGATCGCGCCCGGATCCTTGCCTCCATGTCCTGGATCGACAACTATCGCGGCAATGCTTAGCCGTGACGCCTCACGCTGTACCGTTTCTTCAATGCCGCTCCTGAGCGAGGCCACAAATGTTTCCGGAAAGCGTAGTTGGCCGTTTTCCGTGTACGGCGAAGGCAGCTTTAACAGTATCCTGTTGTCCAGGAGCAGCAGGGTCGTGTCCCCCACCGCGCCGGCCTGAAACACGGCCCTGTGGTCTTGTGACGTGATCACGCCGGCCTGAAACAAGGGATCCCACAACAGTTCTCCGCCGATGATGCCCATCGCCTCGTTCAGCGAAAGTGTCTTTTCCGCCTGCGTTACCGGTTGCCGCGGAGCACTCTCCGCGGCGGATGCGCCGTCAACAATGCCGATCAAAAGCAACAGCATGGGTAAAAGGACACGCCGGCCGGAGGCGCTCGACTGCCTGGGTTTCCGCCCTCTGTATGCGCCGCAAATGCTCCCGAAAAACAACAATTCGTAAGTTTCATTCATTTTAGACTGTCCACAATGTACGCGCCGCCCTGGTAGCCCCCACGGATCAACGCCGCCCAAAATTCCCTGCCAAGCGTCCCGTCGCGTGCAAACGGCAGCGGAAGGCCGGTAAGCGCTCTGACCGCGTCCAGGCTGTCCGTAATGCCGCGCCCCACATAGTCCTGAGCCCCGCTGTCCAGCAGCGCCGGAAACGGGACTATGGCTTCTTCTGTCTTGCCCGCCCTGCCCGAAGGCAGCGCTAGAAGCGCTTTCCGGACATCGGCGGACACAGAAAACGCGTCCGGCCCGCTCCCCGGCTTCCCCGCCAGAAACTCGTCTGTAGCCGCATCGCGCGGGTCAAGCCGTACCAGTATGCCGCGCACGGCCTCCTCGGACGCCTCGACCGCAAGGGCGCGTCCGGGCGCAGCGCTTATCACGTTGCCGCACTTTGACACATTGTTTTCGGGGAAAATAACCCGCTCCTGTTCCTTCACCCGGAAAAAAATATTTTTCACGTATCTATTTTTTTCGGCAGAATTCATGCTTTTTATCATGCTTACTATGCCAGGTATCGAAATAAATGCCCGTTCCGCGGAAACCCAGTCCCGTGTGCGTTCGAGTCCCCGCGGATTTTTGCCGTCCAGCCGTCCCAGAGCCGCCAGAATCGCGGTCTTTACCGGTTCCGCGCCGCTTGAGTAAGGGTAGGTCCAGCCGGACATATAACCGCCCGAAAGCCGCGCCGCTATCTCGCCCACCATCGGCCCCTTGCCCGTCAGTTTTATGTCCCCTTTGGCCGCCCCCAGCGTCAGGCCCAGGCTCCGCACGCCAGCCTTGAAGGTTTCCAGCAGAGCCGCCGCCGTCCCGCCGTCCAGCAGAGCCGGCATCGTATGCCCCATCTCGATAAAGTAGGGCGGGAAGCGTATGTGCCTGTCCGCAAGCCCGCAAACCGTGATCGCACCGCCGTACACTATCGCGTCCACCGAGTATTCCGGGCCGTCCATGTACTCTTCCACGATTACGCGCCCCGAACGTGAGAACCCGATCGCCTCGTCCAGCGCCGCCGCCAGTTCTTCCCCGTTATCCGCCCTCTTGCAGCCCCGGCCCCCCATGTTATCGACGGGTTTTACCACCACGGGGTATGAAAACGGCGGTTCCGGCGGCCTCCCGCTATAATTAACGCGCTCTACTACAAAGAATTCGGGGGACGGGACGCCCGCCTTCCTGAAACAGGAGCGCATACGCCCCTTGTCGGAAGCGTTCAGCGCCGCTTCGTAAGGTATCCCCGGCAGGGCGGCCCGCTCCGCGACCCAGGCAACCGTGGCGGAGAAGTCCGTCCCCGCCGTCATCACGCCCGAGAGCCCCTTCCCGCCGTTTTCCGACTTGAGCCGGATGGCAAGCTCAGCTATCCTCTCCTTGTCCTTGAGGTCTATATGTTCAAATATGTCCGCGCCGGAGGCGCACGACGCGTCCCTGTCGCCGTCCACAACCACGCTCTCCAGCCCAAGCTCGCCCGCTATCCGTATCGCCGGCCCCTGCATCACGCCGGCCCCCAGTATCATCAGCCTCTCTTTCATTTACTCCATTCTACCCACAACAATTAGCAATTAACAGTGAGGAGGTACAAATACAGGTATAGAAAGCAACCTGGGAGAGGAATGGTCGAACTATGCTAAACTTGCCCCACAATTTGGATTTTCCGGATGTTTCAGGACAGGCTTTACCCGGAAGGGTTTTCGGTTTGAGGCGAGAATGGCGGCTGATACGGAACTCAGGGCCGGTCCTGGCCGCTATACGGGTGCAGAGGGTGACAGGCGGCGGGGAAAAGAGGAGGATCGCGGTTTGCGTCCCCGCTTCCCCATAACGGGGTCTGACCCCAGTCTCCGAGGCAGCCCACAGCCAAGCCTGACTCAACTCTTGCGTTGAGTCAGGCGCTGGTTTCTAAAGCAATTTAAGGTAAAGAGCCTTTATATCATCTAATGTAGGGTCTTTCGGATTTCCCGGACAACAGGCATCCGCTATGGCGCTCTCCGCGAGGAACGGAACATCCTCTTTCTTTACAATCTCTTTGAGATTTTGCGGGATTCCTACATCAAGAGACAACTTTTGAACCTCATCTATGGCGGCCTTGCGGTATTCCGCCTGACTCATCTTTTCCGTACCGGGTACGCCCATCGCCTTCGCGATATCCCGGTATTTTTCGGCTGTGGCATCGGCGTTGTAACCCATGATTGTAGGCAGCAGAATAGCGTTGGCAACGCCGTGAGGCGTATCGTATACCGCGCCCAACGGATGCGCCATGGCATGTACGAGGCCCAAACCTACATTGGAGAAACCCATGCCGGCAATATACTGCCCTAAAGCCATGCCTTCACGCCCGGCATCTTCGTTGTTTACCGCGCCGCGCAGGTGTTTGGAGATCAGTTCAATTGCCCGAATATGCATCATATCGGTGATTTCCCACGCGCCCTTGGTAATATAGCCTTCAATGGCGTGAGTCAGGGCGTCCATACCGGTGGCCGCGGTCAGTCCCTTTGGCATAGAAGCCATCATGTCGGGGTCCACCACCGCCACATCGGGAATGTCGTGTACATCAACACACACAAACTTCCGCCGCTTTTCCCCGTCGGTGACCACGTAGTTGATCGTAACTTCCGCCGCTGTTCCCGCTGTAGTCGGCACGGCAATGGTAAACACCGCCTTGTTTTTGGTCGGCGCAACCCCTTCCAGGCTGCGGATGTCCGCGAATTCCGGGTTATTGATCACAATGCCGATAGCCTTTGCGGTATCAATAGCCGAACCGCCGCCAATGGCGATAATACAATCCGCGCCGCTTGCCTTGAACGCGGCCACGCCCTTTTGGACATTTTCGATGGTCGGGTTTTCCTTAAAATCGCTGAACACATCGTAGACAATGCCCGCGCCGTCTAAAAGCGCCGTAACTTTAGCGCTCACGCCGAACTTAAGTAAATTTGGATCGGTGCAGACAAATATCTTTTTAAAACCATGTCCTTTCACTTCATTGACAATTTCCGCGATCGCACCCTTTCCATGATACGAAACCCGGTTTAGTACAATCCTACCTGCCATAACGCACTCCTTAAAATAATTTTTTTGGGCGAAGCCTGAAATCCGCCATCCCGAAATACCGCACCTGTCTTCCAACAGAATCCGGCCTCGCCAGAATTCGGCCCGCCTCTTGATAAATTTTACACCCATAGGAAAATCCCGTCAAAATTTTTTACAGTTTTTGTATTTCAAGGCAATGACCGGGTAATCCCCTCTCAACCCCAAGTCGCAATCAAATTTGCGCGGGGCGGCGCCATACAGGATGAAAGAGTTCGCCCTTTTCACGGAAAGCGGGTTGTACTATAATCTACGTATTGTGAGTTCGGTAAAGAGAAAAAAGCCTTACACGAATTAACGATAACAGAGCCTGATTTTTCATGTCGTTAGGTATTGGCGCGGTTTTTGCTTGTTGCGGACTCTTAATATGCCACCGAACCCACTTTTTATAGGAGAAAGACCATGTTAAAGACGATAAAATCGCTCGATCTTAAAGACAGGCGCGTGATCATGCGCGTTGATTTTAATGTGCCGATGAAGGACGGCGCCGTGCAGGACGATACGCGCATTGTCGCGGCGCTGCCGACCATCAACTACATTCTGGAGCAGGGCGCAAAAAGCCTTACGCTGATGAGTCACTTGGGAGACCCCGCGAAGGACGCAAAGTCCGCCCGCGAGAAGGCTGAGAAGTCCGGCAAGAGCTTTGACGAGGCCGCATTCATCAATGGCAAATGCCGCATGAGGCCGGTAGCGGATTACCTTGCCGGCAAGCTGGGGAAACCGGTGGTCTTTGCCGGGGAGGACGGTTGTTTCGGCAAGAAAGCGTTCATCGAGGCACAGGCGCCGGGCGCGGTGATAATGTTGGAAAACACCCGTTTTCACAAAGAGGAGACTTCGAAGGACGGGGCGGAGCGTGACAAGCTGGCCAAGGAGCTTGCCTCTTACGGCGATGTGTTTGTGAACGACGCGTTCGGCACGGCGCACCGCGATCACGCTTCTACCGCGAGTATAGCAAAGTTTGTTCCTGCCGCGGCCGGTTTCCTGATGGAAAAGGAGGTGAACTACCTGGAGCCGATCGTTAGCGGCCCCCAAAAACCGCTTATCGCGATAATCGGCGGGGCCAAGGTGTCGTCAAAAATTGCCGTGCTGGAAAGCCTACTCAAAAACGCATCCGCGCTTGTGATAGGCGGCGGCATGGCGTTCACATTCCTCAAGGCCCAAGGACGCAAGACGGGTAAATCCCTCGTGGAGGACGAGCAGCTTGGTACGGCTAAGGAAATCCTTGCCGCGGCGGAGGCGGCCGGCGCGAAGATAGTGCTGCCGGTTGATCATCTGGCGGCGGAAGCCTTTGACGCGACTAGTAAGCCTGTGGCTGTGGACGGAATCGATCTGCCGGATAACCTGATGGGGTTGGATGTTGGTCCCAAAACGATAGAGCTTTACAAAAAAACGCTTGATGGGGCAAAGACGATCGTCTGGAACGGGCCTGTCGGCGTGTTTGAGTTCGACGCCTTCGCTAAGGGAACGGAGGAGCTTGCCAAAATAGTGGCCGGCGCAACGCAAAAAGGCTGCATTACGGTTGTCGGGGGCGGGGACTCGGTCGCCGCCGTGAATAAATTCGGACTTGCCGGCAGTATGAGCCATGTTTCCACGGGTGGCGGCGCTTCTTTGGAACTTCTGGAAGGCAAAAAACTTCCCGGCATTGAGGTTTGCAAGGCTTAACCCACCATGAAATCATTTTTCTGCCTGTCGTTTACCTGTTTTTGCGCTGCCGCCGTGGTGAATCTATCCGCGCAGGAAAATGAAACGGGACTTCCTTCCGGCGAGGAGGCTATCGCGGTGCGGTATGCGGAATGGGCGGAAAGCGCTTTTCGTGAAAAGCGCTTTCCGCAGGCGGAAGTTTTTTTGCTGCGCGCCGCCGATTACGCTTCCGTTTCTTCGGACCTTTCCTACCTGCTGGCTCTTGTAAAAAAAGAACTTTCATCCCCCGTTCGTGAGGTGTTGACGGCGGCGCGTCTCGCGCTCGCTACAGACCGCTGGACGCTGTACTCAAGGCGGGACGCGCTCTACACCGAGGCGGCGGCCTTGATACACATGCGCCGGTACAACGAGGCCCTGAACACGCTTTCGGAACTGGACGGGGATGAACGCGCGGCGGAACTGCGGCTTTTGGCCCTTGAACACCTGCCCGGCGCGGAAAATTTCTACGCCGCGCTTACGGCGGCGTTTGAACGCTACCCTTACAACCCTCTCTTTCCCAGCATCCTGTTCCGTAGCGTCTCCGGCAGGATGATACCGTCGGCGGGTATGGAAAGGGTCCTTGTCGACACGGCGCTCAAACGGCTTCCCGCCCTGCTGGAGCTTGACGCTGATCTTATCCGCCATGCAGCACCGTTCATGGCCGACAGGGACGAGGCGCGCCGTCTGCTTGGCGCCTGGCGTGAGACAGGCGGGGCGGGGCTTGTGGCGCGGCTGGCGGCGCTCCCAGTCTGTCTTGAGACCGGCCTTATCGGTGATGAGGAGGCGATCGACGAGCTTTTTCCAGCCCCTGCCACCCAAGGCGTTTCGGGCGAGACTTTGCCGGTGCTTGACCGCGGTACGTTGCTTGCCGTGTGGGGCTTGCTCCGCACGGGCGAGGCGCGGGAGGAGTTTCGTGGGCGGCTGTTGTCCTTTTCCGGCGCCATTACCGGTGATGACAACAGGGACGGGGTAGTGAACTCCCGTGCCGGCTACCGCAACGGAAGCCTTGTATCGTACACGATGGACGCGGATCAGGACGGCGTTAACGAAATTCTGGCGGCGTTCGAGGATGGTTGGCCTGTAAGTGGTGAATTGGCTTATACGGACGACACGGAAACTGACAGAATCGACAAGGTATTTATCGTTTGGGAAAAGTACCCAGCGTTGCACGAGGCGGCGCGGGGAAAAACGCGGTACTTTTTCCGTCCGATGGAATTCAACTATCCCGTTGTACGTTTCGAAACGCTGGGCGGTCCGGGAGGGATACCCTTTCCTGAGCCCGAAGCCGGAGCCGCGATGTTTACCGGCCGCCTCGCGTTTGCCAACGCCTATCGTATCGAGCGTCCCGGCAACGATTTTCCCGGCAGTGTCGAGCGGATCGAGTGTGAGGGCGGCATTGTTTACTCCGCAAAGGAGTACCTTGACGGACGCCTTGTTGCGGAAACCGGTTTTGAAAAGGGTTTGCCTGTTTTTCAGCGTATAGACCTCGATCTCGACGGGCGGATGGAAACCGTGCGGCGTTTCAGGCGGACGGCGGATTCTTTTTTCCGGCTTCCAAACGACGGGGATATTGGAATTTTACAGCCCGAAATCGAAGTTATCGAAAGCGATTGGGATGGAGACGGCTTTGTTGAATACCGCGAAGAACAGTAAGATGCAGGCGAGTCTCTTGGTTCTCGTCCTGCTGTCATCATGTATCTCGATGAAGAGCGCGGGACAGCGACTCGCGCCGCCGCGCCCCACGCGGGAGTTCCGCATTGAGCAGATAGAGGACGCGGTGGATGTCGAGCCTGAGAAGGCGATACATCTTATAGGGATGTTTGATGCTATGTACGGCGGAGAGGGAATCAGGGACGAGGCAGACGGCGATTCCGGCGGCAGATGGCGGGCTGCGGAGGGGAGACTTGCAGCGCTGTGGGACAGGGCGGTACAGAATCTGACGGAACGGCAGGTGGCGGCGGTCGCCGAAAAACGTTGGGACGATGCGACCTCGCTTGAACGCTCACTGTCCGCGCTTGGGATCAGCGTTGAAAACGGTACAAACGGCACTTACCTCCTGGCTGAAGCGAAGGAATACCTGGACGACGGCAACGATCTTGCGGCCTTTTTGACGGCGGTTCGGGCGGAACAGTACGGGGCCCTCGAAGCGGCGGACGCCGTGCTGTTTCTTGAAAGGGCTGTCACGGCGCGACAACGGCGGACGGCGGCCCACTTCCTTAACCTTGCCGGCAGCTTGCACGCCGTGGTGCCGGAGAATCTGCGCGCCTATGCCGAGGGCCGGGACAGTCCCGCCGACATGATAAAGGGTGTGGCTACCGTGATTGTTGACCGCGGGATAAAAGTGGAGCGGGGTAGGGGCTTTAACGACAGGGTTCTTGGCAGCGCGTTTTTTGTAGACGCGTCCGGCCTTCTTGTAACGAACTATCATGTTATCGCCAGTGAGGTTGACCCCACCTACGAAGGTTACTCCCGTATGTACATCAGGATGGGGGACGCGACAAGCCCCCGCATACCGGCAAAGGTTGTAGGCTGGGACAAAACGCTTGACCTTGCGCTGATAAAGACAGAGTACAAGAGTTCTTTCGTGTTCTCTGTCGTTGACCGGATAAGCCCTAATGTCGGCGACACGATTCTCGCAATAGGCTCGCCGGTGGGCCTTGAAAAAACGGTTACGATGGGGATAGTTTCCGCGACAGGACGGCGGCTCCTACAGATAGGAGATGTGATACAGGTTGACGCCGCCGTTAATCACGGCAATTCGGGCGGCCCCGTCATTGATATGGAGGGACGGCTTGTAGGTATAGTTTTTGCCGGCATAGAGCAGTTTCCGGGGCTAAACTTTGCCGTTCCCGCGGAACGGCTCGCCGCGGCGCTCCCAGCCATGATCAGAGGCGGCAAGGCAAAGCGCCCCTGGCTCGGCCTCACCCTTGCCGAAACTTCCACCGGCGCGGAAATCCTGTACGTCGCCCCGCTAACGCCCGCCGCCGAACTCCATGTACCGGATGGCGTTCCGGTAAAAAGCCTTAACCGCCTTGCCGTGACGGCGGAGAGAGGCGGCTTTATAACAGCGCTGCAGGACAGCCTGTTTCAGAACCGCCCCGGCGAGCTTGTAGCGCTTGAAACCGGCGACGGACGCCTCCGCGTGATGCAGAGCGTGGAAAGGCCCGCCCTTCCCCTGGCGGAAGCGGCAAAGGTAGACAGCCGTGAACGTATAACTGCCCCGCTTTTCGGCATCGTGCTGGAGGACGGTATGTCCGGCAGCTTCAGGGCGCCGTTTCTGATCAAAAAGGTGGTGCGCGGCTCCGTAGCGGACGAGGCCGGGCTTTCCGCCCAGGACCCGCTCTTGATACGCGGCTTTAAGCTGAATGAAAAAGAAGGCTACGTGCTGCTCGATATTAGCGTAAAAAAACGACTTTCCGGCTACTTTGAAACGAACATGCAACTCCCTGCCGCGCTCGACTCCCCGGACACCTTGTAATTAGCACACCTTGTAATTAGCAATTGAGAGGAGCGATGTAGAAAGGCCTGGAGGTCCAGGCAGGCGGGCTGGCGGGTTCAACAGAAATAATTTATGCTTTTGGCATGAAACTTATCTGCCTTGATCTTGAGGGCGTTCTTGTGCCCGAAATATGGATCGCTTTTTCGGAAGAGTCCGGCATAAAAGAATTACATCGTACAACCCGTGACGAGCCGGACTACGACAAACTAATGGCTTTTCGTCTCGACATACTGTCGCGCAACGGTTTGAAGCTGCCGGACATACAAAAAGTGATAGCCGGTATGTCGCCGCTTCCCGGAGCTGTGGAATTCGCCGCCGCAATCAGGGCCAAAACCCAGCTAATAATCCTGTCGGACACGTTTGAACAGTTTGCCCAGCCGCTGATGCGTCAGTTGGACTATCCGACTCTTTTTTGCAATACGCTGGTGACAGCGGACGACGGCGCCGTGGTTTCGTGGAAACTGCGTCAAAAGAACGGCAAGAAAGAGGCGGTTCGAGCATTCAAATCCTGCAACTGCGATGTATTTGCGGCGGGCGATTCGTTTAACGATCTCGCAATGATAGCGGAGGCCGGAAAAGGATGCCTGTTCCGCGCCCCGCCAGCAATCATCGAAGCGTACCCGCACATACCCAACGTAGAAAGCTACGGCGGCCTGATGGAACAGGTAGACACGTTCTTGGAGAACCGCTGACGGGCGAGGGTGGCGGCCTTGTATTGACCACACAGGATCGGGCTACTTTCCTTCATAACGGTTAGTACTATTTTTCCCGCCGGGAGTCGCGTTACTTGTGGCGCAGATATACCAGTCAGACAAGGTGTTTGTGTCTGCTTTTGTTTCGTCCCGGCAAAGCGTTCGTGTCGCCGTTGTTTTGGCGCTGTCAACCGTGTCCGCATAGCCGGGTGATTTTACAGCCTCGCCGTCATTAGCAAGCCATGCGCCCTGCCTTGCAAGCAGTTCTGCCGCCCTGGAAAACGTATTGTTCTTTGCCCACGCGTCCGGAGTCTCGGCTAGTACAAGCGCGTCGATGATAAGATCGTCCTGGTCGGTAAGATAGATGACATCCGTGCTGTGCAGGTACTTTGTATCAACCGCCACCCAAAGGTCGCGGGCTGTAGCACTTACATCCTTTTCGTTACTTTCCGTTACAACCGATAAACCAAGTTCATTGCCTAATTCGTCAACCGCCGTGTCCCCTTCTTTAGTACGCATGTGCAACGTTATGTATTCCCCCGCCTTGACTTCCGCCTGGGGGAATTCATAAACCGGCTCGTCTATGCCCATACTTGCTACAAACAAACGCATCGCCCCCAGATTTCCAGCTGCCTCCGTATAAAGTTCTATGAACTCTATCGAGTACTTTTTCGTGCTGGAACTCCTGCTTTGATCAAGCCGTACCTCGTTTAGCCTGAGATTCGGTATCCGGTAGTTCCGTGTTTTTACCGGCACAAGCAGGTTCAGACTGTTGCCGTCAACATCCTCAACCAGAAGATCGGCGATAATGCTCTTACCGCCGGAAATATCTTCCTTGAAGAGGAGCGCGACTGTCGATTCGTACTCGCTGGAAAACTCTTCCAACTCCAGACCCACATCCACATAAGCCTCGATCACCCTGACCGGCACGGAAAACTGAAACTGTACCTCAATTCCCGATATTGCTTTGTATGATATGAACACAGGCGCCTGCACACCCATGCCCAAGACCTTATTGATTGCCATGGCCTCGTCACATGACGGCAGAATGGCGCACAACAGTGCTGTTAAAAAAAACAGCGTAGAAAATTCTTTTTTCATAAACATCCTCCGCTATATATTGGCGCGCGGAGTGAGTTTTACTTTAATTTTTTAAAAGAAATTGGAGAAAAAGGTAGAAAATGACAAATGTCATAGTTTGTTCCGCGGATACCGCAGCTCATCCAGGTGTAATCAGCATTTCGCCAGATACCCTTCCAGCTTTCCTACACGCTTTTCAGCTTCGGAAAGCTTGTGTTTTTCCGTTTCGACAAGATCTACAGGGGCGTTTTTTAGGAAATTTTCGTTTTCAAGTTTTGCTTTAAGACCGGCGGCAAATTTCTTGTCATTTTCAAGTTCCCGCGTCCATTTAGCCTTTAGCAGCGCCATATCCACAACACCGGCGATGTAGAGGAAAGCCTCAAAGCCGGCCCCCGCCAGCGCTACCGCCCCCTCCGGAACGGTATGTCCTAGTGAAGCAGGCCTGTCCACAAGCTCGCTTAGGCCGGCGAGCAGGCATACAAGTTCCCGGTTCTCCGTGATGAACGGCGCGTAGCTGCCGTCCACAGTGGCGGCGGCGCGTAGCTTCTTTTCTGGCGGTATCGTACATTCGCTGCGCAGTGTACGGATGGCGCGTACCAGTTCTTGCAAGAACGCGAAATCATTTTCGTTTTTTTCATCATCGGACGAGGGTTCGCCACCCTGCGGGTAAGACTGCGTTATCAACAGCCCGCTTCCTCGCACTTCTTCCGGCAGCTTTCCCCAAATTTCCTCTGTAACGAAAGGAAGGAACGGGTGCAGCAGGCGTAGCGTCCCGGCCAGTACATCAAGCAGCACGGTAACGGCGCGGTCCTTCTCCGCCTCGTCCCCTCCCTTTGTCGAAAGTTTTGTTGCCTCGACGTACCAGTCGCAGAAGTCGTTCCAGAAAAAGTCGTAGGCGGCTGCTACCTCGTTGTAGCGGTAGCCGGACAGCGCCTCGCCCATCGTCCGCGCAACGCGGCGGAGCCGTGTGTAAATCCACCTTTCCACCGAAAGAAGCGCAGGCTTCTGTACGAGAGAGCGCCCATCAAGGTTCATCAGTATGTAGCGGCTTGCGTTCCACAGCTTATTTGCGAACTTCGAGCCCAGCTTAAAGCTCTCCTTATCCAGAAGGATGTCCTGCCCCTGGGCACAGAGAAAGGCGAGTGTGAACTTGAGTGCGTCCGCCCCGTACTCGCCGATAATCTCCTGTGGGTCTATACCGTTGCCGAGTGACTTGCTCATCTTGCGCCCCTGCTTGTCCCGCAGGAGTCCGTGAATGTAGATGTCGTGGAACGGCGCCTTGCCGGTGAACTCAAGCCCGGCCATTATCATCCGGGCAACCCAGAAGAATATGATGTCGTAAGCTGTTACGAGCGCCGTAGTCGGGTAGAAACGCTCAAAGTCACCGGCGGCTCCCCCTCCAACGGCGTTAGGCCAGCCCAGCGTGGAAAATGGCCACAGCCAGCTCGAAAACCATGTGTCAAGCACGTCCTCATCCTGCTTTACATCGCCGCCGCAATCCGGGCACGCGCTTATGTCAACGCGGCTCACCGTCAGCTTGCCACACCTTTCGCATGTCCAGGCGGGTATCCTGTGTCCCCACCAGAGCTGCCGGCTTACGCACCAGTCCCTTATGTTTTCCAGCCAGTGCCTGTACGTGTTTTCCCACTTCCTGGGGTAAAAGACTATCTCGCCCCGCCGCCATGCCAGAAGCGCCGCCTCTGCAAGCGGCTTCATCCTTACAAACCACTGCTCTGACATGTAAGGCTCGATGACGGTACCGCAACGGTAACAGAAGCCGACCGCATGGCTTATACCTTCTTCTTTGAGGAGAAAACCACCTTCCCGCAGATCGCGGACGACGGCCTCACGCGCTTCTTTTATCGAAAGACCCCGGTACCCTGCGGGGACCTCTCCGTTCAGCTTCCCGTCTCCGGTTATTATGTTGATGATAGGAAGGCCGTGCCGCCTCCCCACTTCCCAGTCGTTTGGGTCGTGCGCCGGCGTTATCTTGAGCGCCCCAGTGCCGAAGGCGCGGTCTACATAGCCGTCCGCCACCACCGGTATCTCGCGCCCTGAAAGCGGGAGTTTCAGCATCCTGCCGGCGGCGCCGGCGTAGCGCTCATCCTCCGGGTGAACCGCGACCGCCGTGTCGCCAAACATCGTCTCCGGGCGCGTCGTCGCTATCCTGATGAAACCCTCCCCGTCCGCGTAAGGATAACGGACATGGTACATCTTGCCATGAACATCCTCGTGATCCACCTCGTCGTCGGAGAGTGCCGTGCCGCAGCTTGTACACCAGTTCACAAGGTACTGGCCCTTGTACAGGAGCCCCCGCTCGTACAGAGCGACAAACACCTCGCGCACCGCCCCGGACAGCCCCTCATCCAGCGTAAACCGCTCCCGTGACCAGTCGACGCTTGCCCCCATGCTCGCAATCTGACGGCTTATCACCTCGTGGTGTTCCGCCTTCACCTTCCACGTCTCCTCAACGAAGCTCTCGCGCCCCAACTCATGGCGGCTCGTCCCGCACGCCCGCAACTTTTTCTCCACGACGTTTTGCGTCGCTATCCCGGCGTGGTCGCAACCCGGCACCCACAGCGTCGGCCTCCCGCTCATCCGCTGGAACCGTATCGCTATGTCCTGTAGTGTGATGTTGAGCGCGTGCCCCATGTGGAGTATTCCGGTAACATTCGGCGGCGGTATCACGATAGTGTACGGCTCGCCCTCCCCGTCCTCCCGCGGCTTAAAGGCGCCGGAGTCCTTCCACAGCGTGTAAATCTTATCCTCAAAACTCTCAGGATTGTACGCTTTTTCCAACTGGATTGATTTAAGCATTTTTTTATAAGCCTCGCCCACCATCCTACCCCAACCTTCCACCATTTCACAAGCCGCTTAGTAGCCGCGCAAGTCCAACTGCTTACGCAATTAAGAAATAACATGACCAAACTGTCATGTTATTTCTGTACAGTTCCTTACTACCAAACGGTATTCTACCTGGTGTTCATGCTGTTGGGACAGTTCACGGAGGCTGAGGTGCGGAGCGCCGCGGGACCGGCGGACGCGGTTGTAAAGGCGAAGGGCACGGTGTACGTATTCGAGTTCAAGCCGGACGGTACCGGGACAGCGGAGGAAGCGGTAAAGCAGATAGAGGAGAGGGGTTACCATGTTCCTTATAAAGCTGGCGTGAGGGATCCGGTAAAGGTAGGCGTAGTATTTGACACGGAGAAACGCACGCTAAAGGACTGGTTCGTATACCGCCCTAACGGTTAACTGGGGCTGTTCCAAAACTGAAGTTTTGGAACAGCCCCAGTTGTTCATTCACGTTATATAGCTCCACGCCTCCTTGTCGTACCATTCCGCGCGGTAGGGCAGTGGGCGGTACTTGTGGAGGTTCCTGTTGTACTGACAGTTGGAGAGTACCCGTTTAAGCCGGTAGGCAACCTCAAACGCGCCGGAATAGCCCATATAGTTGTTGGCCGGCAGAAATAGCGGGAAGACGGGTATCCCGTGCTTGCTGGTAATGTTGCCGCTTCCGGTGTGGATTACAAGGACATCCGGTTTCAGCCGGCGTACGATGTTGGCCTGTTCGAAAGGCTGCTGGGAGGCAACGTTGATAAAGGTTTTGTCCGTGTTTTCACCCGCCTCCAGGAACGGCTTCATAAATTCGTCCACGTGGTGCGCCTTGTAACCGGCTATCTCAAGGCCAAGGTCCTCCAACAGCTCACCCGTAACAAATATCCGTATCTCCCCGCCCGAAACGTATGCGCGTTTGCCCTTTAGGGCGGCGCGGTACGGCTGGAGCGCCGCGTCCAGCGCGGCATCCTCCTTTTCTATCAGTGCTTTGGCCCGTTCCTCGATGCCGAAGAACCTTGCTATGTCCAAGAGCCAGCGGGCAGTGAACTTTCTGCCTATCGGCATAGCGCCTATGATGTACGGAATCCCGAATTGCTCTTTGATGTGACGGAGGTAGTAGTCATCGTGAGTGGCGCAGATGCTGACGTTGAGCGCTGCGTCCAGGACGCGGCGGAAGTCACGCGGGCGGGTGTAGCAGGGCAGGAAGTTTACGTTGAGCTCCAGTACATTAAGGAGGCGTTGCAGTTCCAACTCGTCGGCGCGTCCCATAGAGCCTACGTTGCACACGTTCACGGTGTGGTTCCTCCTGTAGTCCCACAACAGATCGTCCAGTTTGTTACCCGCGACATAACTTTCCCGCTTGATGCGGCTGGAACTGAGGTTTTTCAGGATGCCGTTGTACACGGCATCATAGGCGGTTGCCATCAGGCGTGTCTTGAAACCCTCGCAGTTTACCGACACAAGTTCCGCCTGGACGTCCGGATGGAGGCTTTCCAGGATGGCGTCAACATCGTCCCCGATCAGCGCCGGGACGCAGGAGCTTGCGACGACTATCGCTTCCGGGTGGAATTCACGGTCCGCGTAGATCACAGCTTCGCGCAGCTTCTTCTCGCCGCCGTTTATCACGTCGTGCTCGTCCAGGTTGGAAGAAACCCAGATCGGGGACAGCGCGGTAGGATCTCGTAGCCGTTTCTGACCGCGTGAAGAGCCCAAGCCGCCGACCGACCAGAAACCGCAGCCCACCGGGCCGTGAACCACGACAACTGTGTTTTGCAGCGTGTTAAGCATGGCAAGGCTCAGTGTAAACTGGCAGCCGAAACTCTGTGAAAAGCTGCGGGCAGCCTGGTTAAGGCAGCCGGAACCTTTCAAACCTATCCTTGACTTGAGTTCTTCACAGGTACCGCAGAAGGCGGTTCCCGCCCCAAGCCGGTCTTCGCGGGGCGGTGCAGCCCGTTCAATTTGCAACGTGTTACTGGACATCCTTACTCCTATTACAATTTTTCATTTCGTTAACCGTTCATTGCCCTTTTTAATCTATAGATAATCTGGGTAAGGAACTATTCATAAATAAAATGCTGTGCATTTTATTCGCAGTGGGGTCTAATACCCCCTTTAGGGCGGGGAGGTTCATTTATGAACAGTTCCTAATCTGCTGATACTCGCTCCTCATTCACTAGCGCCCACTGACAATCAGTGCAAACGTATCCTCGGCAAGTGTGAGCCCCCCGTTGATTCCGGCGTAGGCGCGGTTAAAGACAACGCGGTTTGTTACCGGAAACGAAATGTTTAACAACGGGCAGCCTTGCTCCTCGGCAAAATCACGCTCAAAAGAGCTGCCAAACAGCACGAGTGGACCGAGCGGCTCGTAGTAGATGTGATTCCGGTTACGCTCCCAACTGTTTATGAGGTTACGGCGTAGGCCGGATGCGTTGGCGTCGAAAAAGACTTGCGGCCTTAGACCCGATTCATAGCCGTCAAAACGCCTTTCCAGCCTTTCCTGCTCCTCTTTGCCGAGCGTGTCAGTTATCTGCGTGAGGTGTGGAATCCAGCCCAACTCGTCAGACACGAAGCGCGACAGCGCGGGAGCGTAGTTTGCGTCCGCCGCGATCACGGCGTAACGCTGAAAGTCGAAATCGGCGTAACTATCGCTTATGCGTTCCATGTAATCGAAATAAACCTCCTCCTCCCGCTCCAGCGCCTTTTTGATGTCCGCCTGCGGGATGCCGAGCGCCTTACCAACGGCTGTGAGAAAATTTTTTGATTGCAGGAAACCTATTGGAAGCGGCTCCCTGATCGACGGTATCCCGTGGACGTCCGCCAGCGCCTTTTCGGAGAGAGGTGCGTACACGTCCGAGAGGATGATGTTTAGCCCAGCCTCACCTATACTTTTGATGTCCGCAAGACCCTCACCCTCGCCGATCAGAGTGTTAGCTTCCACACCGATCAGGGCCAAGAGGCGCTTTATCTCTTTCAGGTTCCCCCGGTAAAAGACATCGCCGCCCGGCACGAGGCCAAACACGTTTACCTTTTTGCTCTTTTTTGCCGCGTACCGGCCTGAGTATTCACGTATAAAAAGCTCAAGGACAAGGTCGTAGCCATAGTTCGCATTCCCCTTAAAACTTGGCGTCGGGACGGCAAGGAGCGGGTAGGGCGTGTCGATTCTGGCGGCGACGCTCCGCACATCGTCCCCGATCATCTCTACCTGACAGCCTGAAATCACGAGGTACAGATCGCCGTCCATTATCTCCATTGTCTTGACGATCTGCTCCTCCAAACGGTTTTCACCGCCAAACACAACCTCCCTTTCGGACACATTGCTGGACGGAGTCGCGCAAGCGCCGCAGTAGCCGCCGCCCAGGTAACCCGCTCCGGTGTTGCCGCCGATGTAATAGTTGTACGCGCAGCCCATCGACGCGTGGGTAATCGGTATCAGCCGTGGAATAGCCCTTGCGAGGGCCAGCGCGCCGCCAAAAACACAGTCAAAACGTGGTCTGTCAATAATCGCACTCATGCTATCTCCTGCAAAGCGGCAGTCCCGCCGCTTACGTTAAGGCCTACTCTCAATACCAGATGGGGCCTTTTTCCTGGGGTAAATCTTTCCAAAGCACGTTGGAAAGGTAGCGTTCCCCGGTATCCGGCAGTACCGCCACAACAGTTTTGCCCCTGTTTTCGCCGCGCCGAGCTATACGGGCCGCCGCGAAGGCCGCCGCACCGGAACTGATACCGACGAGCAGCCCCTCTTCCCGCGCAAGCGCGCGGGAAGTTTCCACAGCTTCCTCGTTACGGACCCTGAAAATCTCGTCTATAAGATCGAGTTTTAGTACGTCCGGAACGAAGCCCGCTCCTATACCCTGAATCTGATGAGGGCCGGCCTTGCCGCCGGACAGGACGGGCGAGGCATCCGGCTCCACCGCCACTACCCTGACGCCGCTTTTCTGTTCTTTCAGGAATTCGCCCGCGCCGCTCAAGGTACCGCCCGTACCGACCCCCGAAACGAGGATGTCCACCTTTCCGCCCGTGGCCTCCCATATTTCGGGGCCGGTGGTGGAGTAGTGTACGGCCGGATTCGCCGGGTTAGCGAACTGCTGGAGGATCACGCTGCCGGGAATCTGCGCGGAAAGCTCCAGCGCCTTGTTTATGGCCCCTTTCATGCCCAGCGCTCCGGGCGTCAGCACCAGTTCCGCGCCGAGAGCGAGCAACAGTGCGCGGCGCTCCACGCTCATCGTGTCCGGCATCGTGAGTACGATACGGTAGCCCCTGGCGGCGGCCACGAATGCCAGCCCTATGCCGGTATTCCCGGAAGTCGGCTCGATCAGCACCGAGTCCGGCTTAAGGGCGCCCCTTGCCTCCGCATCCTCGATCATGGACTTGGCGATTCTGTCCTTGACGCTGGAAAGCGGGTTAAAGTATTCCAGTTTAAACAGCATATCCGCGCCGCCGACCCCGGCAAGTTTGATGAAACGCTGTGGCCGAAGTAACGGCGTATTCCCAATCAGGTCCGTCAAGTTATCCACAACAATGTTTGACATCTAACACCTCAATTTTCAAAAATAACCTAGTAAAACAGTATGAATACTTGAAGTGTATTGCACCGCTCCACCGGTGTCAAGCAGGCTCTTATTGGTAGTTCCGTCTACTGAATAGTTAGATATATTGAAGCAGGCATACATTATGGTTTATTCTATGAAAAACCTCAGAGAAGCTACGACAACCGTGACGGAGCTTACGGAGGTTCTCCAAATCAGGGCAGTATGCGGGGCAATGGATGTTGATTCGGAACATTAATTATCACCTGCGTAAAGGAGTTACAATGAACTATTTGGGATTTGACGCCTACGAAAAATCGATAAATAAAATCGGTTCCTACCTGGTATTTATGGCCAAGGAAGGGGATGAAACCGTTATTATAGCCCAACGGGAGGGTACTCCGGGGGAGCCCTGGTTTATTGGGAAAGACCTGGGGGACGGTAAGGTACGCGCGTCTCTTACCCACGAAAACGCGGAAACGTTACGAAAACTTTTTCCTTTTACAGCTCCGGTACGGGTACTGCGTCATGACAGGAGTTTCGGCGTCGGGGACCGGCTGGGGATCGCGGTTTTTGGCCACATCCGGCTCTTTGAGGAATACGATGCCTATCCCGTGTTTGCCCAGCAATCGATTAGGGAACTCAACCTGACCAACCGGACTTTTGAGGATGTTCTGGACACGGTAACTTTTGCCGTATTCCGGGAGGGATTCAAAAAAGGTTTCGGCGCGGACGGGGATCACCTGAAAACCTTTAAGGATGTGGAATATGCCTTGTCCCTGGGATTTTCCATGATCACGCTGGACTGTTCGGATCATATTAAAAACGACGTGACCGAAAAAAACACCCCGCCCCTGCCCAAACATTATGCGGATAAATACCTGGATAAAAAATTCGATATAGGCGAAGGGATTAGCCTGTCTTTTAGCGAAGGAGAACTTAAAACCACCCTGGCAATTTACGGGGAGGCCATAAATTTTGCGGCGAATATGTATACACGTTTTCTAAAGGACGGACGGTACAAGGCGGACCTTGAAATATCCATTGATGAAACGCTTGCCCCTACAACGCCGCTCCAGCATTTTTTTGTCGCCAGGGAGTTGATCGACGCCGGAGTTTCCTTCGTCACCCTGGCCCCCCGTTTTTGTGGAGAATTCCAAAAGGGCATCGACTATATCGGTGACCTGGCACGGTTTGAAGAAGAAATAAATATCCATGCGGTTATCGCCCGCCACTTTAACTACAAGCTGAGCATCCATTCAGGGTCGGATAAATTCAGCGTCTTCCCCAGCATTGGCCGGGAAACCCGCGGCGTTTTCCACGTAAAAACGGCGGGTACCAATTGGCTTGAGGCTATGCGGATAGTTGCCATGACCGATCCGGACCTTTACCGGGAGGTCCATACTTACGCCCTCTCCGCCTTCAGCGAGGCAGTAAAATACTACCATGTTACCACGGACCTTTCGAAGATACCCGATGTAAGTACCCTCAAGGATGAAGACTTACCCGCCCTCTTTGATCAAAACAACGCCCGGCAGCTTATCCACATTACCTACGGTCTTATCCTGAATAAAAAAAACGCCGACGGCTCATTTGCCTTTAAAGATCGTTTGTACAAGCTCTGGAAAAACCACGAGGCGGAATATGCCGCGGCGCTGATCAAGCACATCGGAAAACATCTGGACCTTTTGGGGGTGAGGAAGAGCCAGGGAATTGTAAGATAGCATACGTGTCAAGCTAAAAACCTTTCTACAAAAAGACTGCGCGGCGGCGGGCAGCCTCCTCGCTTAAGTTTTTGCGGCAGGCCCAGTCGGAAAGCTGGTCTCCGGCTATCGGGCCGCACGAGAAGTAGTAGGCGGCCGGGGCCGCAAAGTACATCCCGCAGACGGAGGAGCCTGGGACTATCATAGCCGATTCGGTGAGCTTAAGGCCGATACGTTCTTCCGCCTCCAGGAGGCGGAAGACGGCGCGCTTGTCTTCGTGGTCGGGGCAGCAGGGGTAGCCGAAGGCGGGGCGTATGCCCTGGACGCGGCCTCCGGCGCCGTCCGACTCGTAGCCCCACCACTCGCGGCGCAGACGTCGGTGCGCCTCCTCGCTCCACGCTTCAACAAGCCCGTCGGCAAGCAGCGCAAAGATTATAGCGCGGTAGTCGTCAGCCTGCGCAAGGTACCCCGCCTTTGCCTCCTCCAGGGAGAAACCGGCGCTCAACGCAAAAAAGCCTATCCAGTCGTTTTTTGGCATAACAAAGTCGGCAAGGCTTACATTCGGCGCGGAGGCGGTTTTGCGCGTCTGGTTACGGAGGCAGGCTATCCTGAGAACGCAATCCTCCGGCAGAGCCTTGCTGGACGCAGCGGGCGGATATACCAGGATGTCGTCCCCGTCTGAACGGGCCGGGAATATTCCGGCAAGACCGCGGAGCCGCAGGCGTTTTTTTACGATAATTTCGTCGAACAGGGCGCGGGCGTCCCGTTCAAGCTGTTCGTCCCTCGGCCCCCGCCACTTTGAAAAGAACGAATTCCAGTCAAAGTAAGGCGCTACAGCTTCCGCCGGGTAGTTGTCCAGGTCGATGATGCCCTGAGTCTTTGGTTTGGGCGGCTGCCAATCCATGCGGAGGCGGTTTTCGCGCGCCGCCTCTATCGAAAGAAGCTGCCGCTCAGCCGCCCGCTTGTTGTGACTGCTTACCGCTTCCTCGTAGCGGGCGGAAAGCTCGTCCAACAGGCCAGGTCGCAACGCCGGGCTGGACAGCCGGCGGACGAGGCCGGGCGCCTCACCCGCGTCTTTCACGTAGACTACGGGTCCTCCGTAAACGGGGGCTATCTTGAGGGCTGTATGGGCCAGGCTTGCGGCGGCCCCGCTTACAAGGAGCGGTACGGTAAAGCCCCTCCGTTCCATCTCTTCCGCGACATGCACCATCTCGTCCAGCGAGGGGCTTACCAGGCCGGACAGCCCGATAAACCGCGCCCTTTCGCGGCTTGCCGCTTCCAGTATTATTTCGGAGGGAACCATCACGCCCAGGTCCAGCACCCTGAAGCCGTTGCAAGCAAGCACGGTTCCGGCTATGTTCTTGCCGATGTCGTGTACATCCCCCTTGACCGTGGCCATCACTATGGCGGGCAGGTTTGACAAGGCTTCGCTTGAACCGTCCCCCATCATGTAAGGCTCCAGCGCGGCGACGGCCTTCTTCATCACGCGGGCGCTCCTTATCACCTGCGGCAGGAACATTTTTCCTTCACCAAACAGTTCCCCCACCTGCCGCATCCCTTCCATCAGCGGGCCTTCCACGATTTCCAGCGCGGTGCTGTTTTCGAGCAGCGCGATCACGTCTTCCGCGATATGTTCGTCATCGCCTTTCAGCATGGCAAGGACGACGCGCTCCGGTAGGGAAGGAGGACGTTGCCGGGGGGCTTGTATACCCTGGCTTTCGGTAAATACAGTCCTTCCATCCCGACGACTGTCGCCACCTGAGTTCCCACCCCCCCTCATACCCGCCGCTATTTTCATCAGTGTGTCGGCGGCTGCGGGGTCGCGGCAGAGCAGCAGGTCTTCTATCGTTTTGCGTAGACCCTGATCCAGGTTTTCGTACAGGCCGAGCGCCGCTATGTTGACGATGGCGATCGTCAACCCGGCTTCGGCGGCGAGGTGAAGAAAGACGGCGTGCATCGCGTCGCGTACCGGCTGACTGCCGCGAAAGCTGAATGACAGGTTTGATACGCCTGCGCAGATGTGCGCGTGCGGGCAACGAGCCAGGATTTCCGGGATGGCGCGGAGAAAGTCGAGCGCGTAACGGTCGTGCTCGCTCATGCCGGTAGCGATTGCCAGGATGTTCGGGTCGATGACGATGTCTTCCGGCGGGAAGCCAGCGCCGGTGAGCAGGCGGTAAGAGCGTTCAGCGATTTCGACGCGGCGCTCGTAGTCCGACGCCTGGCCGCGTTCATCGAACAGCATCACGACCGCCGCGGCGCCGAGCGCGTGGAGGCGGCCTGCCTTGCGGAGGAATTCAGCCTCGCCCTCTTTCAGGCTGATCGAGTTGGCTATCGCCTTGCCCGCTATGCATTTTAGTGCCGCCTCTATCACGGAGAAGCGGGAACTGTCGATGAAAAACGGGACTCTCGCGATGTCCGGGTCGGAAAGCGCAAGGTTTACAAAGGTTACGATGGCCGCCTCCCCGTCGATCAGGCCGTCATCCATGCAAATATCGACAAGCTGGACGCCGTCTTCTATGTTTTTACGCACTAACCGGAGGCCGTCTTCGTACTTTTCCGCCTTGATAAGCTCCAAAAACCGTTTGCTGCCCGGCGCGTTGCCCCCTTCACCCACTATTGTAAGGCTTTCCCGCCCTATACATAACGTTTCAAGGCCGGAAACAACCGTTTTATGCTGTTTTTGTGGAACGGGACGCGGCTTTTTGCCGGCGCCTGTCCGCTCCCGCGTCATCTTCACTATGGCGGCAATGTGTTCCGGCGTGGAGCCGCAGCAGCCACCCAGCACGTTTACAAGCCCTTCGTCAACGTACTCCCTCAGCAAGGCAGCCATCGTTTCCGGTGTCTCCGTGTAGTTTCCGTTCTCGTCGGGGAGGCCGGCGTTTGGGTGGGTGCTTATACGGCACGGCGCGACGCGGGACAAGGCCGCTACCGATTTTTTGAGTTTTTCCGCGCCGAGTGAACAGTTGAGCCCTATCGTCCACGGCTCCAGATGGATCATTGAGGCGCAGAACGCTTCGACGGTCTGGCCGGCGAGCAGGCGTCCCGCCGCATCGCTTATCGCGGCGGAAACCATGATAGGGACGGACAGGCCGCGCTCGGCCATCAACCGCAGCAGGGCCGCCCCCGCCGCCTTTGCGTTCAGCGTGTCGAACACCGTTTCTATCAATAAGATGTCCGCTCCGCCGTCCAGGAGGCCGCAGGCGCTGTCGTAATAAGCCGCCTCAAGTTCATCCCAGCCCACCGCTCGTTTGCCCGGATCATCCACATCCGGAGAAATACCTGCGCTCTTTGTGGTGGGGCCCAGCACGCCGGCAACAAAGCGGGGCTTTCCCGGCGTGGACCAGGCGTCTGCGGTGCGGCGGGCTACTTCGGCGGCGGCGCGGCTTATCTCGCGGGCCAGCTCAGACAGCCCGTAATCGGCAAGCGAAACTGCCGTAGCGTTGAAGCTGCACGTTTCGATGATGTCAGCGCCCGCTTTAAGGTATTGCTCGTGAATACCGGATATTATATCCGGCATCGTAAGGCAGAGAACATCGTTACACCCTTTGAGTTTATGCGTGTGGGCGGCAAAGCGCTCCCCCCGGTAATCTTCCTCGTTCAGTTTGTACCGCTGGACCATCGTCCCCATAGCTCCGTCCAGTATTAGGATACGCTTTTCGGCGATGCTCTCCAATTTTTCACGAATATTCATACAGGTTTTATAGCATTTTTTGGTGTTTGTGTGGAGTGGGACGGCTGCGGCCTGATTTCAACCAGGTTTTTGTTTCTGGGCAAGCGTCCCTTTTCGACTAGATTAATTATTAGGCAATGCGCGCGCTTGACTTTGCCGGTAAATATGTGCCATACTTTTAAGATGTTGACTCTAAGAAAAAAGGAGGTGATTTTGTTTGGCAAACATCGTTGTCGATGAATACGAGCCTTTGGAAAAGGCCATTAAACGCTTTAAGCGCATGGTCGAAAAAGAAGGCATCATACGCGAATTCAAGAAGCGTGAGTATTATGAAAAGCCTTCGACCGTTCTTAACCGTAAAAACAAGGCTTTACGCCGCAAGCTGGTAAAAAGAACACGCGGCGGCAGAAGCGAAAGCTAGATACAAAGCAGCCTGTGTCCCCGGAGCAGGCTGCGGGCCCATACCATAAAGTCCATCCCTGTTCGGAACCCGATTACCCGGTAACCTGCCGCGCCTATAAGTTTTGTCTTTTACCGGCTATGGACGCCGGCGGTGAGCTTTATGGGCCAGCATTAGCAGGAAGATTAGTACCTTCAACGGTCCGGGTCCACTGGAAGGTGCCGGGAGTGCGGTTGTCTTCACTGTTTAATGTGAACCTTCCCCGGATTCCACCAGTACCACTAGCTGATTCTATTCCCGTGGTCGCATCGGTAATGTCCTAGACTTATTGTTACAAAAGAGGAATTTTCCAGGTAAGCTACGTTACAGGAATGCCGCTTGTCCTGGCCGGTCTCTTTGATGGTGTCGTTAATAAGGAACTGTACATAAATAAAATGCAGGGCATTTTATTCGCAGTGGGGTTTAATACCCCGCCCCTTGGGGCGGTTAGAATCAGCAACACCGACAAAAATTGGTAGTAAACCATTGCCTCCTACCGCGTGATTGGCGCGCAGCAGGCGCCCCAATCAGCGGCAAGCCGCAGAGCAGCTTGTCTTACAGAACGAACCGTGTAAATAATTCTTTGTAGATTTGATCCTAAATCTATAATTTCACAGTTTAAAAAATATATGCTCTATCACGATTTTTATCCCAATGATGATAAGAACCGCCCCGCCTGTGAATTCCGCCTTTGATTTAAACCTTGTCCCAAAGATATTGCCGATTATTACACCGCCCATTGCTATAAAAAATGTGACAGGGCCGGTTATTGCTATCGCCATATAGATATTAACCCTAAAAAAGGCAAATGTCGTACCCACGGCCAGCGCGTCAATACTGGTGGCAACGGCTAAAATCAGCATTTTTATAAATCCAAAAGAATTTTTATCATATTTGTCCTCCCCGTCTTCCTTTGAAAAACTGTCCTTTATCATTTTTCCGCCTATACATCCAAGCAGGGCAAAGGCAATCCAATGATCCATATCCTCAAATTTGTTCACAAAAAAAACACCTGCTAAATACCCAATCGCCGGCATTAGGGACTGAAAAAAACCAAAATATAAGCCGGGAATCATTATCTCCCTTAGCGTTGGTTTCTTTGCAGACAAACCCAAAGTAATTGACACGGCAAAAGCGTCCATTGCCAACCCTACGGCAATAAGGACAATTTCAGGTAAACTCATAATAACGCACCTCTCTGTAGTATTTGATTGTAGTTATAAAAAAAGACTTTTAACACAATTCTTCCAAAAAGGAAAAACCATGTTAAAAGTCTCGTTATCCACAAGGGATTCAAAACCAGGCGGACTTATCCGCCAGAATGTTGATTTTGAATTTTACAACTACTCCCCTTCAACATTTCTAAAATACCACACTCCCTAATCTTTCTTCAAGTGCTTTTGTACCATCATCCGGCCGCTGTGTATTGAAAGATTTATTCCGCTTAAAGGTCTAATACCCCGCCCTTCAGTGCGGTTCTAGCGAATGACCCGGCGGCCAAAACCCCCACATCCTCCGCTTTAATCGAATTTTAACAATTCATTAATCAACGGCTAACCTAACGGGGGCAAACTTGGTAATGCGGAGTGCGGATTAGCACGCCTTAAAACCCGCCGGCTAGGTCGACGGGGCGGGGGTTTGATGTGAAATGTATAGGAAAGACAGGTTTTATTTGGGGGCGTAAGGCAAGGGATGGCGTGTTGTACGCTTTGATGGCGGCGGCGGCGGTTTTTGTGATGGTGATATTGATTTTTATAATCGGGTATATAATCACTCAATCGGCGGGATTCTTTAACCTTTCGTTTATTTTTGGCGGGGAAAGCGGCGGTTTACTGCCCATGATTGTTACCACCGTGTATATAACGGGCTTGTCGCTGGTTATAGCGCTTCCTATAGGGGTGATAACGGCGCTCTACCTGAACGAGTACGCAAGGGATTCGGGGGCGATACGCATGATACGCCTTGCTATAGAAACGCTGGCGGGGATTCCGTCCATACTCTTTGGGCTTTTTGGACTTTTGGCGTTTTGCCGTTTCTTTGGGATGGGGCAGTCTATAGCGGCGGGCGCGGCGACTCTGAGCATAATGATACTGCCGGTGATAATACGCACGACTGAGGAATCGCTAAAGACTATACCGACGGAACTCAGGCAGGCGTCGCTTGCACTGGGAGCGACGCGGTTTCAAACTATAGTCCACATCACGGTTCCGGGTGCTCTGCCGGGCATACTCACGTCGGCGATACTAGCTATAGGGCGGGTGGTAGGCGAGTCGGCTCCTGTGCTGCTTACCGTGGGGATAGCCCGCAACCTGCCGCGTTCTATCTTCGATTCGGGGCGGACGCTGACCATACACTTGTACTACCTGACAAAGGAATCCATACACAGGGATGATTTTGGCAAGGCCTTTGCTACGGCAGGCGTACTCGTTATCGTTGTGCTAGTGATAAACTGCGCCGCAAAGATAATAGCGAGCGGGGCTAGGGGGCGGGGCGCTAAACGGCAGTGAACCGCGAATACAAGCCGCTTTAGCGGCTTGCCGCTGTTCGGTGTACCAAAAATGACGACCGACCATACAGAAAAGACCATAGTGTTACAGCAGAAATCAAATACCTCTACAACTAGATGTCCAACACGGCGGTTCTAGAGAACATTTTCGCAGGGCTGTACTTTGGCGGAGCTTTTGGTCTATTTGGGCGGCAGCGTGGATTAAAGCCGGAGGTTAGGGCAGCCTTTTTACCTCGAACAGTATTTGTCCGTATTCCACCATATCGCCGTTTGATGCCTTTACAGAGGTAATCTCGCAGTCAAACTCGGCTTCCAGTTTGTTCATCATCTTCATCGCCTCTAGT
>JAITIR010000051.1 GCA_031279285.1 Spirochaetaceae bacterium | reverse complement strand
CGGAGAGCCAGTATGTTCTCGAGTCCGTGAGAGGCATACTCTTTAAGATTGTCGTCGATGCTCTTCTCAGTCTCCATGATACAGGTGTAGTGCGTCATACAATTGATGCCCTGTTTTTGTACGTAGGAACAAACTTCAACGCTCTTACCCTTGTTGGTGCCGCCTGCACCATAGGTGCAACTGATGAAATCCGGGTCGTACTTCTTGCAAATATCAATTTCTTTCTGCAACTTGGGCACACCATCGTCCTCTTTTGGGGGAAACACCTCAAATGACACCGTCATTTTCTTCTTTAGGATTTCTGCTATTCGCATATAACCTCCATGCCGTTTGCACACGTTGGGCAAACGTAGATTCGGCTTGGCCGAATTTATTTTGATTTTTAAAACCGTAAGCGGCAAACACCCCTTATTTTCCGGTCTTGATTTAATTTAGTATATCAGAAAAAAATCGCCTTGTCAAGCTGTTTGTTGTTAAAAAAAGATTGGGCAATTCAATTTAGGCGCGCAGGACCGTTCTCTTCTTGCCTTCGTTGGGTAAGAGCATCCCTTGAGTTGTTGACAGCAAAAATAACGCGTCCTACCCTTATCTATATGGGGAATGAATGAACGATACACGCATAGCGGAGTTGGAGAGCCTGATAAGCGGCTACCAGGCCTCCTACTACAACGGTGAGGCCGAGATACCGGACACAGAATTCGACGTGCTCTGGGATGAATTGAAGCATCTTGCTCCAGACAGCCCGGTGATCACGAGGGTCGGGGCCGACAGCACGGACGGTTTTGCAAAGGAACGTCACCTGATACCTATGGGCAGTCAGGAGAAGGCGGCAAACGCGGCTGAATTTCGCGCGTGGGCAGGGAAGCTCGCGTTGCCGCTCTTCATCGTACAGTACAAGCTGGATGGGGCAAGCCTTGAACTTCAGTACAAAAACGGGCGGCTTTTTAGGGCGCTGACTCGTGGCGACGGTGTGATCGGGGATGATATAAGCGCTAACGTCCGCAAGATGAGGGGTGTCACGGTCGATTTGAGGATGGACTGGAGCGGCGGGGTGCGCGGGGAAGTGCTGATGTACCACGAAGTCTGGCAGACAAAGTACCCTGACAAGGCAAACTGCCGTAACGCGGCAAACGGCCTGATGCGCAAGAAGGACGGGCAGGGCTGCGAGGATCTTACGCTGATCGTTTACGACGCTTCCTCCAGCAGTGACGATTCCTACTTCTCCACCGAAACCGAAAAGATAGCTTGGCTCCGTGAGCGAGGCTTTACAGTAAGCGAGACAAGGGAGTTCACCAACGTGGAAGATGTGATCCGCTACAGGGTCGAGGTGGCGGAAAGGCGGATGTCTTTGCCGTTTGACATAGACGGGCTTGTGGTAAAAGACAACAGGACGGACATGGAAGACCTGCGCCGAGCCCGCCCGGAGCGCCAGATCGCGTTCAAATTTGAACTTGAGCAGGCGGTGAGTATTCTCCGGCGGGTGGAGTGGAGCGAATCGGGGGCCACATACACGCCGATCGGCATAGTCGATCCGGTGCGTCTTGCCGGTACAACGGTGAAGCGGGCAAACCTTTGCAACCCGGATATGATACGGGACATGAATCTGTGGCTCGGCTCCGCCGTGATTGTCGTAAAACGAGGCGAGATAATACCAAAAATCGAAGGCCGTGCGGATTACACTGATGGGGAGGCTGGCGAACTATTAAACAGTTCCGACATGCCCTTGTTCCACAGTGCAAACGCGCTTTTGCCTATTGAGATGCCTGCAGTCTGCGGGACCTGCGGCACGGCGCTGATTGACGCGGGCACAAGGCTGTACTGCCCCAACTCCGCCTGCCCGAAAAGGCTGCTGCACCGCATAAAAAAATGGGTGGGCGTGCTGGACATACGCGAGGCGGGCAAAAAGACGCTGGAGCAGTTGTTTGACAAGGGGAGAATCCGGCGGGTGGCCGATCTTTATACGCTGGAAATTCAGGAATTGGCCGCTTTTGAGCGTATGGGCGAGCTTTCCGCGTCAAAATTGATACACAATATCCGCAAGCCGCGTACATTGTCACTTGCGGACTTTATCGCCGGCTTCGACATCGAAGGGATCGGCAGCCTTACGATGGAATATATTACACAGGCCGGTTACAACAGCCTGCAAAAACTGCGGGCAGCCGGCGTAGAGGAGCTTTCCGGCGTTTTCCGTACCGGTGAGATCACAGCCCGCGCCATAGTGGAGGGGCTGAAAGAGACGGCGGACGACATGGATGCCGTGCTGGCTTCCGGATTTGTCAACTTGAAAGTCACAGAGCGGTCCCAGCTTGCCGGTAAGTCCTTCTGCTTTACAGGGGAGTTGGAGACGATGAAGCGAGGCGCGGCGGAAACGAGGGTGAAGGAACTGGGCGGCCTCGTAAAACAGTCCGTGACGCAGTCGCTTTCGTACCTTGTAACGAACATGCCGGAAAGCGGCTCGTCAAAGAACAAAAAAGCGGCCAAATTAGGAATACCCATCATAAACGAAGAGGAATTTTTAAAAATGATCAGCAATTAATCCATAACTTTCAACGTTTAGGGAAACGCTGATTAACTTGACGCTAATCGCGTTTCCCTAATGTATTTGCTCATTTCATTGCGCAAATGGGGTAAACTTTGTTTACCTTGCGTTAA
>JAITIR010000135.1 GCA_031279285.1 Spirochaetaceae bacterium | reverse complement strand
GATTCTAAAAAGCAGTTTTCGTATTCCGCTAAAACGTCCTGTTATGTTGAATTCTTCCGGCGAATGCCGCTTCATGACGCGCCTCCCCGCCGCATGAGCGCCGTAAAACCAATGTTTGGAAAGGCCGTTAATTCAACAGATTCTTTATGTGGGGGGGGGGGGTACTCTACGTGGCATATTATGCCTTATTGGTTGAATGATTTTCATTCTATTAGTTTATCACGGAACGGCAGCGGGTGTCAAGTGCGCGCGTTTAACCGCGCCTTACGGCGCGGCACAGGAGGCTTTTCCATTTCCATGTTACGGCGCCCTGTTTGGCGCGGGCGGCAAGCAGGGTTTTTACCGTTTCAAAAGCCTTTTCGCCAAGCGCGCCATGAATTGCGCCGCCCCAGCGGGATTTTTCGCTGTTAAACCAGGCGGAAATGTCACGCTCCGTTATAAGGCGCTCCTCCTCCTGTTCGATCACATCTATTTTAAGGTCGAGCCCAGTCCCGCGAAAGCCGTCTTTCAGGGTTTCTGCATCCCAAAAGAGGCTTTCCTCCTCACCGTCTTCCGGCGGGGCCGAGAAAAACCCATCCTCCGCAACCTTCAGAGCGGGGATCAGGCCGGCGAATACTGCGGCATCCGCGTCCGCAGCCGCAGCCGCCCCCTCCACTATGCGTGACAAGCGTTCTCCCATCATGGGGGGAGAGGCAAGGAAGACCAGGCGGCCATTGGGTGCAAGCAGGCGGGCGGCGGAGGCGGCGAAAATCCCCGCGGTGGCGGCGGAAACCTTGCGCCACGGCTCCCGTACCAGCACGCAGTCAAAGGCGGCGCAATCAAAGAGTTTTAGCGCCTCCTCCGGCGAAGGGACGCCGGAGGAGGCGGCTATCCTGGGCAACTCCGTCTCGTCCAGGTCAGCGGAGGCCGCCAAACGGAGCAGCGCCTCCCGCGCCGCAACGCTCGACACGCAGGCGGCGCAAAGTCCTTCCGGTACGCGCCGCAGCCCTTCCCAGACGAACAGCCCGTCGTCGGCTTTCAACACAAGGAGCCGCTCGTGGCGTTTCGGCGCGGCCTCGTCCATCATAATGTCGCGGACGGAAAGCAACAGCCTCGTCCGCCCGGACTCGACGCGGCGAACCCAGGCGTCCACCCCCTTGCTCCTCAGCGACCATGAGAGGTACTCGCCGTCCCCCGGAAGCGCCGCCGCCTCGCCCAGCAAAGCCGCCGCCTGAATCTCACGCTTTCGCAGGACCTCGTCCCGTACCGTTCTTTCGTAGCCTATGCGGGACGGCGTGTAAAAGAGCCTTCCCTGCAAGCCGGACGGCAGGTACTGCTGCGCCCGCCAGTGCTCGCGGTAAGCGTGCGGATAGACGTAGCCCTCTCCGTGTCCAAAGCCATCTTTGTCACGGCTCGGATCACGCAGGTGGGACGGAACTTCGGCGTCCTCCTTGTCCACGGCGGCAAGCGCGTCGAAGAAGGCCATCGCGCTGTTGGACTTGGGGGCGGTCGCCAGGTACAGGCACGCCTCGGCAAGCGGGTAGTTCCCCTCAGGAAAGCCGATCCGTTCGAAAGACTCCGCACAGGAGAGCACCACGCCGAGCGCTTGCGGGTCCGCAAGCCCCACATCTTCACTGGCAAGGATAACCATGCGCCGGAAGATGAAGGCCGGGTCCTCCCCCGCCCTCAGCATCTTGGCAAGCCAGTACAACGCCGCGTCCGGGTCGCTGCCGCGCACGCTCTTGATGAACGCGCTTATCGTGTCGAAATGGTAGTCGCCGTCCTTGTCGTACAGCACGGCGCGGCGCTGTATGCTTTCCTCAGCCGCCTCCAGCGTTACACGGATTTCGCCCGCCCCGTCCGGCGGCGTTGTCTCGACGGCCAACTCCAGCGCGTTGAGCAGAGACCGGGCGTCCCCCGAAGCCACCTCGACAAGGTGTTCAAGCGCCCCCTCCTCGAAGCTAAGGCGGAGCCCGCCGTAACCGCGTTCAAAGTCGGCAAGCGCCCTCCTGGCCGCAAGCATGAGGGCATCCCCATCAAGCGCCTTAAGCTGAAAGACGCGGCTGCGGCTCACGAGAGCGCGGTTTACTTCAAAGAAAGGATTTTCCGTCGTGGCGCCGATCAGTATCACCGTGCCGTTCTCAACCCACGGGAGTAGAGCGTCCTGCTGGGCCTTGTTCCAGCGGTGAACCTCGTCGACAAACAGTATCGTGCGCTGCCTGTAAAGCCTCTGCCGCTCGGAAGCGCGATCTATCGCCTCCCTCAAGTCCTTGATTCCGGAAAGCACGGCGTTAAGGCTCTCGAACCATGCCTTTGTCGTGTTCGCTATAACACGGGCAAGGCTCGTCTTGCCTGTGCCGGGCGGCCCGTAAAAAATCAGTGACGAAAGCCTGTCCGCCTGTATCGCCCGCCGGAGGAGCCTCCCCGGCCCCACAATATGGTCCTGCCCAACAATGTCGTCCAAAACCCGCGGACGCATACGGTCCGCAAGCGGCGTATTTCGCGCATTGTCAGCTCCGGAAAAAAGGTCGCTCATACTGGTAATCAGCTTATACCGGAAACCCTTCGTATTTTAATTACCCTGACCCGCTGTCCGGTTGAACAGGGCGCGGAGTTCCGCCTGGCTCATAGAGGCGAGCCACGACTCGCCTGAACCAACCGTCATGTCGGCAAGCTCTTTTTTACTCTTCAGCATGGCGTCGATTTTTTCTTCAAAGCTGTTTTTCGTAATGAAGCGGTGGACAAACACGTTACGGCGCTGACCTATGCGAAACACGCGGTCCGTGGCCTGCGCCTCGACGGCGGGGTTGTACCACAAATCGTAGTGGATTACGCGGCTTGCCGCCGTCAGGTTGAGGCCGAGACCGCCGGCACGTAAGCTCACGAGCATGATGTTAGCGGCGCCATCGTTCTGGAAGGCGTCCACCGCGGTTGCACGTTTTGACTGGCTCATGCCGCCGTGGTACAGAATCGACGCCTCGCCTGCCTCGTCCCTTATGATGGCGGCAAGACATTCCAGCGTTTCTACGTACTGGCTGAAGATCAATACCTTTTCACCGCTACCCAGAATCTCGTCAAGCAGGGTGAGTAGCAGCATAGCCTTGCCGGACAGCCGGGAAAGCGCCGGACTTTCCTTGTCGTACACGCGAGGATGATCGCAAATCTGTTTCAGCGAGGTAAGAAGTTGGAGTATCAATACATGACGCGCCGGTGCGGTGTCTTCACCCAGGTTATCCAGTTTTTCCATGGTGACCTGGACTACGCTTTCGTACAGGGCGGCCTGTTCCTTCTCCAGCGCGGCGTACTCGTCGGAGGTAATTTTATCCGGCAGGTCGCTTATGATGTTCTTGTCCGTTTTCAGGCGGCGCAACAGGAACGGCGAAGTGATGTTCCGCAGCCTGTTTGCCGCTTCCTTGTTTCGCATAATTTCTATGGGGCGGCGGAATTCGCTTTGAAACTGCTCTGCCTCGCCCAAGTAACCGGGTAGAGCGAAGTCAAACAGTGAGCGCATGTCCTCAAGACGGTTTTCCACCGGCGTACCAGAAAGAGCAAGTTTGAACCGCGCTTGCAGCGCTTTCACCGTTTTCGAGCCCCGCGTTGCCGCGTTTTTCAGCAGGTGTGCCTCGTCAACTATGAGCAGCGCGAAAACTTCACGGCAGAGCGCCGTCTTGTCACGGACCGCAGTCTGGTACGTTGTTAAAAAGACATCGGCATCGCCTCCAAGTCTGCGTTCCTTGCCGTGGTAGCGGTAAACGGTAAGGGTGGGAGCAAAACGGCGCAACTCACGCTCCCAGTTTTCAAGCAGGGCGGCAGGTGCGATGACAAGGCAACGTTTGCCCTCTTCTTCTCCCTTACCTTTATTGCCATCCTTACTGTCCTTGTTCCCGCAAAGCCCCTCCATTTTCAGACGGAGCAGCACGGCAATGGCCTGGATCGTTTTTCCCAGACCCATGTCGTCCGCGATTATGCAGCCAAAACCGGAGTACAGGAGGGACAGCGCCCAGTTGTAACCCCGCAGTTGGTAGGGGCGAAGCTCCGCGCAAAGATCAGACGGCGGTGGGAAATCTTTTTTGTCAAAGACTTTTTCCATCAGCTTTTGCACGGGGGCGGACAGCACAACATCGCCCGAAAAATGCGACTTGAGGAAATCGTTTGCCGTAACCTTATTCTCCGCCCGCTGCCCCGCCGTCTTAAACAGGCGGGCGAGCTCGTCCGGGTCTATCAGTATGAATTTATCCTTAAACTTTACAAGCTTGCTTTTCTGTTTTACCAGCGCCGCGAATTCGGCGGCGCTCAGCAGATCGCCGCCGATCGCGACCCGCCACTCAAACGTCAATAGCGAGGGAAGGTCAAGGTAGCTCACTAAAGAAGTGCCGGCCGCCTTCTGGTCAGCATTTAGCACGAGGCGCGGCTTCAACTCGCGGTGTAGATTCTTGGGCAGTACCACTTCGATGCCGAGCCGCCCCAGCAGCAACGAGGCTTCGTCCAGGAACGTGGCAAGGCGTTCTTCACTTAACAGGACGGAAGGCTTGGCAAGAAGCTCCCGTATCTCAGGCAGGTAGTTTGACAGGGCGGTCGGCGCTTTCAGCACATCAATGCCGCCGGCTTCCTTGGCCGCGCCCTTTAACGGGACATTTTTACCGTTAAGCGCGACATCCATAGCCAGGTTAAAAACCGGGCCGGGCGCTTCGTCATCTCTCTTCCTGGCATGTTCTTTGAGCAAGACGCGGTAGCTGTATGCGGAAAAATCCGTGTAAAGTACGGTAAGCCAGCGGCCTATAGCCTGGGGAACGGAGCGGGACGCCGGGATGGAGACATCGAGACCCGCCCCTTCGAAAAAGAGTGCGGAGAGATTTCTGAATTCCATCCCGCCTGCTGAACTCTTGAAACCTGAACGTCTGGCGTATTCGGCAAGCACGGCGGACGAGAGCAGGTTGAACACGCTACGCCCGTCCGCGTAAACGTCCTTGCCGCGCAGCTTCAGCATCCCGTCTTCCAGGCGGGAGATCGCGGCAACGGCGCTTTTCAGTTCCGGAACTCCCTCGAAGACGAGCCAGGCTATGCGTAATTCCCGGTCTTTCAGGAAAGGGCTAGGGATAAACGCGCCGGACGCGATAACAAGGTTGATGAACTTGAACAGGTAAAACAGGAACCGGTAATTCTTGGTTCCCATACTGCTGGAATGTTCGCGGAATGTCAAAAACAGATCGTATACGTTGTGCCGCGTTACTACACCGTGAATGTCTTCCTGAATCGGCGTAATGCCGGCAAGCGGGCCCGGCTTTTTGCACTCAAGACTCCAGCGCGAGCGGGAATAGGCCTTTTCCTCATCTTCGCCGCCTCTCGCTACGCTCCACAACGGGCGGCGTGAAACGTGATGATAGAATTCTGTCAACACTACGGAAAAATCGCGCTCCGTACAGAACGGGGGAGCGGCTGGTAAGAGCGATGTGATAAACTCGGCGCAGTATGGGACTGTGTTTAACGTGAATTCAGTGGTGGTGGATTCTCCGGTGGAAGATACTTCTGAATCCTCCGCTTTCATAGTTTTTTTGTCCCGCGCCGTAACGGTAAACGGCTCAGCAAGTTTGTACTCAAGCGTAGCGCCCGCCTTTTCTTCCAACGCCTTGAGGTCTATGCCGCGCAGCTTGAAAAGTATGTGAGGTTCCGCGTCAATCGCCCGCGCCAGCACGAAGTACAACGCCGCTATGTGTTTACACGTTGAGTAGCCTCCCGAATCCGGACAGTCGCAGGTTTTTTTCATGTCCCGCCATCTTTTGGGTATCAGCGCGATGCCTTTGGTTTTCAGTTTTTTTAGGAATTCTTCAGGCAGTTCTCCCGATGCGATGCGGGCAAACAGCGCCGCGTCATTTTCGATTACCGCCTTGACCTCGGCCTGTTCTTTTTCCGGTATGGACGGAAAGCAGATTTCAACATTGTAGAATGGACTGTAATGCCCTTTAACCTTTGCGGAAACACGCCCACCATTTATCGCTAGTTTGACCACCTTGCCCGTGTTTGCGTAAGACTTCCCCCTGTCAAACCGCGCCCCAAGATTGTACGATTCAAGCACCTCCATGAACCATTTTCCCCAGGGCGTAACTCCGTACTGAACACGCGCCATCAGTCAAATTCGTCCGGCGAACAGATTTTCCCGTTGTATAAAATTTTGGGATACACAACAAGAGACAATTTTTTTTCTATGCCGCGCAGCCGGCGTAGGTCTTTTTCATTGCCTATGCTAACCATCACACCCTTCTTTCCGGCCCGCGCCGTTCTACCGGCGCGATGTATGTAAACCTCGCTGTCTTCAGAAATTCCCATAGTCACTATATGCGTAATGTTTTCAATGTCAAGGCCGCGGGCAGCAAGATCGCTGGACACGAGAACGGGAATTATCCCGGCGCGGAACTTGTCCAGTGCGTTTTTCCGTTCTTTTTTTCCCATGCCGCTGTAAATACCCAACGCGCCGTACTTGTGGTGATTCAGTTTTGCGACAATTTCCTGAATCGACGCGGCGCGTTCCGAAAAAACGAGCGTCTTTTTGGGACGGGCCGCGGACAGGAATGAACGTAGCACGTTGATTTTATCGCGGTCTTCCGCCCATAACGCCCAATGCAGGATGTTGTTACGCAGTATTTCCTGTTCATCACTTTCGCAGACAAGCGTTTCACCAAGGATTGAGTCGAGGCGGCTGCGGACTTTTTCAGAAAGTGTAGCGCTGCACGCGATCTTTACCGCGTCTGGATTCACGCATTTTAGCAGTTCACGGGTTTCCTCCCAAAGTTCATCCGCGGTAAGCCTGTCCGCCTCGTCCAGAACGATATACTCAAGCCTGTGGAGTTTTAACTTGTTCATGTTTACAAGCTGCAAAAGTCTGCCTGTATTGGCGGAAATTACAGCCGGTTTATCTTTTCGTATGCTTTCGATCTGCCTGTCGATGTTTCCCGCACCGCTTGCAAGCAGCGATTTTATACCTACGGGGCAGCCTTCAATTTCAAGGTTTTTCAGCAGGAAATCAACTTCCTTTTTTATCTGCGAACAGAGTTCAAGCGTTGGAGTTACCACAAGGACACGGCAATGACCCGCACCGGGGGCAGTAGCGCCGGCTGAAATTATGTTTTGCAGCACGGGCAAAAGATAGGCAAAAGTTTTACCTGTACCGGTTTCCGAGCGGAACATAATGTTTTTTTTGTCAAGGATATGAGGGATTACGATTTTTTGAATTGCCGTAGGTGTTTGTATGTTTTTTTGGAGCAGCCTTTCCGATAAAAAACCGCCGATACCTTCGATAAAGCCTCCGGAATTCTGCATCAACGTTTTTTTTGTTCCCGTTCTTTTTTATAATCAGCTATGACTTCGGTATAAATATTTTCAAGGCGTTTTACCATAACATCCATCGTCCATTTTTTTCCGTACAGAAGCGCTTCCGAAGCTTTTTTTCTGTAAAGATCCTCGTCTTTAAGCAGATCAAGTATGCGGCGCGCGAACATATTCTCATCGTTTGGAACCATAAAGCCGCCGTTGTCACCGCGCATTACCATCAATGTGCCGCGTTCCCCGACGGCAACCACAGGAATACCGGACAGCATGGCCTCAATTGTTACGAGTCCCTGGGTTTCAGTTATTGACGGAAATATAAAAATCTTGGATATACAGTAAGCGCCAGCAAGGAGGCTCCGCTCCAGATACCCGGTAAAAACAAAATAATTCATCAGATTGAGGGTTTCACATTCCTCTTTGAATCCGTAAATATCCGGCCCACTGCCCACGATTAAAAATATTACATCGTCCTGTTCTTTCACAATTTTAACGGCTGCCCTCAAAATAAGCTCCAGATTTTTTTCCTTGCCTACCCGTCCGGCATACAATAAAATTCTTTTTTGTTTCAGGGCAGGATACATATTTTCCATTGATTTACGAAAATTCGCATTCTCCGTTTCTGTGCGTGGATAAAAAATCTTGTCATCTATTCCCGTCGGTAAAAGGTAAGGGGGTTTTCTTGATCTATATTTTCTAGCATAATCAAGTATTACTTCACTTGGCACTATGATACGGTATGGTCTTCTGAATGATGTACTCTCTACCACCCACAAAATAAATTTTAATATAAAGAGAGGCGCCCACGGTATATAGTTTTTCATGTAATCGCCCCAAAGTGTATGGTACGTGTATATGGCAGGAATTTTATGAACCCGCGCGCAGTAATAACCAAAATCAGCAGTTACAAATTCGGAGTGGACGTGGATAATATCTGGCATGAATTTATCAATTTGTTTTGAAACCCAAAAAAGTTTATGCGATTTTGAAATCCGGTCTTCATCTGAAATAGGCAGCGGCAAAGACGGTACCCTGATTATGGAACTTTCCGGAATGCCGTGCGGTGAGCTGTCGGACTGTGCTGTGCTGCCATGCACACCTTTGGCAAAACTTGTTTGTGTAGGCGATTCAGGGTAGTAAGGACATATTATCAAAACTTGATGATCCAATTTTATAAGAGCCGATGCAAAACTTTCCACAGAAACGGAGACGCCATTTATACGCGGCCAATAGGAGTCGGTAAACATTACTATTTTCAATTTATCCCCCTTATACGTGGCATCAAACCCTTAAAATAAGACTTGGTGCCGTCGCGTTCATTGAGTCCGTGCCGTCTTTCAATTTCTTTCAGCATTATATCGCGTACCGCCGCGGCAAATTCTTTTACCGAGTGCATGGCAATAGTTCCGTCATCATTGTATTTTATGTAGACGGAAGGGTGAATCGGATCAAGAACAACAAGGCGTTCTTTGGGCAATTTTCTCGCAAACGGTGTTTTTGGCTTTAACGCGCCCTCTGAAAAAACGGTAAGCAGCGGAAATACCGGCAGTCCCAGCCGCGCCGCTATAAAAAAAGCTCCCGTTTTAAACGGCATTACTTCCTGGTTGTAAACGTAACATTCACCTTCCGGATAAAAATGTATAAAACGCCGGTACTTGAATATCTCCTCACTTGATTCGATAATTCTTTCGATGCCGCCTCCGCCGGGCGGAAGTGGCAGTCCGCCTAAAAGCCGTGTAAACGTGCCCAAAAACGGCGTCTCAACCGTTTTTTCCAGCATGGTGTGCCATGTCCGTTCCGGCATCATCGCACCGCTCACCAGCACCGGGTCCAGCAGCGTCGTATGATTCGAAACAAGGATCGCCCTGCCTTTGTATTTGCGGAGTTTGTCCAGGTCTTCATAACTTGTTGAATACAGAATTATGTTGACAAGCTGAGCTATATGCCAAACCGGATAAAACGTCAGTGTTGAGCAAAACCTGAAGAGAACCGAATTGTCAATTAAAGGACCACCTTTCCTGTACCGCATTTTACTACTTAACGACACGTCCCTTCCATTCAAAACCCTTGCCGGAAACGGTTCTGAACCATGACCATAAAACCATACCGATAAGGTTTACATACATAACCGGCCAGAAAAATGTAAAAAGCCAATTTATCCTGCGTCCCAAAAACATTACAAGCCACGTAACCGTAAAAAGAAGATTTACCGCAATGCAGTGATACATGAACTGGTTTTTGGCGGCAACCAGAAAAAACATGAGCGGGAACGGTATCACAAAGAAAATCAAAATAGCAAAAGCGATCATCATTAATAGCGGCGTTTTTTTCCCAAGGAAATCAAAAATGTTTTTCCCAATGCCATGTATGCCTGCCGCGTACCCATTGTACATTCTGCATCTTACCTGATTCGTCATATCAAGGAATTCGGTTTTATAGCCTAAATCCTTCACATAGCGCGACAGGTAAACATCTTCCGTAGTCTTGCTTCTGATGTCGGTATAACCGCCTATATCCTTGAATACTTTGGTCTTCATAACTATATACTGACCTACCGCCGCCGAAAAATAACCCAGTTTGATAAAACGATTTAAAAACATCGGTATTACAAAACCTGTCATTAAAAACATGATAGGAACGGTTGTAATTTCGCCAAAAGTCAACAGCACCTGTCCTATATAACCGGATATAAAATCGGCTTTTGTATTTTTCATGTTTGTAACGGCCCATGATACGCTTGTCGGCGAATGAATCGTATCCGCGTCGGTAAAAAGCAGTATGTCGCCAAGCGCCTGTTCGTGTAACTGTTGCAGCGCGTAAGGTTTTCCGTACCAGTCCACAGGGAGCGGCTTTCCTTTGAAAACCCTTACGCGGCTGTTCTCCGCTGCCAGACTTTCAAGAATCTGCCAGGTGTTGTCGCTGGAATTATCATCAATAACCAGAATCTCGTAATTTTGATACGTCTGGTTCAGCAGCGAATTGACACAGTTTTTTATGTTGTTTTCTTCATTGCGGGCGGGAATCAGTACGGAAACCATATCTCCTGTTGTAAAGCCGGGTTTCGATGTGTTTAACCTCATTTCAATGATGTTTAAGGATGCCATCAAAAAGAAATAAACTGATACCGCAATCATTGCTATAAAATAAATGTTTAGTGCAAGTTCCATTAAAAATTCCTTATAGTAGTATTGGATTATTCAGCAGTAGTAACAGCGTTAAACGATCCGACCGAATTTATAGACTCGGCTATGCGTACCCTGCCCTGGCTAAGATTTAGCGCATCGCTATTTTCAGGATAAATATCCAACGCTTTTTCCAGCCATGATTTTGCTTCATCCGCCTTTTTATTACGGTTGTAAGCATAAGCTATAGAATAGTAAATATTAAAATAATCTTCTTTTTGCAGATCGTAAGAATCTGAAAGTATCTTTTTCATTTCATTTATTCCTTTGTTAATATTGTGGAAAGGCGCGGGAGCGTAAACCCAGCGAGCGGCAATGAGAAAGCTACAGGCCGCGTTCCGTTTATCGTATTTGAGTCCCTTTTTTGCGTACTGCTCCACTTTTAGCCCATTTGCGATGACCCACGCGGTGGATTTTAGTGTACAAAGCTGGCTTATATTTTCCGCCATCATACGGTAACCATCCGCTGTGGGCTTGTCTTTTACAGAACTGTCCGCATAATCAAAGCCCCGCTGGAAGTGGCGCTCAGCCTGATCATGATTCTTTTCTGTTAAGTAGGCTTTCGCGATCAAGAATTCGCAGTATGAAAGCATGTTGAACAGTTCAGTTCCGCTCAATTCCTGTTTTGCATGCTCTTCAACCTCGCCTCCAAGCCGCGCTATATAAGCCGCATCTCCGGCACTCCCATAAACGGCGTCACGCAACGGTGTAAACCAGCCCGGTGGTTCTTTCGCGCCAACAAACGCCACTTTAAGGCATAACGCCAAAACCATTGCCCTTTTTTGCATTCGTATACATTACAATAAACCATGCCCACTGAAAAGCCCTACGTGTGAAACTCGCTGGCGGGCTGCTTGTCAAAAAAGTCTTTCAGTAAAGAACGGTACTCGTCGATCGTTTTTGCGTGGACGAGGCGGGCACGCAGGGGGGCCGCGCCATGTAGCCCCTTAGTATAGGCGCAAAAGACTTTGCGCATTTCGAGGCAGGCGCCCGTCTCGCCTATCGCTTCCGCAAGCAGTTCAAGCTGGCGGAGCGCGGTTGTGGCACGCAGTGCGGCGTCCGGCGTCTCCTTATCCTTCCCCAAAAGCAGGTTCCGGGTCTCCGTAAAGATAAACGGGTTGCCGAAGGCTCCCCTGGCAAACATCACGGCGGCGCAGCCCGTCTCTTTCAGCATCAAAGCCGCATCCTCCGCGCTGTACAGGTCGCCGGAGCCCACGACGGGCACAGAGAGCAGGGCCGCAAGTTCCGCGATATGCCGCCAACAACTCTGTCCCGAATAACCCTGGGCGCGTGTCCTTGCGTGAAGGCTTACCATACAGGCGCCCGCTTGCACAGCGGCGAGGGCACATTCGGCAAAGTTTATGGAGGATGCATCCCAACCGCTCCTTAGTTTTACGCTTACGGGTATTCCACCCAAATCATCCCGCGCTATTTTTACCACGGCCTCTACAGTACGCGCAAGTTTTTCTGGGCTGCGCATCAATGCCGCGCCGGCACCGCACCTTGTAACCTTGGGCACGGGGCATCCGGCGTTTATGTCTATCAGGCCGGGCTTGTACGGTGTAAGCAGCACGGCTGCCTCCGCCATAACCTGTTCAGATGCGCCGAAAAGCTGCACTGCATACACTTTTTCGTTTTCCGCCCGCCGGAGCAGGGTTTCCGACGCATCCGCCCGCCTCGTCAAGGCTTCGGCTGAGATCAGCCCGGTAAACGTAAGGTTTGCGCCGTACTCCACACAGATTGAACGGAACGCGCAGTCCGTGTATCCCGCCGCAGGGGCCAGAAACAGATTCCCGTCGAGCTCAAGAGGCCCTATCGTTAGCGGATGGTACAGTTCATGTTTCATTTTTTGATTACGCGGTTTCCTTATACTCAGGCATGATCCCCGCCTTTGACGCTAAAAAAACGGCCTGTGGGGGCCGCTTTTGGGAAGTGAAGGATTCAAAACTACGAAAGCTAAGCAAACAGATTTACAATCAAAATACACCTTTCTCCGTAATCATTTGTGATGTCGGTAATTATCGGCAATATAAGGAATTATCCTATGTTTCATTATGTCCGTTATATCCGTAATATGTCAATGAACTGGCCAGCAGTTTTACATTTACCACTAAATGTGGAAAAATAGCCATAAATTCGTCTCTAAAATCCATATATAGCGTTAAGGCAACGCTGATTAACTTGAGGCCAATCATCGTTGCCCTATGTATTTGCTCATTTCATTACGCAAATGTGTCAACAAAGTTGACATTCGCATTAAAGTAGCACCGATTTATGCGCATTC
>JAITIR010000045.1 GCA_031279285.1 Spirochaetaceae bacterium | reverse complement strand
AATAATTCGTAAGCGCAGCCCGGCGCGCATCGTAAGCCGGGAACAGGCCCAAGCCGCAGGGCTTGGGCTTTCATCAAAAACAGCCCCGCGCGGGAACGCGCGGGGCTGTTTTTTGTAATTGGGACTGTCCTACAAACCGGCAAGACGGCGGTACTCGTCCATCGTTTTGACACGCTTTAAGATTTCCGCGATCAAGGCCCAGTACTTTACCGGAACATAGTCGCCTATCTCAACTTCCGCGTAAAGGGCGCGGGCAAGCGGTCTGTTTTCCACAACGGGCACGTTTAACTCGGCGGCAAGACGTTTGATCCGCAGCGCAAATTCGTCTTCGCCCTTTACAAGCACGCGCGGCCCTTCAAGGCTACGGTTGTACTGAAGCGCGACGGCAAAGTGTGTCGGGTTTGTTATCACAACATCCGCCTTGGGCAGTTCCTCGCGTATTTTGACGGCAAGAAGCTCCTGCATGCGGCGGCGTAGCCTTTGCTTTATGCGCGGGTCGCCTTCGTCCTGCTTGCGTTCCTCAATCACTTCCTGCCGCGACATTTTTAGTGATTCGCGGAACTGTGAACGCTGGAACATGTAGTCCGGTATGGATAGCAACAGCAACAGCAGCGCGGTAAAAATTAAAAGCCTTGCCGCCAAACCCGCCACGGTCGTAACGGATATGTACAGTTCCGCGGACTGCAAGCCGGCAAGTTTTTCTATATCGGAACGTATCAAAAAGAAGGCGACGCCGCCCACAATCGCCATTTTAACGATGGATTTAAAAAAATTGAACAAACTATTAGTGGAAAACAGGGTTTTTTGAAAGTAAGCGCCAAAATTCGGGACGATCCGTTCAAATTTAAAGCCCAGCGGCTTTGTCGTGAACACAAAACCCACCTGAATTATGTTGGAAAACAGCGCCGCGGCAAGCGCGATGCCGAGCAGAGGCAGCGCGAGCCGCGCAAAGTACGACAAAAATACGCCGAAAACCACCCTGTCCCTGCCCGGATCCAGTTCCGTCGCCCGCAGGAAGTAAAACCTAACCATGTCCATGCAGTTACGCAGCAGGTAGGGCGCCAAAAACAGAATCGCCAGCGCGGGAACAAGAAGCCCTATCGCCCCAATAAGGTCCTGGCTCTTCGCGACACGGCCTTCCTCCTCACGCGCCTTCCGTATCTTGGTCTCGGTCGGCTCCTCGGTGCGCCCCTCGTCCTCGGCGGCAAACCACTGCAGGTCGATAAAGAACGGCTTTGGCTCGCAGTACAAGTTGCCGCGCGCTCCACCGGCAGCGTAGGCCGGGACCGGCATTAGTCGGTCTAATTCATCAATCCTCATGTATTTCATCCTATGCCGCCTCCAACCTGAATGTACAAATCCTGTAAAGAGCGGAAGCCGCTTTCCAGTACACGTCCCAGCGCCTCAACCATGAACGGCAGCGTCGCCATGATCAGGATGAACGCGACGCTTATAGATATGGGAAAGCCTTCTGAAAGTATGTTTATCTGCGGAGCAGCTTTGGAGATTAGTCCGGTGGCGAGGGATGTAAGAAACAGCGTGCCGAGAATCGGCATACTTATTACGATGGCGTTCAGGAAGAGGCGGGCAAGGCCGCCAACGAGCATAGCCGTAACATTTTCGCGCCCGTTTACAAGCTCCACGATATTTAACGATTTTACAGACGCGGCAAAACCGCCCAGGAACATATCCGGCAAACCGCCCATCACAAGGAACGTAAGCATCGCGACAAGGTTAAGAAACTGACCCATCAGCGGGTTTTCTATCTGTGCGAGCGGATCAAAGGTTTCGGACGCGCCAAAGCCCATCTGTAACGAAAAGAACTGCCCCGCGCTGGAGGCCGCGGCAAAAATTATCGTGATGAAAAAACCTATTATTATGCCGATGATCCCCTCACCGGCTATGAGAAGCGCGTACCCCAGGCTGAAAACCCCGTCCGTCATGCCGGGCAGCAGCATCCAGTCATCCTGGGCGGAAGCGGACGGGAACACGGCGAAGGCCGCGAACAGGGCCAGCGATACTTTAGCGGTCTGCGGCACAGATTCCGAGGAGAGAAGCGGCGCAACCTCTATCATCGCGATGGAACGCGCAAACAGGAGCAGAAACAGCGGCGCGTTTTGCAGCAATTCGTCCGGAATCAAAACGCCTCCCCGCTAAAATGAAAGCGCGTGGTGTTTTTGCGTAACAAACAAGCTTTGTGGACAAAAGAGAAAACTGCTATTTCGGCAGCTTGCCGGCTCAATAATTTTATAAACATGATCCCCGCCCGCTTGTATTTTACAAAAAGAATCGTACTCTTGTAAAGGATACAGCGATGCCCCATCTTGTATATTCCAACCAGGTTCAGGGGCATTGCGTATAACGTTCAGTCTGTATGGGAACCGCTTGCGCGGTAATCAGAAAGGTTTTGCCAGCCCGGATGAGGAAATGCGCAGCATTTCCAGGGCCGCAACTGTGGGTGGAGTCCGGCGTAAGGAGCGGGGCCGTGGGCCGGCCGGAACCCCAAGCCGCCTGGCGGCGTGAGACCGGCAAAGCGGGTCAGCGCTTAAACAATCCCGTTTACGAAGTTACGGATTTTATCTATCAAATATTTCTAAAAAACTTTTGGGAATAATTATTGCATTTTCTTTAGGAAAATGCTTTATATTGCCGGTTATTAAATATTGTGCTTCTCCAGATTTATGTACCTCATAGAATTTTTTATCTGCTTCATCAATAAATTCTATATTCATATATTCAGAATTTACATATTCCCCTTCAGTCATAATATAGTCAATAATGTCACTTATTATTTCTATATCAAAACCAAAATCTTCTCTTGATAATACATCAATATATTCGAAGATAATTCTATTGTCATATAATATCTTTACTTTTCCATATAATATCTTTACTTTTCCATTTAATATCAATGACAGTATTTTAGCCGGAGTTCCATTTGTATTCATTAATGCCGATACAATTACATTGGTATCAATTACTACCTTCATACTTTATTCTTTTCCTCACGTCTGTAATTATGGCATTAATTTCCTCAAGCGTCATCTTGTCGTTGCCCAATTTAACAGAAATCTCCTGCATCTTTTTTACAGCATTTATTGCCTTTGCCCTTCTGACCGCGAAAATAGTATCTTCCAATGTCTCATCGTTTAATGGTGTTAATAATGCTATTGGCTTTCCATTATTTGTTACAATCATTTCACGTTCAGTTGTCAATTTTTCCCAAATACTGGATGAGGATGTTCTAAAATCCCTAACCGAGATAAATTTCATGGTATTCACTCCTTTTAAAAGGATATTGCATTGTCATATTACTGTCAACAAATTTTAGTGTGATTTTTCACATTTTTTAGGGGCATTGCGTATAACGTTCAGTCTGTCCAGAAATTCCTGCGGCAGGCGCAGGCCGAGCTTTTTGGAAATAAGCCCCGTTACGCCGGAAAGACGCTTCCCCCGCAGGTGGTATTCATGCAGTTCTTCATTGAATTCTACATGGGGCGCTAACGTCAGCCGCACTCTTTTACTACCCTTTCGTACAGGTCTATAACGAAGTTTACTTCCGGGTTGGTAAGGGCTGTAAGGCCGCCGTACTTTTCGCGCAGTTCTTCAAGGCGTTTCAGCTCGTTGTGACGCAGCTGCAAAAATATAGCCGTGCGTATAAATTCTACAGCCCCCTGCTGCGCAAAATGCGCCGCCGCCGGAACATCCATATAGCCGGGCTTGCCGAATAAAAGAAGGCAGGCAAGATACACGCCTTGATACAAGTCGTCTACATTGCTTCGTGCTTTCATCAAAACAATGTTTTCCCCATAAGCCTCTTTCATTGCCGCCGCCATACTTTGGTAAAAATCAAAGTAATCCATTTTACGGGGGACCATGCCAACCTTGTCGCCGACACCTAACCGGTCAACTTCGTCCTGGAACAGTTCAAATAAAAGGTCTGGGTGGAAATACCCCCACACAAGCCTCGGTTCAAACCGCGCCATCCGTATCGTGCCTTCCTTGGTCTCGACAAACAACGGCTCGCTGTTTATATCACGCTCGCAGTAGACATCGTTAGCGCCTATAAGACACCGTACCGCCGCTGCACCAATATAATCCTCCGCAGCTTCGCCGGTCACAAAAATTCGTGCGGCCAGCCTATGTTTTTCCGCGACAAAAGATATTACGCTCTTGTCCACATCCAGCATCTTCCCTCTCGCCGTCCATGCGCGTCTTTCCATAATATTTTCTCCTCTTTGTATACAGCCCTGCACGTTCCAGCGTGCAGGACTTTAATCTCGTCAATATATAAGGCAGAATTTTACCTCGGTGGCCAAAATTATTTACGCGCCGCCGTTTCCTTGCTTATCCGCCTTTCCAAGTACCACCGCGCTTTTAACAGGTCTTCAAGCATATCGCCTTTCCGCCCCGCGCGCGCTAAGTATTTCCCAACCTGCCATAGCAGCGGGTCACAGCCGAACCACTCTTCCAGTATGTCAATTACTTCGTACATGCCGAATGTATAATGCGCCGGATGATTTATCATGTCGTCCCTTGCCCCGAAACCGCCGTTATGCTTTACCTCCGGCGCTTCGTCCGGCTTCCGCATACTTTCACTGCGTGCGGCCTCTTCGGAACCGTCTGCAGCCTTCACATCCTCGTCCAAATCGGCCTCCATACCCCACGGTATCGGGCGAATTCCACTTTATGACTACGAATTGAAGCTACCTTGAAGATGTCAGGCGGAATCGTTACAATTAAAGAAAAGGAGAGATGGAGCAGGAGTTTGTTATGAGTACAGAAAAATTGGATTTTTCTATTGAAGAATTGGGTACGCGGAATATCCATTCGCCTATAACGATGTCAAAGCAACGTGGCGATTTTATCGCAAACTATGTTTCCGATGACGATCTTATCCGTATTGATTCTAATGTAAAACTCGGTGAACAGCCTGTCGTTGAACGGAGCATGGTGCTAGAAAAGGCCGGCCCCCGCGAAATGATATATTTTATGCCCGAACACGTTCATGCCGGAATCGTAACCTGCGGTGGCCTTTGTCCCGGCATCAACGATGTTATCCGCGCAATTGTGCGCTGCCTGTGGTACCACTACCGCGTAAGGCGTATTACCGGTATCAGCTATGGCTACAAGGGCTTTTTGCCTGAATACAGCTATCCGACAAAGGAACTAACGCTTGATTTTGTCGATGACATTCATAAGATAGGCGGTACCGTGCTCGGTACGTCGCGGGGCGGCGGCGACCAGGTAGCAAAGATAGTGGATGCGATCGAGCAACTGAACCTGAACATACTGTTCACGATAGGTGGGGACGGCACACAGCGCGGCAGCCTTGATATTGCGGACGAAATTAAACGCCGCCATCTAAAAATTGCCTGTGTGGGGATACCTAAGACGGTTGATAACGATTTCTCGTTCATCCAAAAGTCTTTTGGCTTCGATACTGCGGTCTCAAAGGCTGTCGAAGCGGTTGCTTCCGCACACATGGAGGCTAAATCCCAGCCAAACGGCATAGGCCTTGTCAAAGTGATGGGACGGGAATCCGGCTTTATCGCCGCGCATACCGCGTTGGCAAGCCACGAAGTGAACTTTGTGTTGATTCCGGAAGTTCCTTTTGACCTTGACGGCCCAAACGGTTTCTTCGAACACCTTGAACGCCGCCTGCACAGCAGAAAACATGCCGTAGTTGTCGTCGCTGAGGGCGCGTTGCAGGATGTGCTCGCCAAAAATTCGGACAAGGACGCTTCGGGCAACCTTAAAATTGTTGACGTGGGTCCTTACCTTAAGCAAAAGATCGAAGAATACTTTAAAAAGATAGATATGGAGATAACGTTAAAGTACATAGACCCAAGCTATCAGGTACGTTCCGCCGTCGCAGTCCCGGTAGATTCGATATACTGCGACAGGCTGGGCAACGCGGCGGTTCACGCGGCTATGGCCGGAAAAACAAAGGTGGTAATCGGCCTTGTGAACAACGAGTTTGTTCACCTGCCGATCAAGGCGGCCGTCTCGCGGCGGAACCATGTCGATCCCGAATCGAGTCTCTGGCGGGATATGCTTGACGCAACCCACCAGCCCCTCCTTATGACAAACGTGTCGGCGGGCATCAACTTCAGGGACGGAGGGCTGTACAAGCCTAAACGTTAAATCGTTTGCCGGTGGGTTTCACCGTTAACCGGGACTGTCGGGGTCTTCCTTTTCGTTGACTATGCGGCTGCTCCCATCGTTCACGTAACGCCAGCCGCTCGATTCGCCGGAAGGTGGTATGTTGCCGCCCGAACGGTAATCGGTATGGTACATGGCTTGGATGGCATTCGCCTCGTCAACCTGGCTGCCCAGCGTAAAAAGATCGTACAGGCTGCCAATCCCTCCCAAGCCGAATGTAAACATCCAGAGTATGCCGGACAGAGGTTTCCCCAAATAGAAACGGTGAAAACCAAATATGCCGAAACCGGACAAAAGCCAAAGTAAATATGCCAAACCTTTACTGTACATATACTAAAATATTAACGCCGCAGGCTGATAGTAACAAGGGAACAGAGCTTTACAGAAGGAGTAAAGCCCTGGCCGTTAGCCTGTGGTTAAGCGCACCAATAGGGCAAAATATTTCAAGTTCCGTTTTTATAATGCCGATAATTAGTTTGATAGTCTATTTTTGCAAAACTGCAAACGAAAGCTGGAGTGTACAGCAAGATGAAAAAGATACCGATTACAATACTGGTAAGCGCTGTGTTTTGCGCGGCATGTTTCTCGCCCCCTCCTGAGGCGCCGGAGGTGAAGCCGGCGATCCTTCCGCGGCTTGCCGTACTGCCGTTCATCAGCGGCGGGGCTATCGCCGACGATTTGGAAGAAACTTTCGCGTGGCGGCTTGCTAACATTCCCGACATCCGGAAGCACTACAATATAGTTCCGATAACGCCGCAGATCAGAAAAAATATAAAACAGGAAAAAACATACAATTCCGCGTTTGATGCCGGACAAGAAGTCCGTGCGGATTATGTAATGGTATCTTTTGTAAAGGCGCTGGCCCGTCAATGGGTTATGTATATCGTCATAATGGATGTTCAAACGAAGGAACTTATTACCGGAGATTACAAAAAAATTGACTTTCTCGACGATATACCGTTACAGTTTCCCGCGATGACGGCAAGAATGATGGGCGCCGTGTCAAAGAAAAGAACAAATGTGCCTAAACTGGCCGTTGATGTGTGCAAAATACCGCCTTTGGGAAATATCAAAGCTGATGTTCCGGCCGTATTGACGCAGCTTTTGGCAAATGAAATGGCAAATAACGGGATGTTCAGAGTCTTTCCACGCACCGATAACATTGACGCCGCAACTATCGCTTACGAAAAAGAAAGAACATCGGCAAAAAATGTTGTGATCGATAAAACCGATTTAACTGCCGCCGATTTTGTGTTGAGTTGTAAAATATCGTCCCTAACAACGCCGCCAAATCCGCCGTTTGAAATGCTGGGCGAAATTGTGGATATAAGTAACAACCGTCTGTTGACAGGGAGCCATGTCGCTTTTGACATGATAGAGGATGCGCCTGACTATATCGTAAAGTTGGGAAAGAGCTTGAGCAGTAGTCTACAGTAAATCCTTAACCGGCTAATTCTGTTGATAGGGGAGGCGGCTTAACCGAGTAGGCCCAGGAAGCCCGGGTACGTTACATCCGCCGCTTCCGCGCCGGTAACCGTGACAGGTGATTGCGCGCCAAGGCCGGAGACGGCGAGCGCCATCACGACGCGGTGGTCGCCGTGCCCGTTCACAAGGCCGCCTCTGGGTCGCTCCCCGCCACGTATCACCAGTCCGTCAGGCAGCTCGGCGCAGTTCACACCCAGCTTGGACAGTTCGGCCGCCATCACCGCTATACGATCCGTTTCTTTTATGCGGGCGTGAGCAACGTTTACGAGGCGGGTCTCGCCTACCGCAAAGGCGGCCAGGACAGCCGCCGCCGGAAGCATGTCCGGCGTGTCGTTAAGGTCAAAACAGCCGCCGCGCAGCCCTCCCGCCGCTTCCACCGTCACCCGCATACCTCCATCCGCCGCCTCCGTCCACTCCACAGAGCAGCCCATGTCGCGCAGCATACCGAAAAATGCCTTGTCTCCCTGCGAATCATCCGGATCGAGTCCGTACAGTACGGCCCTGCCGCAACTCACGGCGGCGGCGCAGGCCGGAAAGGCTGCCGACGAAAAGTCCGCGCTTACAGGCCCGTTTACAGGACGGTAGCTAAAGCCGCCCCGTACCGTAAAACGCGAAAAATCGGACGCCCTTTCATACGGCGCCCGCTGCTTATCGAGGTACGAGAGCGTCATCTCTATGTACGGTTTTTCGTTGAGTAGCGGTACTTCGATTTCGGCGGTCGTGCCTGCCGGGGCGAGTGGCGCGGCAAGGAGCAGCGCGGACAAATACTGGCTCGTGGGACATTCTATGCCGACATTTCCGCCCCGCCAGGGACCGCGCACCGTTATCGGTACGCAGCCATTTTTGCCGGAATCTACCGTCACGCCCAGCCCTGCGAGCGTCTGGAGGAGCGGGGCCGCGCTGCGGCGCGCGATCTGCTCATCTCCCGTGAACGTAATGGCCTCAGAACCGAGGGACGCCATCGCCAGGGCCAGGAATAGGCTTGTCCCGGAGTTGCCCACATCAAGCGGCGCGGTGTTACGGTGTATACCTTTAGCCCCGCCTATCCCGCGCACGGTCCAGCGTTCAAGCCCGTTTTTGCCCACCGTCTCCAGCACCTCAGCTCCCAAGGCGCGGCAAACTGACAGACAGGAACGCGCATCGAGGGAATCCAACGGATACTGAATTTCGGACAGACCCTCCGCGAATGACGCGATCAACAGGCGGCGTATCGTATGCGACTTTGACGCGGGCACGCGGACTGTCCTGTCAAAACGGTGCGGCGTAACGGTTACATTCATTTTTGGATGCCCCACATTGCATTCACTTTGTTAATAGCGCCCGGCTCACGACAAAGTTTCCGCCGCCAGCCGATCTACCCCCCCCCCCCCAGGAACGCTTCAACATTCGGCAACAAGCGCGCGCAGGCGGAGTATGTAAGAGGGCTCCACCGAAAGTTCATCGAGGCCCATATCGACAAAGGTTTTTGTCAGCTTGGTGTCCGCCCCCAAACTTCCGCAGATGCCGCACCAGATTCCGGCCTTGTGTGCGTTTTCGCAGGTCAGGCGGATAAGGCGCAGTATCGCCTCGTGGTGGGTGTCGCAAAAGGATGCTATCGA
>JAITIR010000128.1 GCA_031279285.1 Spirochaetaceae bacterium | reverse complement strand
TTGCGTTCAAGATCGGCATAATGATTTTCATCCCCTTCATCGTGATAGACATGGTTGTGGCAAGCGCGCTGATGTCTATGGGCATGATAATGCTGCCGCCGGTGATGATTTCGATGCCGTTCAAACTGATCCTCTTCATACTGGTTGACGGCTGGGGTCTCCTAACCGGCCAGCTTGTAAGGTCTTTTGTATGAGGTTTGTATGACAATAGGCGATGTCGTTACGTTGCTCCGCGGCGGAATATTTCAGGTGCTGATGCTTGCCGCCCCGCTGTTGATCACGGCGCTTGTGGTCGGCCTCGTGATAGCGATACTCCAGGCAGCCACACAGATTCAGGAGCAGACGCTTACTTTTGTGCCGAAAATTCTGGCGATTCTGCTTGTTCTAGCGCTGCTCGGCGGCTGGATGTTCACTATGCTGGCAAATTACACTGAGGAACTTTTCAGGATGATCCCTTCGATGGCGGCGTAAAGATGACGCAAAAAGACCGGACGCTTCAAGACGAGATACGCGGCGCGGCGGCGGAAGTGTCCTGCGCGCTACTTTCCCGGCTTTGAACCTATCAGCGTAAAATTCAGGCTGCACTGATAGCGCTCACCGCTTCCCGGGTTGACCGCTTTTTCAGACGCATAGAAACCGACCGAGCCTGTCGAAAAATTTTTCGCCGGGGCAATCAAAGTCGCCCAAATCTTTCCCTCACTGTCTTTAATTGTAAGCTCAAGAAACTTTGGCGCTTTTGCGTCAAGTTTTACTGGTTCCGGCATATAAATCTCCTAATCTTCGATAAAACAGCCTCCGTGCGAAAAGACGGAGAGCAAATCTATATTATGAAATAACATGACCAGATGGTCATGTTATTTATGAATAAGTCCTTAAACATACCTATCTTTCTGGTAATACTTCGCCGCTTACACGAAAAATATCGCATTGCATACCACAGTTACCGGCCCTTGCTAACCGATAGTCTCCGATTCAGTCTGCGCGACATTAGCCTTTCAGGCCTCCGTTTATCAGCCCGTCCTACCGTTTTAAGATAGACGTTATGCGTTCAAGGACCTTTGTCCGGTCAAGCGGCTTAACAATATAGCTTTTAGCGCCGAGGAGCAGGCATTTTTTTACCACATCCTCCTTGCCAAGCGCACTAACCATGATAACTTTAGCATTTTTATCGAATTCGATTATCTTCTCAAGCGCCGAAACGCCATCCATGACCGGCATAGTGATGTCCAAAGTCACCAAATCGATATTCGGGTGCAGGGCTTTGTATTTTTCCAGGCCCTGTGCACCGTCTCCGGCAGTATCAGCAACCTCAAAGCCCTCGGAGCTAAGTATCTGCCCAAGCTGTTTGGCAATAAACATTGAATCATCGACAATTAGTACTCGGTAACTGCCGGAACCATCGGGCTTTATACCCTCGGGCGGTTTTGCATCAACCGGTAACCCACTCTTTGCTACCATTCGTAACGCTCCTCGTAATTTAGTACAGAACTATTGTAATCCTAAAATAAATGAACTTATTTAATTCTAGCGGAAAAAACAGGACAAAGTCAATACACCCATTGAGCCGCTCATCCCCATGCGGTTTTTGGCATCAGTATAGGTTTGAAAAGTCGGACCGTGCAAATACAGTACAGGGCACGTAAAATTTTGATTGACTAATGATTATTAATGTGTAAAACTATATAAAATAGTAAAGCCGTTAGGCAATAAATGCAATTAAGGAGAAGAATTTATGCCGTTTAAACGTGTTCCGCAAAAATTCAATGCTTCTATCAAAGAAGTAACGATTGGAACGGGGGACAAGGCGTTGGTGCTGGGTGGCGAGAATGTTACGCCGCTTTACAGCTTTGACGAGCCTATCAAGAATCCCCCAAAAGTTGGTATCGAGATTTCGGACAAGGGGCCGAACCTTGAGTTGCCGGAATTAAAAAAGTTTTACGATGGTTGTACGACTATTCCGGATTTCGCGAAGAGGGCGTGTACCGCAACGGGCGCCAGTTTTGTCACCCTTACGTTGGAAAGCGCGGACCCAAATGGCGAAAACAAGTCCATAGAAGACTGCGTAAAACTTGCAAAAGATGTTGCGGATGTAGTTACGCTTCCTCTTGTGATTATAGGTTGCAAAAACGTAGAAAAAGACGGTGACCTGTTCAACAAGTGCGCCGAGGCGCTGGAAGGCAAGAACGTCCTCTTTATGTCCTGCAAAGAAGAAAACCACAAAAAGGTGGCGGTCGGCGCGGTTCAGGCTTACAAGGCCAAGATCGGCGCGGAATCCGCAGTAGACATAAACCTTGCCAAGCAGTTGAACGTGGTTATCGGGCAGGTCGGCGTTACACTGGACAACGTGATTATGAACGTTGGACAGTCGGCGGCTGGTTACGGGTTCGAGTACCTTGTTTCCACGATGGACCGGATCAAGGCGGCGGCGCTCGCTCAGTCCGACGCCCAGTTGCAGGTGCCTATCATCACGCCCGCCGGGCAAGAGGCCTGGGGCGTTAAGGAGGCGCTGGCGTCCGAAGCGGACTTCCCCGAATGGGGTAATCAGGAACTGCGCGGTATAAACATGGAAATCTGTACGGCATCCTCGGTAATCGCGGCGGGATCCAACGCGGTTATCCTAAAACACCCCAAATCGGTCGAGACCGTATCCAAGCTCGTGGCGGCTTTGGTCTAAGGAGGAAATAAAAATGGCATTAAAAGGACTGGATTATTTTAAGTTTACGCCAAAGACAAACTGCAAAGAGTGCGGTTGTCCTACCTGTATGGCCTTTTCGATGAAAGTCGCCCAAGGCGGCACCACCATCGACAAGTGCCCCCACATTAAACCTGAAGACCTGGCCAAACTGAGCGAGGCATCGGCCCCACCGATGAAGAAATTCACTGTCGGCACGGGAAAGGCCGAATTTTCGCTCGGCGGCGAGACGGTGCTATTCCGCCATGAAAAAACCTTTGTTTCAAAGACTCTCTACGGCGTTAACGTTACCGGTGACAATGTTGATACGGTTCTTGAAGAAGCAAAAAAGGTTGACTATGTACGCATAGGCGAGCGTATGTTCTGCGAGGTGGTGAATGTAGAATTTACCGGCGATAAGGCTAAGTTCCTCGACGCGGTAAAAAAGGCGGCAACCGCCGAGCGTGTCGTGATACTCGACTGTACCGATGTTGCCGCGGCAAAAGAGGCGGTAGAAATCTGCAAGGCAGTCAAGCCTATACTGAACGGCGCGAATGAGACTAACTTTGCCGATATGAGCAAGATAGCCTCGGATGCCGGCATACTTCTTGGCGTCCGTGCCGAATCGCTTGAAGCCCTGTACGATACGGTACAAAAGATCGAAACGGCTGGCAACAAGGATCTGGTGCTTGATGTCGGAACAAAGTCGGTCAAGGATGCGTTTGCTAACACGGTGGAAATACGCCGCACGGCGCTGAACCCCAAGGGCGGCGACCGCACCTTCGGCTATCCGTCCATCGTAAACTTGAGCAAAATTTCAGGTGGCGATCACGAATGTGAGGTTGGCCTTGCGTCAATCTTTACGTTAAAGTATGGTTCTATCATCATCATGAGCAGGATGGACTATGCCGCCGCGTTGCCGCTTTACGGCTTGCGCCAGAACATATTTACCGACCCGCAAAAGCCTATGCGCGTAGAACCCGGTATCTACCCGATCAACGGCGCGGACGAAAATTCGGTATGCGCCACAACGGTGGATTTCGCGTTGACATACTTCATAGCGTCAGGTGAGTTTGAACGCTCAGGCGTGCCTGTAAACCTGATAATCTCAGACGCGGGCGGCTATTCCGTACTTACCGCTTGGGCGGCGGGCAAACTTACCGCCGGTTCCATCGCAAAATTCATCAAAGAAAAATGCGAGGACAAGTGCAAGAACAAGACGCTGATACTTCCCGGCAAGGTCGCCGTTCTAAAGGGCGAACTTGAAGAGTCGCTTGAAGGCTGGAAGATCATCGTAGGGACTAACGAAGCGGTCGGCATCGTTAAGTTTATGAAAGACCTTACCGCATAAAGTGTCTTTACAAGTGTAAAATTTGGGGCGGGACATTTTCCCGTTCCGATTAAAAATTTAGAAGCATAATACAAGGAGAAAATTATGGCTGAAAAATTCATTATGATTGGTGAAAACATTCACTGTATCGCGCCGTCCATCAAGAAAGCTATGGACGAGCGTGATCCGGGACCCATCCTTGAAAGGGCGGAGAAACAGCTTAAAGCGGGGGCTACATACCTTGACTTAAACATAGGCCCCGCGCGTAAAGGTATCAAAGGTTTAATGGCCTGGGGGATTAAAATCCTTCAGGAAAAATTTGACAATGTGCCTATAGCGCTCGATACCGCCGACATCAGCGAGATCGAGGATGGTATCAAGGTTTACAACCGCGCAAACGGCAAGCCTATCGTAAACTCCGCCGATGCCGGCGAGCGGAAAAAGTATATCGATGTGGCAGCCGCCAACGACGCGATAGTGTTCGCGCTTTGTTCCAAAGAAGGCGTCCCCGGAGACAACAGCGAGCGCGAACAGTATTGCCAGGAAATGCTTGAACACGGCTTGACGCTGGGCATGGACCCCGCCGACCTGTGGTTCGACCCGCTCTTTGTAGTAATAAAGGGTATGCAGGACAAGCAGAAGGATGTCCTTAACTTTATCCGCTACCTTTCCGAGCAGGGGCTTAACTCTACGGGCGGACTTTCCAACGTGTCTAACGGTATGCCAAAGCAAATCCGCCCAATCGTAAACTCGTTTA
>JAITIR010000125.1 GCA_031279285.1 Spirochaetaceae bacterium | reverse complement strand
GGCCAAATCTGTATGCAGGCTGCTGCAAATAAGAACCGAGCAGTTAATACCCTTGTTTAACGGCATAATTAACGAACTATGTTTGGACCGTGTTACCGTTTCGCTTGATATTGACGGCGAGATAACCGTTGAAATGGAAGACGGACGGGAAACCGTTTATCTGCGTCCGGACCTGGCGGCCCTGACTCTGTACAGCGGGGCTTCCACATGAAGGCCGGCCTGCTAGCTTTTTTCCGAGATTTCCTCACGTTTGCGGATGTCGTACAGCTTGCGGTCAAGCTCGGCGAGCTTTTGTTCTTCCAGGGCGCGTTTGTACTCAACTGGCAAGACTTTGTATAAACGCAGGCGCTCGGCGGCCCAGTTGTCTCGAATCGTTTTTGCGTATGCGGAGCCTGTCCAGTAGATGTGCTTTTCGATCGCGTCAAGGACAAAGGCCTCGTCCTCGATGCTTTCAAGACGGGAAAGCTCCACCATGCTGCTGTTAAGAAAGTACTCAAACGGATGGTCCGCCGCCCCGCCTTTTCCGTTGCCGTAACGGTCAAGCACGTAAGCGATGCCGCCGGACATACCTGCGGCAAAGTTTCTGCCGACGCTGCCAAGCACGACAAGGCGGCCTCCCGTCATGTACTCTGCGCAGTGGTCGCCAGCCCCCTCCACAACGGCAAGCGCGCCGGAGTTGCGGACGCAGAAACGCTCGCCGGCCAGCCCCGCAACAAAGACCGCGCCGCCTGTAGCGCCGTAAAGCGCGGTGTTGCCAATGATGATGTTCTTCTCACTCGCGAACGTTGAGCCTGGCGGCGGGAACACCGCGATACGCCCACCGGAAAGCCCCTTGCCGAAGTAGTCGTTGGCGTCCCCGGCAAGCCTGAACGTGATGCCGGGCGCGAGAAAAGCGCCGAAACTCTGACCGGCCGAACCTGCCCAGTCCACCGTGATAAAGTTTTCAGGCAATCCCGTCCCGCCGAAACGCCGGGATACCTCGTAGCTCAGCATGGCCCCCACGGCGCGATCCGTGTTGCGGACATCCATTTTGAGGGCGGTGGGGATTTTCTGATCGAGTGAAGGGCGGCAGCGTTCTATCAGCGTCCTGTCCACCACATTTTTGATGTTGTGAACCTGATCCTGAGTACAGTAACGTTCCTGCCCGCCATCGACAAAATCGGGGCCACTCGCCATAGCAAGCAGCGCTGAAAGGTCGATATTAGCCGATTTCTGTTTTGGGCTCTGCCGCTGGGTCAGCATATCGGAACGTCCGACAAGCTCGTTGAACGTGCGGAATCCCAATTCCGCCATTATTTCACGGACTTCCTCAGCCAAAAACCTGAAAAACGTTATAAGGTGTTTGCTTTTTCCGGCAAACCGGCTCCGTAAAACGGGGTCTTGCGTGGCGACGCCCATAGGACAGGTGTTTTCGTGGCACTTCCTCATCATCACGCAGCCCAAAACTATCAAGGTAGAGGTTCCAAAGCCGAATTCTTCCGCTCCGAGCATACCCGCGATGACAATATCGCGCCCTGTCTTTATCTGACCGTCCGTTTGCAGCCGCACGCGCCCCCGCAGCCCGTTAGCAAGCAGCGTCTGATGTGTCTCCGCTATGCCGAGTTCCCAGGGAAGCCCTGCGTGGCGGATGCTGGACTGGGGGCTTGCGCCAGTACCGCCGTCGTAGCCTGATATAAGGATGTTATCGGCGTGCGCCTTCGCTACACCCGCCGCGACGGTTCCCACTCCGTTTTCCGACACCAGTTTTACGCTGATCCGGGCTTCCGGGTTCGCGTTCTTCAAATCGAAGATAAGCTCGGCTAAATCTTCGATCGAGTAGATGTCGTGGTGGGGCGGCGGGCTTATCAGCGTAACACCGGGCGTCGAATGGCGCGTCTTGCCTATCTGAACGTCAACCTTGTGGCCGGGCAGTTGGCCTCCCTCGCCGGGTTTCGCCCCCTGCGCCATCTTTATTTGAAGCTCAACCGCGTTGGCCAGGTACTCGGACGTTACCCCGAAACGCCCGGACGCCACCTGCTTTATAGCGCTCCGCGTCCACCTCCCGTCCGGCTTGCGGGCAAAACGCGCCGGGTCCTCGCCGCCCTCGCCGGAGTTGGAGCGCCCCTGTATCGAGTTAAGTGCCTCGGCAATCGTTTCGTGAGCCTCCTTGGAGATCGAACCGAAGGACATCGCGCCCGTCGTGAAGCGTTTCATGATCTCTTCAGCGCTTTCAACCTCGTTTATCGGGATTGAGACGGCGGGTGCTCCTTTCACCGTACCGGGCTTGGCGAAGTCAAGGAGTCCGCGTATCACGTGCGGGCTTTGATTCAGACTGTTCGCCGCGGCGCTGAACTGCTTGAACCTGGCGTAGTCCGCCGTGCGGGCGGCCCATTGCAGCAGGTGTATCGTTTCCGGATTCCACGCGTGCCGCTCTCCGTTCCTCCGCCAACGGTACTGACCGTCGCCGTACAGCAAAAAATCTTCCGGTGCGGGACACCCGCCTGAGCGTTCGTCCGCCTCCGCCGCCATCCTGCGTCGTTCCAGCGTCTCAGCCTCAAGCTCAGGGAAACCTGCCCCGCCTATCCTGCTTGCCGTGCCTCGAAAACATTTTTCTATTACTTCCGGGCCAAGTCCCACCGCCTCGAAAATCTGCGCCCCCCGGTAGGAACGAAGCGTACTGGTTCCCATCTTGCTCATCACCTTGAGCATCGCCTTCTGCAAGCCTTTCAGGTAGTTATGACAGGCGCTCCGGTAATCGCCCGCCCGCCTGCCATCGAAACCCCGGCAGAGCGCGGCAAGCGCCCCTAGCGCCCCATAAGGGTAAACGAGATCAGCGCCGTAACCGAATAACAGGGCGAAGTGCATTATCTCGCGGGGTTCACCCGATTCCACTATAAGCGAGACCTTCATCCGCAGCCCCGCCCTGATAAGTCCGTGGTGAACCGCGCCGAGAGCGAGCAGCGAGGGTATCGCGCAGAGCCTGGCGCTAGGCTCCAGCGCCGCCTTGTCCGACAGCACGATGAACGCCGCGCCGTCCTCCACGGCCTTTACCGCCCTGGAAATAAGAGCGTCAAGCTCCGCCTCCATCGCGCAAGGCTTTGCCGCAGCCGCGCCGTCCTCCGCCGGAACCGAAAAGACTGCTTCCAGAGTCGTGCTCTTGAATATGCCGGGCGCGATCTTAAGCAGACGTTCCAGATCCGCCGCCGTCAGGATAGGGTTTACTACCTTGACGCGGCGGCAGTGTTCCGCTGTTTCCTCCAGCAGATTCTTTTGCGGACCAGCAAAACTCGTTAGCGTCATAACCAGGTCTTCACGTATTGAGTCGATGGGCGGGTTTGTAACCTGGGCAAACATCTGCTTAAAGTACGAGAACACCCGCTGTGGCCTGTCGCTGAACACGGCGAGCGGGGTGTCTGTCCCCATAGAACTTGTAGGCTCCTGTCCGCTCACTGCCATTGACAGTAGCAGCTTCTCGCAGTCCTCCCGTGTGTAGCCAAAGCTCCGTTCGAGGAACAGTATGCGCCTGTCCTCGTGGTAGAACGGGTCCGCCGGTATCGGGTCGCCATCCTTCTCCTGTTCCAGCGTCAGCAGGTTTTCGCCGACCCAGTCGGTGTAGGGTTTCGACGTGCTGACCTCGCGCTTGACCTCGTCGTTGGGGATGATGCGGCCCTCTTTCAAATCGACGAGCAACAGCTTGCCTGGCTCAAGTCGCCCCTTGTACTGGACCTCCTCCGGCGCAAAGTCCTGAACCCCGGTTTCACTCCCCATCACTATCATCCCGCCCTTGGTGATCGTGTAGCGTGAAGGACGCAGGCCGTTTCTGTCCAGCGTACCACCGACATAGCGTCCGTCGCAGAACACCATCGAAGCCGGACCATCCCAGGGCTCCATCATGCAGGCCTGGTACTCGTAGAAACGCTTCAAATCGTCACCGATGGGGTTCTTGTCGTTCCACGCCTCCGGTATCAGCATCATAAGCGCGTGTGGGAGGCTCCGCCCGCTCATCACGAGGAGTTCCAGCATGTTGTCAAAACTCGCCGAATCGCTTGCGTCAGGCTCTATTACAGGGAGTATACCGGCCAGATGGCTGGCCATAACACCTGAAAACCGTGCGTGTGCGTACAGGCTTTCACGGGCTGCGGCCCAAAAACGGTTCCCTTTTACCGTGTTTATCTCGCCGTTGTGCGCTATCATGCGGAAGGGTTGGGACAGCGCCCAGGCGGGGAACGTATTTGTCGAAAAGCGGGAATGTACGAGCGCGACCGCTGTCTTCATCGCTCCGTCCGTCAATTCCGGGTAATACTCGCGAAGCTGGCGCGGCATCAACATTCCTTTGTACACAATCGTCGAGGCGGAAAGGCTGGGCATATAGCAGCCGGTGGTTTTTAGTTCCTCGCGGGTGTATTTTTCAAGTTTTTTGCGGAAAACGTACAGGGCAAAGTTCAAATCGTCCGCCCCCCCTCCGTTTTTATAGCGAAACGAAAGGAATAGCTGCTTTATCGAGGGTTCCGCCCTCCCGGCAATCGCCCCCATCACCCCCGAATCAACCGGCACATCGCGCAGCGCGATCAAATCGAGTCCCAACTCCGCAGCGAACTCATCAACCTTCTTTAAAATTGAGTCCGTGGTCCGCGCCGCTGCCGCACCGTTCTTGGGCAGGAACAGGAGGCCCGTCCCGTACGAAGCGGGTTTGTCGAACGTTCCGTCCCGCAGCCGGGCCACTGTTTTTTTGTAGAATTCGTGCGGTATCTGCATCAGCACGCCGGCGCCGTCGCCTGTCTTATCGTCCGCGCTCTCCGCACCCCTGTGCGTCATCCGTTCCAGCACCTCCAGAGCCCGTTCCAGAATCTCATGCGACGCTTCCCCGCCGATATTAGCCACAAATCCTATGCCGCACGAGTCGTGCTCATTTTCACTGCTGTACAATCCACCCATAAAAACCCTCTACGGTAAACGGCGGAATCGCCGCTTACGTGAATCGGACATCAACACGAAATGTTGATGCAACCTGCTTTCGCAAATTGTCATATTCTACAAAATACCGCCTATTTTTTAAACCCACCGGTAGTTTAAACAAGCGCTACGCGCTTGTTTCCGGAGTCTGCGCCGTAAGCCTTACGAACGGGTGAAAAAGTAGTTGTATCCGAAACCGCTATTGTGAAATTGTTGACAGGTCTATTTTATTCGCAGTGGGGTCTAATACCCCGCCCTTTAGGGCGGTTAAAATCAGCAACACCGACAAAAATTGGTAGTAAACCATGGCCTCTACCGCGTGTTTAGTGTGCCACTTGCACACCAAACAGCGGCAAGCCGTGCGGCTTGTCTTACAGAAC
>JAITIR010000122.1 GCA_031279285.1 Spirochaetaceae bacterium | reverse complement strand
CGGGGGCCGGGGTTTTTGCGCCGCTTTGCCTTACGGCTTTAGCTTGTGGGGAAACTGCGGCGCAAAAAGGGCAGCTGTAATAAATAGCAGACGGATAGTCATGGGAGGGTAAAAAAGCTCTTTCCCTGGGGTGGTTTAGGTATTTTTGGCCGCCGTGTGAGCATTTGTGTCAGCAACATTCATTCAATCTGGTTAGTAGTGGCTGGTAAGCATTAACACATAACACTTGACTAATTCCTTATACTGTAATAAGATAGAGTAACAGTTAGCACTTGCGATAACGAGAAAACACACATTGCAAATTATTTTAAAAAACTCTTCATCGGTTGTGTTTTGCCCGATGGTGTATATGTACAGGAAAATCAAGCCGGTCCGATAGTTTTTGTATTGCCGCTTTCCTTAGACGGCTGCAGCTCGCGTTACTGCTCCTCCGTCTGCCATTAGAGGCTTTCCCAAAACTGAAGTTTTAGGAAAGCCTCTTGAATATAGCCTCATCGGTCGGAAATGTCGGGCGGTTTTTAGTAAGCTTGCACAACTGGTAATTTAAAGACTCAATCGCGTTAGTCGTATAAATCGCCCGGCGTATCTCGGGGGTATTTAAAATATTCACACAGAAACGATTGGATTTCCCGATGTACTAAAACGATTTGAGATACTACACGAGCGGATAGGGCGGATGCTGAAGATACGATCCCTTGTCGCAATCCATTGAACCGCCGTGTGCGGCCCCGTACGCACGGTGGTGTGGGAGGACGGCTACTCAAATGAGCCTCCGTGGAGCAAGCTCCGCGGTATCTTAAGCGTTGCATTAGTTCGATCGGAGACTCGTTCGATAGGAAGTTTATAATACCCTCCCCCGCGCAAGCGGGTTCTTGGGTTTAATACCAAAATTTTGTAAACGTTGCGTCATTTGAGCCGGAGCAGAGCTTGGGGCTGTCCGAAAAGTTTGAAAAACTTATTCGGACAGCTTCTTTAGTGCGGCATTTGCGTACCGTTTCAACGAAACGGGAGCAAAAGCGAGGGATGTCCATGAAGTAACAAACTTCCTGGACATCCCCTTAGGGTATTAAACCAGACTTTCGAATAATGGGTAGCCTCCTCCCCGATTGGAAGGCCGGGGCTTATGCTCCGGCCTTATCAAATTCTGTTCCCCGCGTTAACCCTTCTCCACTGAAGCAATCGGAACAATACCCTCCGCCCAAAAAATGGTTTCCCGTTTGTTTTCCATAAGGCGATCCTTTCGCGGTTTAGGCGTTAAGCGCCTGATCCGCCAGCCGTTCCGTTATCGCTTCGAATTCGGACATGCTTATCTGTTCCTTAAGCCATGCCACCAGTTCCGATTCCTCTTCATACGTATACTGCTCCAGTTCTTCCATCAGTGAATCAAGCCCGCCCATATCGTAACTTTCCGCAGCCTCCGCAATCTGCGTTAAAAGCATGGTATCCGGCGCCGCCTTATGCGGCCGTTGCAGTTTCCCCTCCAGGGAGTCCAAAAAGCCGCGCAGACATCCGATAAATTGTTCGGCGGCGGTGATAAACTCGCCGTTTTCCCCCTCAACCAACACCGTGTTGCCGGCCTTGGCCGCGTGTTCCAGCTTTTCCGCCCAGCGCCCTATCGTGTCCGCCGATACCCCGTAGCTTGATCCCTTGATACCGTGCACGGTGACAGCGTAATCAGGGAGGGAGGCCGTGTCACGCGCCGCCTCAAGCAGCGCCGGGGTATGTTCGGCATAGGAATGCAAAGACTCCAGATAGGCTTTTCCGTCCCCGCCAAAACGTTCCAGCCCCTTTTCAACGTTCAGCCCTTCTACCGGGTTTTCCCGGATCAAAGCCGCTACTTGGCTCTCTATGCCTGTGCCGGGCGCAGTCGAAGCGCCCTCGCTTACTCTGTCTGTAACCCGGCTTTCCGCGTCAAGCCCCAGTTCCTTTTCCAGTTTTTTATCCCGCACAAAACGGTTAATCGCGTCGTCCATTTTCATAATATCAATAGGCTTGGTTAGGAAGGCCTGGAAGCCGTTATTCAGAAAAATTTCTTCATTACCGAGGATCGCGTTGGCGGTGAGCGCAATAATGGGAATAGTGCGCGCATAATCGGAGTCAATTTCGTTCCTGATGACCCGCACCGCCTCAATACCGTCCATGCCGGGCATCATGTGATCCATGAAGATCGCGTTATACCGGGGTTCCTCGTTCTGTATGCGCACAATCGCAGCCGGCCCGCTTGTTACGCAGTCCACGGTCATGCCGTAGGGTTTCATAATGCTCTTTGCAAGGTCAAGGTTCGTGACAACGTCGTCAACCACCAGTACTTTGGCGTAGGGAATATAGGAGCGTACCAACTGCCGGTGCCAGTCCTGCCGGGCCATGATATACCGGAACTCCCTGAGGTTTTCGACCAGCGCCTTCCCAATAACCACGTCGTTGACATAGCCCTGCAGGAAGCACGCGGTAAAGGTTGTCCCCCTGCCGTAAACGCTGTCCACGCTGATGGAGCCGCCCATCATCTCTACCATGCGTTTGGTAATAGCAAGCCCCAGACCCGTCCCCTCGATATGGCGGTTGCTTTCGGTATCTACCTGGTTGTAATCCCCGAAGAGCCTGCCGACATCCTCTTTCCGTATGCCCATACCCGTGTCGGAAACAGTGCAGGTCATCCACACCCCCGCATCAGCTCGTTCACAGCGGATACCCAGGGTTACCTGGCCCTCCCTGGTGTACTTAAAGGCGTTGGAAAGTAAATTGTTGAATATCTGTTTTATCCGCAGTTCGTCGCCGAAAAGATTGGCGGGGAGGTTTTCGTCAATGTCCAGCTTAAAGGTGATGGGTTTGCTGCCTATGCGCACAATATTGAGGACAACCGTGTCGTTGATAAGGCTGGGCATATCGTAATTGACCGGAACGAGTTCAAACTTTCCCGATTCAATTTTTGAAATATCGAGGATATCGTTGATAAGGCCCAGGAGGGTAACGCCTGAACTGTAGATTTTTTCCATGCTTTCATGAGCTTCTGATTTTATTTCGCCTTCTTTTTCCCTATCCAGTTCCAGTTCGGAGAAACCGATGATGGCATTAAGGGGGGTGCGCATCTCGTGGCTCATGTTGGCAAGAAAACGGCTCTTCGCGTTGGTTGCCATTTCGGCGGCTTCGTTGAGTTGCCCGAGTACCCTGTTGTCATGGCTGAGCCTGAAGAACAGAAACACCACGAAGGCAACGATGAGGGCCACGCCGCTGGTCAACAGGCTGAACAGTCTGTTCATCGCCCGGGCATACTGCACGTCGGATACATCGCAGCCGACAATGGCCATGAACTCCCCGGTTCCCGAATGGAACACGGGAACATAGACGGAAAGCAGCGTGCCCCATTCGTTCGTGACGAAATTGCCGATAACAGACTGCCGCGTTTCATATGCTTTTGTCCGCGTGACGGTCAGCGGCGCCATATCCCCGGCTCTCGCGTAGACGTCCGTGTTGGGTATGGTGTTGGCAAACAGATACATCATTTTATCTTCCGAGGCGCGCCGCTCCACATAAAGGAAGGCGATGTTGTCCGGATTGTCCCAGCGCGTCGTTTCCACGATGTCCTGCATGTCTTTATAAAAATCACTTGAGGTGTCGAGGGTCTCGATGAAATTCTGAAACTTATCCGAGTACCTCTCAAGCATCACCGAAATCGACGAAGCGATACCGAAGCATTTGTTGGCCATCTGCGCCTTCATGTCCTTCCCCGCGAAATAGTAGATCATCCCGCTGAATCCGGCGATGACGACTACCAGGATAATACACAGGACAATATACGCCCTGCTTGAGTGCATCCCTCTGTCTTTCGTAATGGAATCATTAATATTATTCTTGGCGTGAATAGATAAGGTCATATAGTCCTCCTTGTATTCCCTATTTATCCGTCAGGTTATTCACCCCGTCCCAATCGCAGCCGGGCGGGACGGCGATAAACTCCGTGCAGCGGTCTATGTAATTCCGGGCCGTGTTATCTTCGCTGCCGGCTTCTGCCAGGGAAGAAAACATCTCCCTGGCCTTTTCAAATTGCCGATGTTCAAAAAGGCCGATGGCCGTGTCCCATTCGGCAACCCGCTTAATTTCCGCCTCGGAAGCCTCCTTCCGGAATCCGGTAATTTCATAGACCCGCATGGGGCTGCTGATTCCCACCACCCGTATCCGGTCAAGCCGCCGGCAGACAAATTCGTCCTCCGTGTCTATCGCGTTTTTGGTGTACTCGCTTATCAGCACGCCGCCGATTTTGTACTGTTTGCTGGCCCCCTCCAGCCGCGCCGCAAGGTTTACCGCGTTGCCCATAACGGTATAATTCATTTTGTTTTCCGACCCCATGTTTCCCACCACCATGGGCCCGGTGTTTATCCCGATGCGGGTAAAAAGCGGCCGCGGGCTTAACTGTTCCTCCGCGATTTTTTTGTTCAGCTCTTTTTCAGCAGCCCTCATCTGAAGGGCGCTGCGGCAGGCCCTTGCCGCGTGATTTTCCTGAATAAGCGGCGCGCCAAAAAAAGCAATAATTGCGTCTCCCTCATACTTGTCTATTGTTCCCAAATTACCGGTGATAATATTGCTCATGGCGCTGAGGTACAAATTAAGAAGATGCACAAGGCTGCCAGGTTCAAGCTGTTCGGCAATCGGAGAAAAGCCCGCTATGTCCGTAAAAATGGCGGTCATTTCCCGCTTTTCTCCGCCCAAATTCAACTTGGATGGATCCTGAATAATTTCATTCACCACCACAGGCGAAAGGTAACGGGAAAAAGCATCTCGTAGATTCGTATTGAATATCTCAAGGCGGCGCTGCTGATCTTCTACCAGAAGGTGGACCTCAATTCGTTTCAGAAGCAAGTCAGGCTGGAAAGGTTTGGTGATATAATCTATAGCCCCAAGGCTTAATCCCTCCAGTTCGCTGCCCGTATCACAGCGGGCGGTAAGAAAAACAACAGGAATGCCCGATGTTTTCTCATCCGCCTTGAGCTTTTGTATCGCCTCGTAGCCTGACATCTCCGGCATTTCAACATCCAGCAGAATAAGATTGGGTTTTATTTTTTCCAGCATGTCAAACAGCTTGGCCGCCGAGGGGATGGAAAAAACATTGTAGTGATCCTTCAGCATGGTTTTTCCGAGCGTAAGATTGGTCATATTGTCGTCAACCAAAAAAATGGTTTCCCGTTTGTTTTCCATAAGGCGATCCTTTCGCAGATCAGGCGTTAAGCGCCTGATCTGCCAGCCGTTCCGTTATCGCTTCGAATTCGGACATGCTTATCTGTTCCTTAAGCCATGCCGCCAGTTCCGGTTAAAAAGGCGACTTTCCTATGAAACTATAATGATGTCTTATTGAACGGAATACACCCAAAAAACGAAAAAAACTGTTTTTTGAGCCTGTCCCAACTGTACGCTAACGTTCCAGGCATAGCCGGGGGCACGGTTTTGGGAAAGCCTCTTTTTTTAACGCTTTTTGACGGCACGTAAGGTATATACAAAATTTTTCAAGATTTTGTTGCAAATTTTCGAGAAAATTTTTACAATTCACCGAAAGCGGCGCTGTTTGAGATGGGGGATGTCTTTCGCGCCGGCCTACTTATACCGCAGTTCCAGATCCAAAAGGCGCTTTTTTAACTCCAGTCCGCCGGCATATCCCACCAGCGTACCGTTTGAGCCAAGCACCCGGTGGCAGGGGATAATAATCGGGATGGGATTTTTGTTGTTTGCCATACCCACGGCCCGGCTTGCGGACGAATTTCCCACTTGGCCGGCAATCTGCTTGTAACTGCGGGTTTCCCCATAAGGGATTTCAACAAGCGCCTGCCAAACCGATTTCTGAAACGCGGTTCCCGCAGGCAGCAACGGCAGATCAAACCGTTTTCTTTTTCCGCTCGTATATTCTTCAAGCTGTTTCGCGGCAAGATCGGTCAACTTGCTTTGTATTTTTTCCCCGCGCAGACTGTTCCTATAGAAACCTGGCATATCTCCAAAGCGGATCTCGATAACAGCCGCGTCGTTGGCGGCGATGATAAAGCGGCCTAAATTAGTTTCATAGGGATACCAAAACAATGGTGATGCCTGCGCTTCGACTTTGCGGAACCCGCCGCCCCTCCGGTATTCCGCGGGACTCATTTGAGTGTGTTTTCGGAAAAAACCGTAAAAGGCCGTTAAACTCTCAAACTCTAAAGAGAGCGCAATCTCTATGATGGTCTCGCCGCTTTGGAGGAGCATGTCCTTTGCCAGCTCTATGCGCAGACGGCCGGCATACTCAGCCGGCGTGACGCCGTATTGCTCTTTGAAGATTTCAGTCATGCGGTGATGCGACATACCGATTTTATTGAGTTCTTCCCGCAGGCGGATTTTTCTGCTGTAGAAACTGTCAATGACGGCCTTCACCTGGCAGGCCATATCCCGAACCGGCTGGTAGTCAATTAAGTCGGGCCGGCAGCGTTTGCATGGCCGGTATCCGGCGTCCATGGCCGCCCGCGCCGTGTCAAAATATTCCACGTTGGTTTCAAGCGGCGCTTTGGATTTACAGGATGGACGGCAGAAAACCCCGGTGGATTTAACCGCGTAGTAAAATTTGCCGTCGTAACCGCGGTCATTTTGAAGAACCGCCTGCCATTTTTCAGTTTTTTCATTTGTCATTTTTCTTCGCCTCCTTTTTTGCGTAGTCTTTCATTCCTTCGATAGCGCCGCCGGCAATCGCCCACAGGTACAGGCTTGCTACAGAACCGTAAGGCGAATAACGCCGCCGGTATTTTTCAAACAGGGTTTTGGTGATTTTTCGATGGTGATAGAGCATGCGCATGCCGCGTAAAATAGCGAGGTCGCCGCGGCTTACAATGTCCGTCCTCCGCATGGAAAAAAGCATCAGCATTTCCGCTGTCCAAACACCGATACCGTTAAGTTGGCTGAGGGTTTTACATACTTCGCCGTCAGACATGGCCTGCAAGGCGTCCATGTCAAAGCTGCCGTCCGCTATTTTTTCCGCCGCGCCGCGGATGTAGGAGGCCTTTCTGAAGCTGATTCCATAACGCTGCAGTTCAGCTTTCGAACAGGCGCAAATGGTCTTCGGCGTAATTTTGCCAAGCCCCGCTTCCATGCGCTCCCATATCGTTATTTGCGCCTTTGTGGAAATTTGCTGCCCCACAATCGACCGGACGAGCGCCGCGAAAAGATCGGGATGAACTTCCCGCTTAATATGGCCGATTTGCTCAATCGCCCACGCAAGCTGTTTATCCCTTGCTTTCAGGTAAGATGTCTCCGCGTCCCCGTACTGAAATATCTCCAAAGAGAATCCCTCCTGCTGTGTTGATTGTAGCAAAAAGAACAAATTGATTCTTTCTGTTTTTGGACATCTGAGCCTGTTTTAAAACCAACAGGTTGATTTGACTAAACGCACTGATATGAGTGAGCCTGTTCCAAAACTAATTGACTGTGCGCTCACGTTCCCGGCATAGCCGGGGGCACGGTTTTGGAACAGGCCCGTGCAGTTTTTCAGGCTTTCAGCCTTGCAAAACTGCGAATTTCAAGGTTGCTTTCCCAAAACTTCAGTTTTGGGAAAGCCCCGATTTTATGCGGAATAAAATTCTCCTCACCGGCTCTCCAAAACTTGATGACGGAGATTATAGCGAAAAGCTGACTGAAATTATCAAACAGAACGACATAAAGTCCGTCACGGTTATCAGAATGGAAGTTCCCTGCTGCCGCGGCATAGAAAACGCCGTAGTTACCGCGCTGAAAAATTCAGGCAAGATGATCCCTTGGAGGGTCATATTCTGTCTATAAGCGGCGAAATTTTGCCGGATTAAAATACGCTGCTTCAATATATAAATTTAGCATAAACTAACTCTTGTAATTACCGGCAAAAATGATTATAGTTAATTACAAAGGAGACTCTGGGATGGAAACAGTTAAAATCGCTTTTTTTGACACCAAGCCCTATGATGTGGATTACTTCGATCCCCTTCTCAAAGACCAGGCCTTTCCCCTGAAACTGAAATACCTCAACGTAAGGCTAGGGCCGGATACGGCCGCCCTTGCATCGGGTTTCGACGGAATATGTATCTTTGTAAACGACAGGATAGATGCCGTGACTGCGGATATTCTGTACCGGCAGGGGATTAAGATCATCGCCCTCCGTTCTGCGGGTTACAACAATGTAGACCTGGTTGCCCTGCGGGGAAAGATAACCGTAGTGCGGGTACCCGCCTATTCTCCCCATGCGGTTGCGGAATACGCGGTATCCCTGCTTCTTACTCTTAACCGAAAAATCCATAAGGCTTATTCCCGCGTAAGGGAGGGAAACTTTTCCCTTGTCGGGCTTGAAGGTTTTGACCTTTATAAAAAGACTGCGGGAATTATCGGTACGGGGCAAATAGGGAAGATCACCGCGGAGATACTCCGGGGTTTCGGCATGGAAGTGCTGGCATCCGATCCGTATCCGGCGGAGGAGTGGGCCGGGTCCCATGGTGTTCTGTACGTTGACAGGGATGAGCTAATCCGGCGCTCGGATATTATCAGCCTCCAATGCCCCCTGAC
>JAITIR010000069.1 GCA_031279285.1 Spirochaetaceae bacterium | reverse complement strand
GTCATCACATCCTGAAAGTTATTGTACGGTATGTAAATTTCCAACTGCCTGCCGTTCTCAAGCAACAGATAAAGCACGGCCTGACTTTCCATTTTGACAATGTGATAGGGCCGTGAAATGTTTTTGCATATAAGCCCAATCCATGTTTCTATGCTGCCAATCGTAAGCCGGCGCAGTTTTTCGCCGCGTTCAATTTCGCTACGCAGCTTTATGTACTCCCCCGCGATGTTTTTGAAATTGTCAAGCAGTCTGTATATAAGGCTTATACCGCTTTCGTCTATAAAACGGTGCTGGGATTTTGTATCGTAAAACCGTATATAAAAACTTGCGCGGTCTATAGCGAATCTGTTTTTATAAAATTCTATACGCAAAAAACATTCACCGCTCAGCCCGTCGCAGCTTATCGTATATGCCGAATCGCTTGAGCCTTCCTTCCATTCCTTTACCCGTTTCGCGGTAGAAAATCCCGCCATCTGAATACCGCTTTTATCAAGCTCCCGCTGTAAATCACCCAGCGTTAAAAGCCGCTCCGCCTCCGACCTGGCGGGCTTTCCCGCACATTCGTCGATCTTTGCGTACAAGAAGCGGCGCAGTTTTTCATTACCGGCATAACTCATATTCCGTTCCCCAAAAAAGAAAAATCCGCAAATTACGCGAATTGGGAACTGTGTAAAAATAAAATACCCCACATTCTATTCTTAATTGCTTACCGCTTGTTTCCATGCCGGTAAGTATCGGCCCCTATTCAAACGCTACACGTTTGCACCCTTCTACTGCCTGGTAGCTGATACGGACATCCGCAAATCTACCAATGTATGTTCGGTGCAGGCTGGCCTGCATGACCTGACTTTTTCTCAAAGTGCGAGAACTCCATAGTAAAGGTGGCGCGCCCCTGACTCTCTGAGCGTAGCGCCGTCATGAAGCCAAACATCTTTTCCATCGGCGCGTGCGCCTTCACCTCGCCGCTTCCCGTCTTCGTGTCCATGCTGATGACCTGCCCGCCCCGCTGGGTTACAAGGCTCATCACATTGCCGACAAACTCTGAAGGCGACACGAGCGTTACCAGCATGATCGGCTCAAGCAGTATAGGGCCGGCTTCCCCGCAGGCCCCGTCAAAACAGATGCTGGCGCAGGCATGGAACGCCGCCTCAGTGCCGGTCATCTCGGAGTACTCTATACCGGTGAGCGTAACCCCCACGTCTATACATGGATAGCCCAGCGCTATGCCGGAAAGGAGTGCGCCGTTCACACCGCGCTCCACAGCCTCGAAGATAGCGGCGGGAATCTCCGCCCGGCGCGCGGCGCAGGTGTACCTGTTCCCGCTTCCGCGCGGCAACGGCTCCACCCGTAGCGTGACGGCCGCCGCGTTCTCCTTACCGGCGATCACACGGGAGAAAGCCTCCCGGCGCGTAACGGCGGCGCTCACCGATTCGCGGTACGTTACCTGCGGGTTGCCGACCCGCGCCTCAACCTTGTACTCCTTCAGTATCCGGCTTACCAGCACGTCAAGGTGAAGTTCGCCCATGCCGGAGATGATCATCTGTCCCGTCTCCTCGTTCTCCCGCTTGGTAAAGGTGGGGTCTTCTTTTGACAGAAGCTCCAGGATTTCGTTCAGTTTGTCCCGTTCGGACACGGTTTTCGGCTCTATCGACACGGAAATCACCGGTTCCGGAAACTGCATCTTCTCCAAAACCACCGGAAAGCCTTCGCTCCCTACCGTATCCCCCGTCTGCGACAGCTTCATACCGATGATAACGCCTATATCACCCGCCGTAAGCGCGTCCATCGGCTCGGATTTGTTGGAATGCATACGCAGAATCCTGTTTACCCGCTCCCGCTTTCGTTTTCCGACATTATAAACCGCCGTCCCGCTCTCAATCTTGCCTGAATACATCCTGACATAGCAGAGACCGCCCGCTTCCCTGTCGTGCTGTATCTTAAAAACGAGGCCGAGCGGCGTTCCTAGAGGATCGCACGGGATGTTCACCGTCTCCTCTTTCCTGATGTTGTAGGCGGGTTCAGGCGGCGTCTCGTCCGGCGCGGGCAGGTAGTCCACCACCGCGTCAATCAGCGGCTGCACGCCCATATTCCGCCGGGAAGCGCCGGCAAGCACGGGCAGCAGGGCGCGTTTCAGCACGGCCTGCCGGAGTTCAGAGCGCATCAAATCAGCAGGTATAGGCTCGCCCGCAACGTACAGACTCGTTACCGGATCGGACACGGCGGAGAGCACGTCGATCAGTTTCTCCCGCCACTCGGCGGCCAGAGCTTTGTTACATGGCGCTATATCCGAGTATAAGAGTTCCTCACCCTCCGCCCCGCCCCAGCGTAACTCCCGCTCTTCTATAAGGTCGATGACCCCCTCAAAGCCGCTTTCCTTCCCAAGCGGTATCTGAATCGCGACGGGTCTGGCGCCCAGTTTCTCGCGTATATCCTCCAAAACCTGAAAAAAATCCGCGCCAACGCGGTCCATCTTGTTCACGTAGCCGACGCAGGGCACATGGTAGCGTTCCGCCTGCCGCCAAACCGTCTCGGTCTGCGGCTCAACACCCCTCACCGCGTCAAAAATAGCCGCCGCGCCGTCCAGCACCCGCAACGACCGCTCCACCTCCGCGGTAAAATCCACGTGGCCGGGCGTATCAATTATGTTTATCTGAAATCCGCGCCAGTATGTCGTTGTGGCGGCGCTCTGTATCGTAATCCCTCTCTCCTGCTCCTGCTCCATCCAGTCCATGATCGCTTCGCCGTCGTCCACCTCGCCTATTTTGTGGCTCTTGCCTGTGTAGTAGAGTATCCGCTCCGTCGTCGTCGTCTTGCCCGCGTCAATATGAGCCATGATTCCAATGTTCCGCATTTTACCAAGCATACAAATATATTATACCAATTTTCCACCGGCAAGCCAGTATCTTTAAACGCACAGGCATGGAGTTTTACTCGACCCCTTCGATCTTGCGGGTGACAAATCATGCCGGTTGCCGGTTCATTCACTTCTCCCAGCAACGGAAAAAGATGCGGAGGACGCCGGGGAGGGCTTTCAAACGGGAGGCGGCCGTTTGGCCACCGAGGAATTCGGCGATAGCGCGGACGCCGCGGTAAACTTTTTCCGTGTAGGGGTGCCAAAAAAGGTTACGTTTTACCAGGGGGAGGATGTCATCAACGATAACCTGAACCTTTAGCATTTCGCGGAAGCCCAATTCGCCGTGGGTGCGGCCAATTCCGGAGTCGCCGAAACCGCCCCAAGGCGTTTCGGCAAGGCCGTGTGACATCAGATGGTCGTTGATCATTACCGCACCGGCGTTTATCCCACAGGCAAGCCGTCTTGCCCGGCGGGAATTCCGGGACCAGACCGAGCCGGTAAGCCCATAGCTTGATCTGTTGGCAAGACGTAGCGCCTCGGCATCGTCCTTAAAGGGAAGCGCCGCCACTACGGGGCCGAAAACTTCGGCGTTCATGATGGGCATGTCCGGGGTGACGTCCGTCAGCACCGTAGCAGGAAGGAAGCGGTTTTCCACGCCCTGTACCGTGGGCCAGGCATCGCTTTGAACTGCAATTTTTGCTCCTGAGGCAAGGCAGGCGTCGATCTGCTGTTGGACAACTTCTTTATGGCGTAGCGTAGCCATCGGGCCGAGGCCGTCTCCGGGCTTTAATTCCCTGACAAGGGCGCAGAACTTTTCCAGGAAGGGCCCGTAAATCTTTTCGTGAATCAGAATACGCTGAACGCCGCCGCAGCTCTGGCCGGCGTTGGAGAAGCCCGCCCAAATAACACCCCACGCGGCCCGGTCCGTATCGGCGTCATCGCAGATGATCGCCGCATCCGAACCGCCAAGTTCCAGCACCAGCGGGAGCAGCCTTTCCGCCGCCAGCGCCATCAGTTCCCGGCCTGTCGCGCTGGAACCGGTAAAAAAGAGCTTGTCCACCCCGCCTCTGATAAAGGCCGGACCCGCCTCACTGCCCGGCATTTCGACATAGCTAAACAAGCCGTCCGGCAGTTCCGCGGCGTTAAACAGGGCTTCCAACATCCGGCCCACGCCGGGGGTAAGCGAGGCGGTCTTGAGGATCACGGCGTTTCCCGCGAGCAGGGCCATCATAACTTCGGAGAAGGGAATGGCAAAAGGATAATTCCAGGGGGAGATGATCCCGACAACCCCGTACGGTTTGTAGACAAGGCGGCTACGTTTATTGAACATGAGGAGGCTGCCGCCCCCCGTCCGTCCGGGTGCGCAGAAACGCCTGCTCATGCGGATATAGTACCGCGCGGCCATCAGCGCCGGAAGCACTTCCGCGGCAAGGGCGTCTGTTTTAAGTTTGCCGTTTTCTCTGTGGATAATTTCCGTAATTTCGTCGATGTGGGAGCCCAGGTATTTTACGGACTTCCTGAGGCAGGCTGCCCGTTCCCGGCAGGGGCGGGCAGCCCAATCAGACTGGGCCGCCCGCCCTTCCGCGATCTTCGCGGCAAGCGAAGCGGCGGTTTCTTGCTCATCCTTGCCTTTTATTTCGGTACCCATTTGTTTCCTCCGTTTCGGCCAATCGAGTGGTCCATTGTACAATTAATGCCGGAAAAATCGCGTTAGAGCAGCTTTTTTAGAGTCGCATCGTTGCTACGCCAGTCATGCGCCGTTTTGACGCGCAGGTCAAGCTCTATATTCCAGTCAAATATTTTTTTCATTTCGCGGAGCGCGGCAAGGCGTATCTTTCGAATCATCGCGCCGCCCTTGCCCACCACCATCCCCTTCTGCGATTCGCGTTCCGTCATGATGAAGGCGCGCACCCAAAGCGTCTCAGCTTGGGGAGCGCCGCCGCGCAGTTCCATGTCCGCGATATCGACATAGATGGAGTGCGGAAGCTCCTCGCGCAGTTTGTTCATAGCCTTCTCGCGGATAATCTCCGCGATGCGGAAACGAACCTCCTGGTCCGTATAGCAGTCGCCGTCGTAAAACGCGCTTCCCTCCGGCGACATACCGAAAAGACAGTCAAGCATGGTGTCAAGGCCCTCGTTTTTAAGTGCGGATATATTGAAGATGCGGGACGGCGGTAGTTCCGGCAATTTAGCGTGGAGAAAGGCCTCCGCTTTCGCCGTACCGGCAGCGTCAACCTTGTTGATCGCGGCTACCGTCCTGTGTTTTACAGTTTCAGGCCGTTTCAGCAGGGCCGCCGCTACGGCATCTTCCTCCCGTCCCGGCGGGCGATTGGCGTCCAGCACGTACAGAACAAGGTCCGCCTCGTCCAAAACCCTCAGCGCCGTCTCCGCGAGCCGCAGGTTCAGCTTCTTTCCGGAAATATGCATACCAGGCGTATCTACAAAGACAAGCTGGCCGGCCGGCCTTGTTACGATGCCGCGTATACTGTTCCGCGTCGTCTGCGGCACGGTGCTTACTATAGCAACCTTTGCCCCGCAAAGATGGTTCAGCAGCGTGGACTTTCCGGCGGAGGGACGCCCTATGATGGCGACAAACGCGCTCTTTTTGGGTTCAGGCATGCCCATACTACCCATAAAGCTGCGTCTTGTCGTTGAATAATAATGAGAATACACCGTCTTTGTATTTACGGTTCGCCTTCACACCTGTAATTTATCCCGCCGGTCCGGATATTTCAAGGCCGTTCAGCCGGCCAAAGCAATTGCCGATCCTTTCAAGCGCCGAAAACTCTCCGTGAACGGGGCTCGTAGTATGCCTGCTTCGGTAACAAAGCCGGAGATCAGCGCGTTATCCGTTACGTCGAAGGCCGGGTTGTAAACCTTGACGCCCTCCGGCGCCATGCGGCGCTCGTACCACAACTCGGTAACTTCCTCTGAGGGGCGTTGCTCGATCACGATGTCCGCGCCGCAACCAGTCGCCATGTCTATCGTTGAAGAGGGGGCGCAGAAGTAGAACGGCACGCCGTAATGTTTAGCGAGGATTGCAAGGCCGGAGGTGCCTATCTTGTTGGCGGTGTCCCCGTTTGCCGCGACGCGGTCACAGCCGACAAAAATTATATTGACCCAGCCGTTTTTCAGGACTTGTGAGGCCATGTTGTCGCAGATGAGCGTGGTATCGACGCCGTCCGCGACAAGCTCAAATGCGGAAAGCCGCGCGCCTTGCAGCAGGGGCCGTGTCTCGTCCGTAAAGACGCGGAAGTTCATGCCGCGTTCACGTCCCAGATGTACCGGGGCAAGGGCCGTCCCGTAACGCACAGCCGCAAGCCGGCCGGCGTTGCAGTGCGTCAGCACGCCGTCCCCATCCTTCAACAGCGCTAGTCCATGTTCGCCTATAGAGCGGCACACACCGATATCCTCATCCCGAATCCGCAGGGCCTCGTCATGCAGAGCTTTTTTTATATCACGAACAGCAAGCGCCTTGTTTTTGACGGCCACATTTTCCATCCTGTCAAGCGCCCAAAAAAGATTCACCGCCGTGGGCCGCGCGGAGGCCAGATAATCCTTGGCTTCCTTCAAACGCAGGTAAAAATCGTCCCAGCGCTCCGCGTGAATCCCGTTCGCCGCAAGGTACAAACCGATCGCGGCGGCAACCCCGATGGCGGGAGCGCCGCGCACCTGTAGCCTGTATATCGCCTCGCGAATATCCTGCTGCTTCGAAAGATGAAGCAGTTCCACCGTGTTCGGCAGCTTTGTCTGATCTATGATCACGAGGGCGTTTTCATCATCGTCCAGGTTAACGGTATCGTAGCTAAGTCTATTTTCCCACATAATTCACCGCCCGTTTCAGCGCGTCAACAAAATCCTGGCCACAGGTGAACGAGGCGCGGTTCAGGATGCAATCTTTCGCGCAGAGGATGTTTATACGCTCAGCCTTTACGCGCCTCTCCCTGTCAGCAATCGTTGTGATGTCCTTTACCTGAGCCATGCCGACGGTACGGCGTACGAGTTCCAGGCCTGTACAGGCCGCTGTATCTGAAACTATCGAAGCAAGGTAGTATTCGGCAAACCCTTCTGTTTTTGCCATTACATCGGTAACATTTTTCGTAAATCCGTCAAGAAATTTTTGTTTAAACAGATCGATTACCGACACGGCCGTCGTCAGGACCCAATCGCAAAAAGCTGTTTGCCCCGCCCCGTCCCCGTTATGCCAGGCAAAAAACAGATTCGCTATAATGTTGCCGACATCGTAGCCTATCGGACCGTAAAACGCGAACTCAGGATCAAACACCCGCGTCGCCGCGCCCGGCCCCGCCTCGTCGTCCTTTACAAAAATAGAGCCGGTATGGAGATCGCCGTGCAACAGGGCCTGCGCGTTATTCATAAATTCAAACTTCAATTTCGCGACTTCCAGGTGTAAAAATCTATCGCCGTACAACTCTTTTTTTACAAAATCAAGATTTTCCGGCGTTACGATGTTGCGTTTTTTATTATCCTTGTAGGGTTCGGTGTATACGAGGTCTTCTGTTATCTCACAAAGTTCAGGATTGATAAATCTTTTTACCAAATCTTTTTTTGCCTTGTGCTCCATCACGGCGTCGGTGGTGTTAAGCAGCGTGTTCACCATATAGCCGGTGATGTCCTCCGCAAAATGTGGAAAGGTCTTATGCTCCATCAGCGCATAACGCATCAGACGGTAGTTCGACAGGTCTTCCATAACGCAGACGCACATAACGGTATCGTACCGGTACAGCTTGGGAACAAGTCCGCCCGCGTACTTGTCCTGTAGCAGCAGAATCTCGGACTCGATGCGGTTACGGTCGGTAGAGACCTTCATCGCGGCGGATATGCGGAGGGTCAGCCCCGCCTGCTTTACGATGAGCGAGCGCCCGTCCGCCTCGTTTACCACGCGGAAAACATAGTTTAGATTCCCGTCGCCTATCTCTTTTACACTTAACTTGAGCGGCAGCTTAAAAAAATCCGGCATCTTTGCGGTAACGTAATCCGCCACATCGCTTTCCTTCATCAAAAAGTACCTGTCATACGCGCTCATAAGCGCCCCCTTCCCGCGCCGTGGGGCGGGCTCGCTTTTTGGTTTTCATAAACTGTATTATAACGTCCACTGGCGGAGCAGGCCAGCCTAGGCAACGGTGTGGTTGTCCTTGAAGTTTCCCAGGCAGCGAAAGCTGGACGCAAGCGTGCAAACCCCTTTTGGGTTTGCGCGCTTGCGCGTTTGCGCGTTTGCGCGTCGGCTTGACAGGGCGGAAAGGTCGCGTAAAATTTAAACTACCAGGTTTTTACGGAGAGTTCCGTCCGGGACAAAATTCGGACGGGAGGCAGAGGATGGACAGATGGAGCATGGTTTTTTTCAAATACTTTTTACCGTTTTGATAGTTATGGACCCGATAGGGATCATTCCATACTTTCTAAGCATTACCTCATCTTATGACGACAAGACGCGGAACAACGTTATCCTTAAAGCTGTCCTGTTTGCCGCATTGGTGCTGGGTATATTCCTGCTCTGCGGAAAATATATACTCGAATTTTTTAGCATCAAGCCGGGGGCTTTTTACATATCCGGCGGCATACTCTTTTTTATGATTGCCTTTGAGATGATCTATTCAAAACCAAAAGTTGACCGGACGCCGGTGGCCGGGGAAGATGATGCGCATAGCGGTTTTATAGCCCTTTTTCCGCTCGCCATCCCGATGATTGCCGGGCCCGGTATCCTCACCGTGATAATGACTTACGTATCGAGCGGGAATTCCTGGATTTCCAGCGTACTGCTCCTGTTTCCCGCGCTGATAATAGGACTCCTCTGTATGTTCGCGGTGTTGCGGGCAAGCGCCTTTATCCTGCGTATACTAGGTACGATGGGCATTTTTGTAATGGAAAAAATAATGGGCCTCATCCTAGCCGGTTTTTCCGTCCAGCTTATCTACAACGGCCTCGTCGCGCTGTCCATCATAAGATAGCCGGCTTCGCAAAGAAGCGCCGGTATGACAAATGTCGCCTCTTAGATTTTCCGGCTGTTTCAGGACAGACCTTTCCTGCACGGGTTTTCGGTTTGAGGCGAACATGGCGGCTGTTACGGAACTCAGGGCCCATTGCCTAATAATTAATCTAGTCGAAAAGGGGCGGTTGCCCAGAAACAAAAACCTGGTTGAAATGCTTTAAGTTGCTATACCGCAAGAAATTATAAAGGGGGGTAATACTGTCCTGCC
>JAITIR010000046.1 GCA_031279285.1 Spirochaetaceae bacterium | reverse complement strand
TTGCCGGAATTCGGGAATGTGATTGTCCTTCGCGCGTTTACAAAGGTCTACGCGATGGCGGGCCTGCGGCTCGGCTACTGCGTCACGGGCAGCGACACGGAAGCGGCGGCGATAGCGGAGACAGGCCAGGCCTGGCCTGTCTCCGCCGTAGCCCAGTCCGCCGGAATCGCCGCGCTCCGGGATCAGGGTTATGTCGAAAGGTTGCGCGTGCTGGTTAAGGCGGAGCGGGCAAGGATGAAAGCCGAATTTACGCGGCTCGGCATCGAGGTTTTGGGCGGTGAGGCCAACTTTATTTTTTTCAGGATAGGGCGGGGGTTTGACAAAAAAACTTTTTTTGATTCCCTTTTGCGGCAGCGTATTTTAATACGGCGCTGTGACAACTTCCGCGGCCTTGACGACAGTTACTACAGAAGCGCGATTCTGACCCACGATGAAAATACACTGCTGCTACGGGCGCTTGCGCAAACTGGCGGATATCCTTCAAAAGCCGGGTAAGTTCATACCGAAGGGATACCCCTGATTAGCCGCATTCGCCCGGTTTCCCGGATGGCAGGGGTCTTTTCCAATCTTTCCTGTTAATTGCTGACCGCAAAACGCCGGTAACCTCGTTGATGAAGTCCCATGAATTAAGAGGGGAGGGGGGAGGGTCGCACAGTGCGGCAAGGTCGCCTGTCATTTTGCCGTTTTCTATCGTTTGCAGCGTAGCCGTTTGCAGGGTTTGAGCGAAGTCCGACAGCGGCTTTATGCCGTCAAGGATGGCGCGTTTTTCCAGAGCGCCCGCCCATGCGAATATCAGGGCAACTGGATTCGTACTTGTCTTCTCGCCTTTTTGGTAGCGGTAGAAATGTTTCTGTACGGTGCCGTGCGCCGCCTCGTACTCGTAACAGCCTTCCGGTGATAGGAGAACGCTCGTCATCATCGCGAGGCTGCCGGCAGCGCTTGCAACCATGTCGCTCATCACATCGCCGTCATAGTTTTTGCAGGCCCAAAGGAATCCGCCCCCGCTTTTGACAACACGTGCAACCGCATCGTCTATCAGCGTATAGCTGTAATCAATGTTTTTTTCGCCGAATTTGTTTTTGTACTCCGTTTCGTAAATACTGTTGAAAATGTCACGGAAACGCGCGTCGTATATCTGTGAAATAGTATCCTTCGCGGCAAACATTAGCGGCAGCCCCTCGTCCAGCGCGTAACGGAAGCATGAGCGGGCAAAGCCGGCTATCGAATCATCGTAATTATGCATGGCCTGAACCACACCGCGTCCCTTCATGTCCGCAACTAGCGCGCGCTGTTCGCTGCCGTCCGCCCCCGTAAATACCAGTTCGACTCTTCCCGGCGCGTCTACCTGCATTTCGACGTTCCTGTAAACATCGCCGTAAGCGTGCCTGCCTATAACTACAGGACGCTTCCAGGTGGCGATAGCGGGCTTTATGCGGCTGACCGTTACCGGCTTCCTGAAAACAGTGCCGTCCAGGATCGCCCGTATCGTGGCGTTCGGGCTGGGGAAAATGTTTTTTAGGGCGTACTCGTTTTTGCGCGCCGCATTTGCCGTTATCGTAGCGCACTTAACGCCGACCCCGTGCCGCAGGATGGCGCGCGCCGCATCAACAGTAACAGCGTCACCGGTCTCATCACGGTTTTTAACGCCCAGGTCATAGTATTCAGTTTTTAAATCCACAAACGGTAGTACGAGGCGTTCCTTTACCAGCCGCCAAAGGACGCGCGTCATCTCATCGCCGTCCATCTCCACCAGCGGCGTCCCCATGCTTATTTTTGACATACAAAGCTCCATACATCCCATTGTATTGCAACAAGACATAAACCCGCCACCCACCAGCGGGCCTCACACCCGCTGCGCGGTAGCATCCCAAAAGCGGGCTTCGGGTTCTGCCCTCACTCAGAAAATGTACAGTTCCTAACTATCTGTTATGACTCCCAGCCGCCTGTCGTTCCGGTTTTCGTGCTGTCCAGGTTCACGTCCGGCCCCGCCGTACTGTTGCGCTTTCTGTTGAAGTAAACATACACCGCGTGGCCGTCGCCGCTTAATGCGGTATTTTCGGTGTTCCCCGCCGTGTGGGTTGTATCGGTATCGCCGTAAATGGTACTCTGACCGCTCTTGGTAAATGTGCCACCATTAACATACACGCCGCCGCCGGTGGAGGCTGTATTCCCGCTTATCGTACCGCCTTCCATCGTAAACTGGCTGCTGGATAAGGCGCATACACCGCCGCCGGAAGAGGCTGTATTCCCGCTTATCTCCGCGTAACCTGACATCGTGAACGTGCTCAAATTGTACAAACCGCCGCCGGAAGAGGCTGTATTCCCGCTTATCTCCGCGTAACCTGACATCGTGAACGTGCCCGAATTGTGCACGCCGCCGCCGCCGGAAGAGGCTGTATTCCCGCTTACCTTAGCGTTGCCTGACATCGTGAACGTGCCCAAATTGTGCACGCCGCCGCCGATGGAGGACGAGTTCCCGCTGATTTCCCCGTCCGACATCTTGAACACGCCGTTGGTGCCGACGGTCACGCCGCCGCCCAGGGTATTCCCAGTTATCTTCGAGTTTGCGCTCATCAACAGTGTTCCACCCGAGAGCACATTGACCAGAGCCACGTTGTTGTTCGCGTATCCCTGCAAAGTAACGTTGATGCCCAACTTCAACGTTAGCCCGCTGCCTACCGTAAAGAGCGAGCCCGGCGCGTACAGGGTAAGCGTCCGCATGGAGTTGCCGCCCTTCAGGGTAACTGTGACGCCACGCACGCTGTAGGAAAGCGTTTGGAGCGGCGCTTCGACGGCCTCGTCCTCCTTGAGCGTGATTGCATACTCCATGCCCTGCGCCGCGTTGCTTTCAATCCACTCAAGCGCCTCGGTAAGCGACAGATCGGAGGGCACTTGGATAATTGCCGCCCATTTCGCGTACACCGTGATATTGGCGCTTACTACCGTTGATCCTGTAAACTGCCCGCCGCCGCCGTTTTGCGCGGTGTACCACCCGCCGAAGCTATAGCCGCTTCTGGTTGGATCGGAGGGCATGTCGGAACCGACCGTCCCGCTGCTTTCCACCGTCCGCGTCACTGTTGCGGGGCTTCCCCCGTCCGCGTTGAAGGTTACCGTATAGGTGATGGTGGTCTTGTACACCGTTAGCTGCTTTGGCACACTGTCTATCCCCTCCTTGTTAATAGACACACTGATCGTACCCCCGGTTGTTACGGTAAGCCTCAGTATCCGTCTTGTTCCGCTGCCTGTGAGGTTGCCCCTTGTAACGCCGGTCCCGCTTACGGTGATGTCCTCCGCGGTCAGGCCGGTAACCCCCGCGCTAAAGGTAAAGGTCAGCGCGTTTGTGGTCGCGCTTTCGTCTCCATTCGCCGCCACCGTGTAGCCGATGGGGGGAGCGGGCTCACCCTCCTTGTACACCGTTACCGGTTTTTTCTCGCTCTCTACCCTGTCTTTGGCGATAGATACCGTGATGTTCTCCGCTGTGGTCACGGTAAGCGTCAGCGTCCACCTTGCTCCTCTACCTGTGATCTCGCCCTTTGTAACGCCGGTCCCGCTTATGATGATGTCCTCCGCGCTCAGTTTATTAAGCCATGCGCTAAAGGTGAAGGTCAGCGCGCTTGTGGTTTCAGTTATGCTTCCGTCCGCCATCACGTTGTATGTGATGTGAGCGGTATCGACGCCGCCCCCGTTGGGGGTCTCGCATCCACCAAAACACAACGCTAATAGCGCCGCCGCAAATACCGCCCGAAAACATTTGTTTTTCTTCATCTTTTTACTCCTTAAAATATGACTTCTTACTCGTTCGTTGCGCTCCTGTTTGATTGATTATCTACGCTCCGCCTTTGGGCAGCGGGTTTATCATTACGTCTGTATGGCTCTCAAGAATTAGTGTGGTATCCGGTGAGGTAACAGCGCCGCCCGGTCTTGAAAAAACCGGCTCCACCGTGCGGCGCACGCTGTACGCGGGACAGTTATAAGTCTTTGTAGTGTAAGAAATTAGGCTAAGACATGGGGGGGGGGGGGGGTAATGTAAGCGTTGAAATCCGCACTTGTTTACCGGAGTTTTGCTTCGCAAAACGCCGGGCAAAAGAGAGCTGAACGATGGTCGTCGTCACTAAAGTCTCCATGAAGTATAGTTTACCTGTAGGAGACGGAACTTGTCAAGACCAAGAGCGTATTTTTTTAACTGTGGGCTTATCGGTATGTGAAATCCACCGGTGGACCTGTAACATGGAAATAAAAAATATGTTTAATAGGTGAGGCTGTTCTAAAACTTCAATTTTGGGGCTGCCCGTACGTACATGGTGAGGAAAAATTACGGTTTTAAAGGAGGACTCGCCGGTTCTATGCGCTTTAACAATGGCCTTTCACGCCGTTTTCTTTCCACCGTCCTTTGCACGGCGCTGTCCCTTGTCGCCATAACTGCGCGCGCGGAAGATGATGCCGCCGCGCTCCTGGCCGGACGCTTTGAACACGACAGCGTACTTAAAACAAGGGCTATAGAACTGCGGCAGGCGGAACTGTCGCGGTCGGAAGCGACGCTTACTAACGGTTTCAGCGTCAAGCTGAACACCGGCACTCTGTTTTTCCGTTTTGACGGGGAAGGGTCTTTCGAGGCCGAACCCTCAATATCGCTGGAATTACCGGCGGCAAACAACGTTACGCTGACGGTCAGCGCCCCGCTGCTCACGAGCGGCGGGGACGGCTTAGAGGTCTCCAACACCGCTTTCACACTGTCAGTGGACATTACCGGCAATGATCGTAAAAAGCGGACGGTGGAACTGTTGCAAGCGGAACGGGCGGTAACGGAGGCGAGGCGGGCGCTGCAAAAACGCGCGCTGGAAACGGAGAAGGAATTTTACCAGACGCTGCGCGGCCTTTACGAACAGGAGGCGGCGCTGTATACGAAGAATGAAACGCGCTGGACGGAGGAGCTTGAATTCATGATGGTCAGGGCGCAGGGTTATGACGAGTCGTCTGCAACATTCCGTGCGGCGCGTATGGAACTGGCAAAGGCTGAGCGCGAGGCGCTGGAAGCGGAACGGAGTCTTCGGCGGGATATGGCCGCTTTCGCGCGGGACTGCGGCAGGGAAAGCCTGGACGGGCTGCCTCCGGGCGTGCCCGCGCCGTCCTCCGGCCCGCCGGAGGACGGCGGCCTCCTCTCGCTTTCCGCCTTTGACCGTTCCCTTTACACGGAGCTTGAAAGCGCCGAATGGCGGCGCTACATCAACAGCCTCTCCCGCGATGCGGACGGTGAACTCGGTGTTAGGGTTGAAGGCGGCGGGACGCTGAACAACACGGCCTTTCAAAACGTGACGGGTGACGGTACGCACAGCCTCAACGCGGGTGTTTCACTGTCGTGGCGAGGTTTTACGTTTTCGGGCGGACTTGAGTTCCCGCTTGGCGGCGGCACGGGCAGCCCGGCCCTCAAGCTGTCACTCGGCCTAGACAGCGAATCGCTTGCGCTTGCGCCGCTCAAGAAACAACAGAACGCGCTCGCCGCCCAAAAGGAACTTATTGAAATCGAAAATTCTGGTAGGGACTGGGACGATCTTTTGGCCTCGACGGACAGGGAGCGTTCCGACCTGTTGTGGCAGCGGAGTGAACGCGCCGAACAGTTTGAACTGTACAGCGAGCTTGAGGCTGATATGCGCGCATGGTTTGAGCAGGGAGTTATCCCTGAAAGCGAGTACCGCAGGGCAGAAGCGAATAAGGAGAACGCCCGGTACAACTGCCTTATCACGGATACCGATATGATTCTGTATCAAATTGAAATATCCCTGTGCATCATCATGGAATAGGGCGGAACCGGGTTTAAACTATGAAAAAAAACATAAAAAAAGTGATCATCATCGTGTGCGCAGCCGCTGCGCTTTTAGCGGCGCTTGTGGTCGCGAGGCGCCTAAAAAACAATTCGGGCGGCCTGGACAGAACGTTCATCGTCCGCTCGGAAACTTATGAAAATGTTATAGAAATCGCCGGAAACGTTGCCGCGGCGCAGGAACAGACCCTACAGGCAGCCGGAGACGGCACGGTAACCGCCGTTTACGTGTCCGAGGGGGATACCGTCAAAAAGGGCGACCTGATCCTTCAGCTTGACGACAGCGAGCAGCGTTACAACCTTGAAAAGCATGATTTTGACATGGAACAAAAGAGGGTCACAGGCTCGAAGCGGGAACTGGCTTTGATGGAAAAACAGCGGTATGTGCTGTTGCAAAAGATACAGGACAGGACCATTATGGCTGCGTTCTCCGGTCTCATCGCCAGCTTTACCGCCCAAACCGGCGATTACCTTGAGGCAAAGGATAATGTCGGTGTTATTGTGGACAGAAGCTACCTGCACAGCACGGTCGAAATAGTCGAAACGGACGCGCCGAAACTGCGCACCGGCCAAAATGTTCGCTTCAGCTTTCCAGCCTACCAAAACGGAACTGTCGAAGGCTATTTGGACTCTTTCCCCGCCGTCGGCACGGTAACGAGCCGCGGGGCGGCGGTAGTCAACGCAAAGATAAAGATTGAAAATCCGCCGCCGGAAATTCTGCCGAACTATTCTTTTACAGGGCGGATCGAGATAAGTCCCCCCGTTACCATGCTGCTCGTAGAACGGCAGGCCATAGGGTACGAAAACGGGATGGCCTACGTGGAACGGCTCGGCGAGGACGGTGGGAGCGAGCGGGTGTTTGTCCGTGTCGAGCCGTACGGAAACAGTTTTGTCAGCATAACGGACGGGCTTAACGAGAGAGACATGTTAAAAGCGCTCCAGGCGGACTCGGTCTCAGGGCGCAGCAGTTCCATGCGTATGCCGGGAGCGCCACAAGGCGGCAGCAGAGCCCCGTCTGGAGGCGGCAGAGCCTCGTCTGGCGGCGGCGCGGCGATGCCGAGGTTTTGACGGAACTCCATGATGAAGGAGATCATCTGTCTTAAAGACGTGCGGCGTGAGTACCGGATGGGGCATAACATCGTTACCGCCCTTGACGGCGTTTCCTTCACGATAAATGAAGGGGAGTTTGTCTCGATCATGGGGCCCTCAGGCTCCGGCAAAACGACCTGCATGAACCTGATAGGCTGTCTTGACCGCCCGACTTCGGGCCTCGTGCGTATAGGCGGCGAAGACATCTCGCTGTTGAGTGACAGGGCGCTTGCCGCTCTGCGGAGCCGTACACTGGGCTTTGTGTTTCAGCAGTACCACCTTATCCCGTCTATGACGGTGCTGGAAAACGTGATGCTCCCGCTGCGCTACCAGGGCGTAGAAAAGAGCCGGTGGAAAGAGCTTGCCGTCAGCGCTCTTGAACGGGTGGACCTAGGCGACAGGATGAACCATCTGCCGCACGAACTTTCCGGCGGTCAAAACCAGCGGGCCGCCATTGCTAGGGCCGTAGTCGGCAGCCCTAAAATTATCCTCGCCGACGAGCCGACCGGCGCCCTCGATTCGCAAACCGGGAAAACGGTACTCTCGATCTTTTCCGACATCAACGCATCAGGCGCTACCGTCATCATCGTCACCCACGACCCGCTTGTCGGAGCGCAGGCCAAGCGTCTCGTAAAGATACTGGACGGCAGGCTCGATTGAGAATCATGCCAAGTATATACCTGAGGCTGTTCCATCGAACCGAAGGTTCGCACCGTGCCCCCGGTTATCACGGGGCCGTTTAGCGCACACGTGATTAGTTTTGGAACAGGCTCACCTCTTTTCCCTTTTTGATACATGTCGGAACTGGGCCTTGATGTTTTGTGGAACTGGGCTGTAGAATTTGAACGTGGAAACTTGTGAGCGCCTTATTTTGATTGGGTCTACGGGGCGCAATTCCGGCAAGACCTTTCTTGCATCGGAACTTGTCAGGCGTTTTAACGGGACGCCAGTTACCGTGCTTAAAATTACCGGCATTGAGAGCCGGGACGGCCCTTGTCCGCGGGGCGGACAAGGCTGCGGGGCCTGCACGATAGCCGGGGATTTTTGCCTGGATGAGGAAATTTCCGGCGACGGTACAAAGGATACGTCCCTGCTGCTTGCGGCGGGCGCGAGCCGGGTGTTCTGGCTGCGTTGCCTGCGATCGGCCCTGGACAGGGGCTTTGCCGCGTTTTTGGAACGTTCCGGCAGAACAGGCCCGATAATCTGCGAGTCGAACAGCCTCCGTGAAGTAGTAAAACCCGCATTTTTTATCATGATTTGTAATTCCGGCGGAAAAAACGTCAAGCCGTCCGCCCAAAAAGTTGCCGGAAAATCCGATTTTACATTACAAAGTCCAATTTCTGAGGAAAGTATCGAAGAATTACTGAAAGCCCTGTCAAAAACTGGCTTTAATTTTACAAAAAAATTATGATGGAGTAAAACCATGGAAAAAATTTCAGCGGAAGAGGCGTTGGGTCTTGTTTTAGGTAAGGTATACCCCAAGCAGGAGAGCCAAAATATTCCGGTTAACGAGGCTTTGGGCAGGGTTTGCGCCGATACGGTGTACGCACCGATAGACAACCCGCCGTTTGACCGTTCGCCGTTTGACGGGTTTGCATTGCGTAGCGCCGATTCGACAGGCGCCTCTCCGTCAAATCCGATGCGGCTGCGCGTTGCCGGAACGGTTTACGCAGGCGATGTCTATACGAAAAGACTGGAGCAGAAGGATGCCGTCCGCATCATGACGGGCGCGATGTTTCCTACGGGCTGCGACTGCATGGTGATGCAGGAGAATGTACGTATCGAAAACGGCGGTGCGGAAATTCTTGTAACAGGGCCTGTCGGTTCTTACGAAAACTATGTACGCGCCGGCGAGGATATACGGAAGGGGCAGCTTTTGATCGAGGCCGGCGAGCGGCTCAGCTTTGCCCATCTTGCGATTCTGTCCGCTATGGGCTTTGCGTATGTTCCTGTAAAGAATCTCCCTCTACTCGGTCTCCTCTGTACGGGTGATGAGCTTGCACCGGCAGGAAAGCCGCTTCCGCCCGGCAAGATATACAACAGCAACGAGACGCTGATTGGCCTGCGTATGCGGGAATTGGGCTTTGTTCCCAAGATTTTACCGGTAAGCGGGGACGAGGCCGGCATGGTTGCCGCAAAAATAGATGCCGTTATCGAGGAATTGGACGCGCTTATCACAACCGGAGCCGTGAGTGTCGGCGAAAAAGACATATTCCACGATGTTTTTAAGATTTTGGGCGTTGAAAAACTGTTTTGGCGGCTCAATTCCAAGCCAGGCGGCGCGATTCTCTGCGGCATATACCGTGGAAGGCCGCTGCTCTGCCTTTCCGGCAACCCGTTTGCCGCCCTCACCGGCTTTGAGCTCATCGTAAAGCCGGTGATCGGCAAGATTGCGTCCCGCGACGATCTTGCCATACGTAAACAGCGTGTTAAGCTGGACGGTGACCTGGATGCAAAGCCGATCCGGCGCTTCATCAGGGCGCGTACAGAAGACGGCAAGGCAAAATTCCCGACGGAACACATGTCGGGACAGATATTTTCAATCGTCGGGTGCAACTGCCTGCTGGACATACCGGCGGGCGCGGCCCTTTCCACAGGCAGCGAGGCGGAGGCCCTGCTCTATTAGTGAAGCGCGACGGCGCCGCGTGCGGTATCTGTCCAAGGCAATGTCCCGATCCCAGAGTAGCGTACTGCGGCGGAAGCGCACCGCTCCGTATTGCCGCCGCTTCGATACACCGTGGTGAGGAGCCTCCAGTTACCGGGCGGGGCGGTTCCGGTACGGTATTTGTATCGGGCTGCAACCTTCGCTGCGTGTTCTGCCAAAACGTGCAGATTTCGCACGGAGGTATAGGACGAACCGTTGACTCAGACGAATTTGCCGCGATCTGCCTTGCTCTGCAAAGCCGTGGCGCGGAAAACATCAACATTGTAACCGGTTCCCACGCTGTCCCGGCCATTGCGGAAGGTGTCCGGCGGGCGCGCAAGGCTGGCCTTACGATACCCTGTCTCTGGAATTCGTCCGCCTATGAAAAGACAGAAACGCTGGAAGCCTTATACGGACTGGTTGATACGTACCTGCCCGATCTAAAAACCCTGGATCAGGGCCTCGCGGCCAAATTTTTCAACGCGCCCGATTATCCGTTCCATGCCGAAAAAGCCATTCTCAAAATGATGGACATGACGCGGGACAAGCACAGGGTTATCATCCGTCATCTTGTACTGCCGGGGTTTTTGGAATCTACGAAAGGGGTGCTGCGCTGGTTTGCCGAAAATGCCGGCGGCAGGGCGAGCCTTTCGCTGATGACGCAGTACACGCCTCCCCGGCCGCACTCCCAGTTGGCCGCAAATGTAAAAAACGCGCCGGCGCGTTTTTTGAACAGTGAAGAGTACGGTACAGCGCTTGCCTGGCTAGAAGAATTCGGCATTGAGGACGGTTTTTACCAGGAACTGGAGACCGGCGATGAATGGCTGCCGGACTTTGAACGTGAGAATCCGTTTTCCTCGGAATTGTCCGTTCCTGTTTGGCACTGGAAGCATGGATTCACCGTGTTGGAAAAATTCCAGGACAACTACCCTTGCCGTTCGCGTATTTAAACCTGGCGGCGGGACTGGCGGGTTGAGGAGGGCGGGGGAAACGGGTAAACTGCAAGCATGAAGGTAGCATTGACCGGCATAAAGCCGACAGGAATTTTGCATATCGGGAACTACTTCGGGGCGATAAGGCCCGCCCTGCGGCTCGCGGAACAGTACGATGCCCGTTACTTTATAGCGGACTACCACGCGCTGAATACCGTCAAAGACGGGTCCGAACTGCGGCGGGCGATAACGGGTATAGCGGCGGGTTGGCTTGCGGCGGGACTCGATCCGGAGCGGGTCGTATTCTACCGCCAGAGTAGCGTGCCGGAAACGTTTGAGCTGGCGACGATACTTTCCGCCTTCACGCCAAAGGGCCTGATGAACCGCGCCCATGCTTACAAGGCGGCCGTCCAGCAGAACACGGAAAAGGGTGAGGACGGGGATGCCGGCATAAACATGGGCCTTTTTACCTACCCTGTGCTGATGGCCGCCGACATACTGCTGTTCGATGCCGATTTTGTGCCGGTGGGTCGCGATCAGACTCAGCATGTCGAGATGGCCCAGGACATCGCCGGCGCGATAAACTACAACTACAAAAAAGAACTGCTAAAAATACCGGCGGCGGCCGTACAGGAGGATGTCGCCGTTGTGCCCGGTCTTGACGGGCGCAAGATGAGCAAGAGCTACGGCAACACGATACCGCTTTTTTCGACGGAAAGTGTTCTTCGCAAACATATCATGCGGATCGTGACAAATTCCCAGGGTGTGGACGAGCCCAAGGATCCAGACAACTCGCAGATATTTACCCTGTACAAGCTCTTTGCGGACTCAGGCGAGGCGGATTCCCTTGCGGCGCGTTACCGCGGAGGCGGCATGGGGTGGGGTGAGGCTAAGGAAGAGTTGTTCCGTGTCGCCAACCGCGAGCTTTCGCCCCTGCGCGAACGCTACAACGCGCTGATCGCCGAGCCGGAAAGGTTGGACGGCATACTGGCGAGCGGCGCCGAAAAAGCCCGCACGATCGCTTCCCGCACGGTCAAGCGCCTGCGCAAAGCGATAGGCATTGATTTTTGATTCTGTATTGGGGTTTAATACCCCGCCTACCATTCCTTATCGGGTTATGTAAGTTGCAAAACGTCAGGCAAAACAGCTTAACGCTGTTTTGTGGCGGGGCGGTTCATCTGTAATTTTAGAGGATGCCTCACGGATTCGCAGGAGAAAAGTGGGGAACAGAGCTACAGCGCGCGTGCCCTGGCGGTTATTTCATCTACAATTTCGTCCGGCGTATGTTCCCCCGAATCGATGACAAGGCCGGCAAAACTGTAGTCGTCGTTGTCGATGCCGTACAGGTGCAGGTAACGCTCGTGATCGTGCGCGTCCCGTTTTTTTGTGAACGCCGCAACCGTGTCGAAATCCCCGCCGTCGCGCTGCGTAAGGCGGCGGACCCTGACGTCCGTCTTCGCCTTTAAGTAGACCTTTAAGTCCGCCTCCTTCAGCATCCATATCGCAAGCCGCGAACCGAGTACACAGCCCACATCCTTGTCGCTTAAGGCCGCCTCGATCTGCCGCCTGTCAACCTCCCTGTCCCAGTAATCGTCCAGTTCCGCAAGGCGCAGCACATCTTCAAGATGCATGTTTTTTTCCGCGGCCAAATTTCTGAACGTAAAGTTGATGGAACGCAGTCCCAGCCTTTCCGCCGTGAGTGTGGTTACGGTCGTGTTGCCGCAGCCGCTCTTGCCCGAAATAGCAATTTTAATATTTTTCCTGACATCGTCCATTTTCGCCACCTCCTATTCCACATTCCGTAGTTGTTCCCTTATGTTTTCTACTGCATCCTTCATATCGACCACGGTACGGCTAACCTCGATAAGCGGCGTCTTTGAACCAATCGTGTTTATCTCACGGTTTATTTCCTGACAGATAAAATCGAGCTTTTTCCCGACGCCGGCGCTGCCGTCAATTTCGGCGCGGAAGGCGGACAGGTGCGATGACAGGCGCGATACCTCCTCGGCAACCGTATACTTCATCAGCAGCAACGCTGTTTCGGCAAGCACGCGGTTTTCGTCAATACTGTCCGCGGCGAGCTCGGCAAACCTGATCTTTATATTATCCTTTATTGACTGTTCTATCTGCGGCAGCAATGACACTACCGTATCGTGCGACCTTTCAAGAATCGTAATGTACGACAGAACATTTTCTTTGGTATGAAGCCCCTCCCGTTCACGCTCCCTTTCAAATTTTTCAAGAGTTTCAAAGAACACATCCTTTATGTTTGCCCAAGCCTCATCCTCGTCCTCACTTTCTTTCTCCACCTCGACAACCCCGTCAAGCTCAAAAAACGCCTCCAGCGGCAGGTTCTGTCCGGCATAGGCGGAGGGCAGCAGCGACTTAACCTTTTCCGCGGCGTAGCCGTAGGCGCGTACCGCTTCACTGTTCACGTTTACGGAAAACCGAGCGTTCTCCTTCTTTTCGCGCACGCTCACCTCTACCTTGCCTCGCTTGCAACGCCCGGCGATTATGCCGCGTATGCGCGGCTCAAGCGGTGCAAGCTGCTGGCTAAGGTTTATGGACAGTTCCAGAAAACGGCTGTTATAACTTTTTATTTCTACCGCAACGGAAACCCCGTCCAGTTGCTTTTCCGTGTACGCAAAGCCCGTCATGCTTTTCATCCAGCCGTCCCCATGCCCTTGTAGTGTCCGAACAATGCCTCACAAAGTTTCCAGTTATCGCCCGCTCCCATGGTGATAAAAAGATCGCCCGGACGCAAAATACGCTTCAGAGCGTCAATCGCTTCGAGCGGCTCCTCGCTATAGTAAACATTATCGCGCAACGCAGCTGTTTTTTCAAACAGCGAAAGGCCCGTAACGCTGCCTGAGTAAAGTTCCCTTGCCGAGGCGTATACCTTGTGAAGGAAAACAATGTCCACCGCGTCAAACGAGCGGGCAAAGTCGTCAAACAATGCCGCCGTGCGCGAATATGTGTGGGACATAAAACTCACGATAAGCCTTAGGTGCGGGTAGAATTCCTTTAACCCGGCTAGCGTTGTCTTAATCGCGGTCGGGTGGTGGGCGTAATCGTCCATGAAAAGGATGCCGCCGGACGCCCCGACGATCTCCGAACGCCGCTTGCTGCCTGAAAAGGCGGCAAGCGCCCCGGCCATTTTGCCGAGCGTCTCCACGTCAAGGGCGCGGCCCTCACAGTCCGCTATGGCCTTTACCAGCGCGAGCGCCCCCGCCGAATTGAGGACCGTATGCCGTCCCGGAACGCGCACAGTCCACCTGCACGGAATCCCCGCAAGCTCAAAACCCGCTTCCCCGTTTCCGCTTCTATAATTTTCTATCTTAAAAGGCCCGGCCGCGTTAAACCCGTACCCCTTGTATTTAACATCGGCCCGTTTTTTTTGAATCAGTTCCGCCGTCTGGAGTGCGCCCGGATCGTCCGCGCAGTATATAAGCTCGCCGCCGCTTTTGATCGTCCCGCCGTACTCGACAAATGCGTCCCGTATCGATTCGTAATCCGGGAAAAAATCCTGGTGGTCGCTTTCCACGCCGGTCAACAGCACACGGCGCGGGTGGAAGCTGAGGAAATGTTTGCGGTACTCGCAGGTTTCCGCGACAAAGTATTTGTTTCCAAGGTTGAGGGTGGAGCGCCCGCCAAAACTCGTTACCGCGCTGCCGGCCAGCACCTGGGCGGCTAGTCCCGCCGCGGCAAGCAGCGTCCCGGCAATGGCCGTAGTCGTCGTCTTGCCGTGTACGCCGGCAATACCGCTCGAATCGAACAGTGCGGAGTAGGCCCCCAGCGCGTCCGTGTACTTTACAAGCGGTAGGCCGCGCCGCGCCGCCTCTGCGATTTCAGGATTTTTGTCCGCGCTGTACGCCGCGCTGTGAATTACAAGCGAGTTTTCGTCCGTTATATGTGATTTATCGAATGATTCAAAGTAGGGAATCCGCAAATCCTTCAGTATCGCGTCCGTGTAAAAAAGCTCAGCGGTGTCAGAGCCGGAAACCCGCACCCCCGCCCCATGTAGCAGTTCCGCCAACGCGCACATCCCCGTCCCCTTTATCCCGATGAAGTAAACGCCCTCACCGTTTTTGATTATTCTTTCAAGGTTCATTATTTTTCGCGGACAGAGTTTGCAGGAACAGCTTTGTACGCTCCGCCTGCGGGTTGTCGATAAGGCCGGCAGCCGGCCCTTCCTCAATGAACACGCCGCCGTCCATAAACAGCGCGCGGTCAGCGACCTCACGGGCAAAGGCCATCTCGTGCGTAACTATCACCATAGTCATATTTTCGGCGGCAAGACGGCGTATCACACGTAAAATTTCGGCGGTCAGTTCGGGGTCAAGGGCGCTTGTCGGCTCGTCAAAAAAAAGCACGAGCGGGTCCAGGGCAAGGGCGCGGGCTATCGAAACACGCTGCTGCTGTCCGCCTGAAAGCTGACAAGGGTAGGCGGCAGCCTTCTCCGAAAGTCCCATCTTGGCAAGCAGTTCCGCGGCCCTCCGCTCGGCCTCGCCGCGGCTACGCTTCAGCACGTGTACCTGCGCCTCCATTATGTTGCGGAGCACGGAAAAGTGAGGGAACAGGTTGAAGTTCTGAAAGACAAGCCCCACCTTGAGGCAGACCTGCCGGAGTACGTCGGGCGTGGCGTAGACTCCGTCCTTAGCCATGACGTCCCCGTCCACCATTATCGAACCCGAATCGACGGTCTCCAGGTGGGTAATGCAGCGCAGCAGCGTAGACTTTCCGGAACCGGATGGCCCGATCACTGCGACAACCTCACCCCGCCCAACGCCAAATGAGATGTTTTTAAGCACGGCCAGGCTCCCAAACGACTTTGACAGGTTTTCAACCCTGACGATTTCCACACGCAGATCGTATCACGCCGAAAAAATAATTAACAGCCGATTCGCATAATGTTGAGGCTTTCCCAAAACTTTGGAGTTTGCGACGCAAACTACTTAGCTCAACGCGAAGCGTTGAGCCGCCCTCAGTGCATAGTATTTTACATAGGCAAGGCCAATTGCCCCGACCGTATAACGATGAGGTTGTCTGACGCATTTGAGAAGATCGAGGGGTACGAGGAGGTAAACCTGGAGCTGATAGTAGAGTTCCGCAACATCAACAAGGGGCATAACGAGGAACTTGTAAAGAAGTGCAAACTACTGGACGGCTACGTAAAGTTTGTGGGCATTGTGAAAGACCGCAACTGGATCATGAGCCTTTTTGGGCAGGTCGAGTCGATGGACGAACTGAGACATATAATTGAGACGACGCCGATACCCACGGGAAACTCCGGCATAGACAACTAGGGAAACGCTGATTAACTTGACGCTAATCGCGTTTCCCTAATGTATTTGCTCATTTCATTGCGCAAATGGGGTAAACTTTGTTTACCTTGCGTTAAAGTAGCACCGATTGCGCCAACATAGTTGGCGAATTCTCGATTGAATAAAT
>JAITIR010000044.1 GCA_031279285.1 Spirochaetaceae bacterium | reverse complement strand
TGACTAATTCGTATGTGCACCCGGCGCACTTGACAGCCGGGTAAATTAAAGAAAGCCCCGTCAGGTTAAACCTGACGGGGCTTTCTTTTCGGGGATGGCTGCTGCCTTGTAAGCGGCAGCCTTGACAAAGGCAGGGTTGGGGCTTAGCGTTTCAGTATGGGGAAAGGGCACGTACAGACCTACGATTGGGTGGTTAAGCTGCTCAACGATTGCGATTTTGATGGCGCGGCGTGCCGGCTTGGCTTCGATAGGACGGCGGACGGCGACCTGGCGATCGATTTTTTGGGCCGCCGGTACAGGATAACAAAAGAAGGAATCGAACCGCCCGTACCGAAAGACGTGCGGAATGAGGTATTCGAGTTTAACGTGCGGAGCGTGCTTGGCTACTATGCGTTGTCTGACGGAAACTGCGAGCCACTCCTGGACTTTTACCCGTTGAACTATTTTTCGCACGGGGTATTCAGCGGCGGCGCGGGGAAGTCCGGAGCGGAATGGTCTACCGAACCTTTGCGTAAGGCAATCGGCGGCAGTTACAAGAAATTTTGCGCGGCGGCGGAAAAACTTGGGCTTGCCTTTGAGGAAACACGCGGCGAAGGAAAGTACATCTGGTCCTACCTCCTGCTGCCGAAACTGCCGGTTAAAATTGCCTATTACGAAGGGGACGATGACTTCCCCTCGGATGTAAAGATTCTGTACGACAAGACGGCGCCGCTCTTCTTTAAGTTTGAGCCGCTTGCGGTGTTGAACGCCTGTTTTATCCACGCGCTGGCGGGCGCCGCCGTAAATGATGAAAATCACGATTGATTGCAGGATGATTCACGCAAGCGGCATAGGCGTATACCTGAAAGGCTGCCTGCCGTACTTTATCGAAACTCAGAATCATTTTTTATTGATAGGTGAGCGGCGGAGGCTTGCTGAATTTTCCGGTAAAGCAAATGTAAGCGTCCTTCACTGCGATACAAAGCCGTTTTCAATAACAGAAACTTTTTTTCCGCCCGCCCGCCTGGTTAAAGCGGTAAACGGAACCGATCTGTTTTATTCGCCTTACTTTAATTTGCCGGCCCGTATCAATATTCCGGTCTACACAACCATACACGATATTATTTTTGCGGATATGCCGGAACTCTGTTCACCCGCCGGACTCGCGGCTCGTACCTGGTTTTACCGCCGCGCGGTGAGGCTGTCGAAAAAACTATTTACCGTTTCGCTGTTCTCAAAGGGCCGCATTGAGTACCATTTGGGGACGGCAAAACCGGTAATCGTTACGCACAGCGCGGTGCAGGAACAGTACTTGCGTCAGGCCGGCCCCCACCCGTCCTGTACAGATCAGACAGAAAAAACAATTTTATTTGTCGGCAATATAAAAAAACACAAGGGGCTTTGCTGCCTGCTTGAAGCGTTTTTCCAGGCGCGTAAATCGGGTCTGGATTACAGATTGATAATCGCCGGAGAAAAAAACAATTTCCGCACGTCGGACGGCGGCATGTTGGAAAAACTTATTGACGAAAGCGGCGAACGGCAAAACGTCCTGTTTACAGGGTTTGTTCCCGCAGACGAATTACAAAACCTGGTAAAAAGGGCGGCTCTGCTCGTCCAACCTTCACTGTACGAAGGCTTCGGCCTGCCGCCGCTTGAGGCGCTGCTCTCCGGCACGCCCGCCCTCGTTTCCGACATCGCTGTGTTTCGTGAGCTATACTCAAGCTATCCGGTAACGTACTTCCGCGCCGGAGACAGCGCCGACCTGAAAGAGAAACTCGTCGGGCTGCTCTCAGGCGGCATCCCGCCGCGTGTTGACCTGCCGGAATCGCTCCGCTTAAAGTATACGTTTGAAAAAACCGCCAAAACCATACTGGAAGAATGGCAATGCGCGCCTTGATCCGCTCGCAGCCCTGCTCGCAGCCCTGCTCGTAAAGTCTTATCATCCGGTCTGCCCTCCCACCCATGCCTGGAGTTTCGCCTAAGCTCAAAGCCCGTTGAGCCGCTTGCACAGTCTCGACATTTCAGAATAAACTAATTCGATGGCTTCCTTGATTGAACCTCGTGTTTTGAAGGGTTTTAGGGACTTTTTACCCGCCGCGGAGATAGAACGGCGCGACATTGTTGAATGTATCGAAGCGGTTTTCCGCGCGTTTGGTTTTGCGCCGATAGACACGCCGGCGCTTGAGTACACCGAAATCCTGTTGGGCAAGGGCGGCGGCGAGACGGAAAAGCAGGTGTACCGCTTTAACGATTCAGGCGGACGGGATGTTGCTCTACGCTTCGACCTCACCGTACCTTTCGCCCGCTTTGCCGCGGAACACCGCTCGGAGCTCACGTTCCCGTTCAAGCGCTACCATATCGCCAAGGTATGGCGCGGCGAGAACACACAGCGGGGCCGCTACCGGGAGTTCACCCAGTGCGATTTTGACTGTATCGGGACGAGCAGCGCGGCGTCCGATTTTGAAACACTGCTGATAATGAAGGAAGCGCTTGACGCGGCGGGCGCGGGCGGCATCACGATACGTCTGAATCACCGCGGCCTCTTTAACCGCTTTTTACAGAGGATAGACGCCGGTGCCAAATCGGTAGAGATTCTGCGGGCCGTAGATAAACTTGCCAAAATAGGCAGGGACGAGGTGTTAAAGCTGCTATCCGGCGAGCTTGACGGGAAACGGGCCGATTCTATCCTCCGCTATGTGGAAACAACAGGCTCCTGGGACGAAACGCTGGACGCGATGACGGCGGTTGCCGGCGGGGATAACCCCGATTCACAGCGGCTGCGCACACTGCGGGGATTCATGTTTGAAACGGGAATCGAGGATACATTTGTGATTGACCCGGCCATAACCCGTGGTTTGGACTACTACACAGGCATTGTCTTTGAAACGCTGCTGAACGACATGCCATCCATCGGCTCTGTTTGTTCCGGCGGGCGCTACGACAACCTGGGCGGCCTGTACTGCAAAGAGGCGTTGAGCGGGGTGGGCTCGTCAATTGGCCTTGACCGGCTGATTGCCGCTATGCAGGCGACCGGGAAGACGGCAACGCGGGAAACTTACGCGGAACTTGCCTTAATATGCGTTGACGAGGGGCAGGGCGGCCTATACCAGCGGATCGCGCAGCGCTTCCGCGCAGGAGGAATCCCAACCCTGGTATTCCTTGAAGCAAAAAAACAGGGCGCGCAGTTTGCACAGGCGGAAAAGAAGGGCATACGTTGGGCGCTTATTCCGCCGTCCGCTTCCGAAACGGAAGCGGACGGCGCGCCCGGCGGCCTTGTAACGTTGCGGGACTTGCGGACGAGGCAGAACAGCGCGGGCCTTTCGGTAAACGCCGCGATAGATTTTTTAAAAAAAACCAAAAAAAATGAAACAGGAACAAGAACAGGAACACCAGATTGAAGGCATGATGCGTGAGTGGTATGGCTCGCGCCTTGCGGTGATAATCGAAAGCATCGTGATAGGATGCTCAACAGGCTTTGTAATCGTCCTGTTCAGGCTTGCCCTGAATCGTACCGATAAGTTACGACTGGAAATATACCAGGCGTTGCCTTCCCTGCCGCTAAGGTATACAGTGTTCCTGACGATAGGCCTCGCGCTCGCCGGATTCTTGCTGGGGCTTGTGAATGTTGTGCGGCCCATGGTATCAGGCGGCGGCGTTTCACAGATAAAGGGCGTGATACAGGGCTTTTTAAAGGCCGACTGGAAAACAGAACTGCCGCTCAAGTGGATTGCGAGTTTTCTCGCGATCTCTGTCGGCCTATCATTCGGGTGGGAGGGCCCCTCCGTGATGCTTGCCGCCTACACGGGCATTGCGATTCTACAGATATTCAAGCGGCCCCAGCGGGAACGTAACACGCTGCTTGCTTCCTCGACGGCTGCCGGCCTGTCCGCCGCGTTTTCCGCGCCGCTTGCCGGCGTTATTTTTATGCTGGAAGAGATGCGCGTTACGATCACGCCGCTGTCGATCGCCTGCGCGATGGGCGCTTCGATGGCGGGCGATATCGTTGCCGGGCACTTTTTCGGCCTTCAGCCGGTATATCATTTTCGTTCAATCACCGTGATGCCGCCGCGCTTTTTCATGTGGATAATACTGTTAGGCATCATCTGCGCGTTCCTGGGCGATCTGTTCAAACGGGCGCTGTACCTGTCGCAGGATTTTTTCAAATTTCTTCGCATCCCGGTTCTTTTCCGTCCGATGATTCCCGTGCTGCTCTCGATACCCTTGAGTTTTTACCTGTACGATGTAACCGGCGGCGGGCACCCGCTGATAGATTCGCTTTCCATTACCAACCGGCCTGTGAATTTGCTGCTGGTGATACTGGTTGTAAACCTGTTTTATTCGTCCTTTTGCGCCGGTTCCGGCGCGTCAGGAGGCATATTCCTGCCGTTCATAACCTGCGGCGCGCTCGCGGGCGACATCTTTGGCAGGATACTGACTGAAACGGGCATTGTGGGCATGGATTATCAGCTTAACTTTATGATACTCGGCATGGCGGCGATGTTTTCCGCAGTCGTCAAGGCGCCGGTTACCGGCATAGTACTCGTTCTGGAAATGACGGCAAACTACAATCACCTTGCAAGCCTCGTCCTTGTTTCGCTCTGTTCCTTCGTTACAGCGGAACTTATCTCGTCCCGGCCTGTCTACGATGTCCTCCTGACTCGCATCCTTGACGAGGCCGGGCTGTCGGGCAACAAAAGCTCCTTTACCGGCGGCTAAACAGCGCAAGCCGTGCGGCCTCCGTCACCGTCATTCAACAATGAGGCGGTAAACTGCGCTATGTGAATTGGGAACCGTGCCGTTAGCCGTAGCTGACGCGGCGGACGTACTCAGAACCATGCTACTCTGGACGATGATTTCCAGCGTAACCTGACCCCTGTTAAAAAACACCGACCCGGTTTCTACGGCGGGGTTGTACGTATAGATCTGTGATGTCGGTACAAGGCCATTCCTGAACATCATCAAAGCGCCGTCATGGGCGGAAAATGTTTCGAATGCAAGGTAGTCTGCCTCTATCCCGTTTACGGAACAGATTATGCGCAGCGGCATGAGCGGTGGCTCCGAAGGTTTGATGCGCGGCACGTCCGCATGGACAAGGATCGTGTACGCGCCCTGCCGTACCGTGCGGGTTGTGGCAAGGTCTATTATCTGATTCGCGTTATCCTTTAGTTTAACGGACCGGATCAACGGCGATCTTGTATCAGGTATGACGGGTATTATCAGCGAAGGGTTTACCCAGCGGCGTTCCTTTCTGTCAAAAATGGACAGGTAGAAGCCTTCCGTTTTGCTCCAGCCGGACAGCCCCGACACGGCAATGGCCGTGCCGGGGTCCATCAAGCTCTCAGGTTTTGTCCGCAAATGCGCCATGCGGCTGTATATACTGAGGAGGCCGTCGCCATGATCCACCACAAGCATATTTCCCAGCGGCGACGGGAAGCGCGAGGCGGGCGCGCTCACGCCCCGGCTGTATATTATTTCGCCTTTTTCGATCGTGGTTAATGCCCCTTCCGATCTGAACGTATCGCCAAGCATCGGGCGTCCCCCGTCGCTTTTGCCAAAATTACTTACCATAACCGCCTGGTCAGACGGCCAGTCAAAGGCAAAACCGGATGCGCCGCATACAAAAAACAGGACAATCAACAGGCTGCCACACAAACGTTCCATTGCCCACATCCTAACCTGTCTGGCAGCTTCACACAAGCCGTACAGACCCACAACAGGGCATCTGCGTTTACCCTGGGATTAAGGCATCATAGCAGATTTACGGACAGGGTTGGAGTTTGCGTAGCAAACGCTGCATTATTTACATGCTTCGATCGGCTGGAGTACTGGATTGTGTCGCCGGAATCAAAAACCGTTCAGTCTTTTGTGCTGCAAAACGGCGCCTGGATGGGAAGCCCCCCCCCCCCCCGGCTGTGTTTGAAGGGCTTTCTGTTACATTGCCGGATGTGTTCACGCCTTGG
>JAITIR010000021.1 GCA_031279285.1 Spirochaetaceae bacterium | reverse complement strand
TACTCCCCCCAAAAAATAAAAACCCCCCCCCCCCCCCCCGGGGGGGGGGGGGGGGGGGCGCCCCCCTCTGACTGACGGGTAAGCAGTTAGCAGTGAATATGTCGCGGCAAAATCATGGGGCGTGATCGTTCAAGTGATCCGCCTCCGCTCCGGTTGTGCCGCACAGGCAGTATCTTGTTCCGCAGCAGAGCTTTATGCCCACTTTGGAGGGTAGGCAGGAACCGGTTACCAGCGTGGTTACATAGTTTGCGGAAAAGAGAAACAGCACCGCAAAGCAGGCCGCCCAGACCCCACAGACAGCCCGGCGTGTAAACTGGCGTTTCCGTACCCGTTTCGCCAGCTTATTCCCGCGCCGCCAGGCGGCGCGGGCGCGCACCGTCCTGGTGGCGGCGTCCAGCGCCTTGTCGTCCAGTTTCGGGGCGGCAAGTCCGTCCAGCGCGTACAACTTGTCCAGCCTGCCGTCAATGAGATCGCCGTCAATGCAGGCTGAGTCTTTCTTCAATTCCGCTTCTATCTCTTTAATAAGGGAAGCCCGATCCCTCTGGTTTTCCATTACCAGCCTCCATACTATAACTCACCGTTTTAACGAAAAGTTGCAGGCAGGGTGAGCCGGTCAGCCTAATCTATCAGCAATTCCCTTGCCAGTACGTTTACCTTGTGCCGCAGCCTGCTGACGCGGGACTTCACGGCGGACAAGCTCAAGCCCAGCCTGGACGCGACCTCTTTCAGCGGTAGCTTCTGATGGAAGGCAAGTTCCAGAACGCGCCCGTCGGCAGGTTTCAGCCGGTCGCGTATCGCGGCAGCGGCCCGGTCGAGAGCCTTTTCCTCGGCGGCCTGCTCCGCTTCGGTCTTCATCGTCCTTGCGGGGATGCGGTCAACAGGCGCTTCCCACCCATCATGAGGCGCCCCGTCATCGGCGTTTCCAGAAGGCGAGGAACGCGGCGTGAAAATCGCGCCGCGTTCCTTCCGCAACGCGGCGGCGTAACGCTTTGAGATGTTACCGGCAGTCTTGTACAGCCAGCCGCCTATCCTGTCGTAATCGCGGAGCTTTCCCATGTTTTCGTACAGGATCAGAAAAATGTCCTGGGCGCAGTCCTCGGCCGCGCTCACGTTTCCGCCAAGCGCGTACAGGCAGAATTTGAGTATCCTCTCGTAGTAGCGCTTGACGATGCCGTCAAACGCGGCATCCCCGCCGTCACCATCCCCATCAAGCGCCTTCATGCGGCGTGTGGGCTCAGGTTACCGGCGTCCATCGTGTAGATTCTGTTGCCGTAAGAGAGCGTGTCAAGCTCGTGGGTTACGAGCAGCACCGCCGTCCCCTCCTTCGCTATGCGGCTGAACAGCGCCATGATTTCCGCCGTCGTCCCTGTGTCCAGATCGCTTGTAGGCTCGTCCGCGATCAGGAGCGCAGGCTCGTTCACTAGGGCGCGGGCTATCGAGACTCGCCTCATCTCCCCGCCGGACAGTTCCCTAGGGTACGAGGCGGCCAGGTGGCTTATCCCAACCTTTTCTAGCAGTATGAAGGCACGCCCCTCAACGTCACCCTCGCGCTTAAACAGAAACCATGGGATGCACACATTGTCGAATACGGTAAAGTTTGAGAGGAGGGTCTGACCCTGCGGCACATAGCCGACCTTTTCGTTGCGGAGGAACGAGAGTTCCTTATCTGAGAGGCGGTGTATATCTCGCTCACCAAACAGCACAGTCCCCGCGGTCGGGCTTAGTAGGCCCGCGCTCATGTTGAGGAGGGTACTCTTTCCGCTGCCGGACCTCCCTATGATGCTGATGAAATCCCCCGCTTCGACCGAGAGGCTCACCCCGTTCACCGCGTTAAAGGCCCGCCCGCCCCGCCTGTATTCTTTTGTCAGTTCGTTTAGTTGAAGTAATGCCATCTATTCGCCCTCCCTCATCGTGAAGTAAGTCTCCGCCCTGCTGATGCGGAACGCCGAGTATAGTGAAGCGAGCGGCCCGACAAGGGCAGACAGGAGTAGACTTCCCAGCGCAAGCAGGATTATGCCGGCGGGTGGCGCGTCAATGTAGGGGAGTTGGAGGCGCTCGCTGATCAGCGTACTGAACGGGAAGACGGCGAGGCTTGCCAGCGCTATGCCCGCCGCGCCGCCGGAGAGTCCGGCGATGGCCGATTCGCCCAAGACAATGCCGGTGAGCTTTCCCCGCGTAGCACCGAGGATGCGCAGCACGGCGAACTCTTTCTTCCGCTCGTGGACGGAACCGGAGAACACCGCCGCCAGCACGATCAGCGCCAGCGCCCAGAGCGCGGCGGAGAACACGCGGATATAGGAGATAAGGCCGCCAAGCGCCTCCGCTATGCGTGAAAAGATTCCCTGCGAAACAAGGACATCAACCCCATCATTTTCCCGCCTTATCGTGTACGCGAGTGCCGTTGTATTTTTCAAGGACTCGGCTTTTACCAGGACGGCGGAAATCGCGCCGTTGCCATACTTGTCCGCCAAAAAGTTATATTTCTCCGCGTGGGCGCGGTCGATAAGGCCGCGTATCGTGTCCATCGTCATAAAAATCGACGTGTCAAGGCCGCTCGCGCTGTCCGAAAGTTGGGCCGCCACCGGATATTCGTGGTTGAACAGCTTGATGCTGCCGTTAGCCCGTAGGATAATTTTGCTGCCCACCACGACCTGCCCGTCGTTCACCATCTCTGAGTGTTTTTCTGCCACCCAGGGCTGTACGACAAAATCCGTAGCCGGGTCATACGCGATGAGCTGCACCGACTCATCGCAGCATTCGGTTGAAAGTGACGCGAGGAAAAACTGAGGGGATGCGCGGGCTACGCCCGCTGTTTTGGCGACCACATCGGCGACGCTGGAATCGAAATAGAAATAGTTCTTTCCGCCGTTCAGCAGCAGGGACTGCGCCTTTTCCCCTGCCCCCGCGGGAACTACCACAAGGTCCGCGCCAAAACGCTGCCTCATCGTATCCAGGCCCTGGCGAAGATTCAACGCGAGGAGCGAGCCGCCGAACAGTGTGAAAGCAAGAATCGTTACAACGACCACGAGACAGGCGGTGCGAACCGGTTTTGCCTTGAGGTTTTCCAACGATAATGCGCCGCTGTCCCAATTTTTTTGCTTCATGGTTGACTCTCCTTATAATATATACACTATAGTTTTAATAGGAACATATCTATGTTATCCGATTCTGTCAAGCGCGTTGCTTAATAACTTCTAGCCAAAAAGGGATGGCTTCCTTTAGACTCCACATTCCGCCGCTTCCTGCTGCCGGGCGCATAGCGGACTTTCACCGCCCAGTTACCACCCATGCCTGGCACAGTCCCGGAGCTAAATGCGGAGCGTTGAGCCGCTTGACTAAAGTTTTATGCCGGACATACACTTGCGGCATGGCATCTACCGATCAACACCTAGTCAGCCTTATCATGTCCGTGCGTAACGGCGCCGATACGATACAAAAAACTATAGAATCCATAATCGCGCAGACTCATCAAAACTGGGAACTTTTAATACGGGACAACTGTTCCACAGACAGCACCGTCAAAATAATTGAATCTTCAGGCGATCCGAGGATAAACCTTGTGGTAAACAAACGCGACAAAGGCGTGTACTATAATCTCCTCCTGCTTGCGGAAGCCGTAAAAGGCGAATTCATAAAGCCGGTAGATGACGACAGTTACCTGTATCCGCAGTGTATCGAAAAACAACTGCAAATCCTTTTGACACGGCCCGGTATAGCCCTCGTTACGTGCGGCACCGAATACCGTACGCCGGGCGGTAAAACGGTACCGGTAAGGATCCCGTTCAGGAATGATGTAGTAACCCATGATGATTACATTAAATTCACGCTGAGGACGGCGCGCGGCAGCGTACAGGAAGGGAATCAGCTTCTCATCAGAACGGAATGTTTTAAATTCGCTTTGGATAAAGAGATGTCAACCGGTTTTGCCGGCGGCCTGCTCAATGCGTACAGCCCCTACTTCTATACGCCCGCCGCGATTTTAACCCGGGGCGATATGTACGTTATCCGCGAGACGCTTTCCGCCGGAATGATAGAGGCCGATTCGTACTCGTTAAAATTAAACCAGGCAAAGTTGATGCCGGCCTGGATAAAAATGCTACAGGTTGACGGGTACAAGATAAACCCCTTTCTCTATATATGGGCGTGCGTGATGATCGTTGCCCGTTCATTTGCGCGGCGCATAGCGTTCCGTATTCTGGGCAGGCAGGCGCCCGAAAACCCGTTCCCGCAGATGACAAACTGACAGGGCCGCCAGGCCTCGCCGTAAAACCGCAGCGTTTAAGGCTGCCGTTCTGAAAGCGCTGAACGCAACTGCCTCAAAGGATCGCCGCCCATTCTCGTTATGGTCTTTGCCGCCGCTATGAACGCGTGAAGGTTGCCGCCCGATTCTTCGTACAGTTCTTTAAGCCTGCTTCCGCCGGAGTAGTAGAGGCGGTACAGTTCCAGGTACGCATTGTTGATCCCGATTTCGGAAAAACCCCTGTAATTGCTGGAATGAAAGCGGGTATCGTACTCCGCGGCAAAACGGGACTGGGCATCCGCTATAATTTTTTGTTTTTGTTCCAGTTTCTGTTCACGCTGAATTCCGCTTTTGTAAACTGCGTCTAGTTCCGCTATAAGCCCCTGTATAAAAGTGATGTATGCCGCATTGTCGTCGTCTGAATATGCCATGCTTTCGAGCTCCGGGCTGGAATCTCCGTACCGTTTTTTCATGTAGAGTCGCGCCCCTTCACTGCCGATAAACTCCGCCAATTCTTCGTTAAACTGCATATTGTTTTTTATAAAAATTGTGGCGTGTACCAATTCGTGTATCAGAATATCCGCCATAAGGTACGGGGTATAATCGCGCATGAACGAGTACAGCGGGTCGGAGAACCAGCCCAATGTACTGAAAGCGTCGACCGGACGTACCCAGACATCCAGGTCCTTCTTTTTTAACTTGTCCGCCTCCTTCCGCGCGTCGTCCGCGTTAAAAAATCCCTTGTATGGAACGCTCCCCACAACCGGAAACCGCCATTCGTACCGTTCAAAAGAATCTTTCGCGGACGCCGAGACTATCGCCGCCAGGTAATCACGGTTTATATCGACATACTTTGTATAATTTTTTGTTTCGTTTAAACCAAGTTCGTTAACGGCAAAACGGCGTATGTCGTTCACCAGTTCGACAAACTGTACGTCCTCTTCCGTCGCGCCCGGCATTTCCACCAAAGTTTCAAGCGGCACAGCCCTGCCAAGGTATCCGAGCATGACGGCGCCCTGTTTCAGCGTGTAGCAGCCGGAACAGCATAGCGAAAAGGCCAGCAAAAACAGAGCAGCCGCCAGCATGGGAAACAAATAAAAGATCACATTGTCAAAATTCTTCATCGCTTCACCCAATTTCTTGCCTGTCTGAACAGAACAGAAAATTTAACAGGCAGGTGGTTCACAGCCGGGAGCGGACGGCGGAGGCTATGCCCTCACCGTCCAGTCCGCAGCGGGCAAGGAGTTCCGCGCGGCTACCCTGCGCAAAACAGCCGGCGCCGGCATCAAGCGTAAGGATTTTCGTGGAACATTTTTTTCGCTGCGCGAGCGCGGACGCATACTCGCCAAAGCCGCCGCTCCTTACGCCCTCTTCCACAAAGACCGCCGCCTTGTAACGGCTCACCAGCGCTTCAAGATAGTCTTCGTCAAGCGGTTTAAGAAAACGCAGGTTGTAAAAATCGGCCTTTACGTTACTTTCGTCGAGCAGCCGTGCGGCGGACACGATGGAAGGGTACAGGCTGCCGGTGAACGCGACAAATACAGCGCTTTCGGACGGTTTCCCGGCCGCCGTCCCGCTTGAGAAAGCGGTAAACACACCCCTGCCCGGTTCAAGCGGCGGTACCGGGGACGGCTCCCCGGCGAGCGCCTTGGGGTAGCGGATCGCGCAGGGCCTATCCTGAAGTAGCGCCCATTCCAGCATCAGCCGCAGTTCTTCAGCCGAGGACGGGGCGAGCAGAATCATGTTTGGGACGGCCCTGAGGAGGCTTATATCGAAAAGCCCCTGGTGCGTCTCGCCGTCTCCGGCGACAAAACCGGCGCGGTCAACGGCGAATATAACCGGTAAATTTTGTAAGGCCACATCGTGGATGATCTGGTCGATCGCGCGCTGTAAAAAGGTTGAATAGATCGCGGTAACTGGACGCAGGCCGCGCGCGGCAAGGGCCGCCGCGAACGTAACCACATGCTCCTCCGCAATACCTGCGTCAAAGAAGCGATCCGGAAAAGCGTTGTGAAAGGCTGCAAGGCCGGTTCCGTGTTCCATTGCCGCTGTAACGGCGACGAGGCGCGGCTCCCTGCCGCCAAGCTCCATCATAGCATCGCCAAACACGCCGGTAAAACTTAAGGCAGCACCTTTTCCGGCGGCCTCGGCCGCTTCCGGCGGCGTAACGGAGTGAAACGCGCTCGGATCCTGTTCGGCAGGCTCGTAACCCCTGCCCTTTTGTGTCAGAACGTGCACCACAACAGGCAAGTTGAGTTTTTGAACGTCGTGCAGCACATCCTGCAAGTTTTCGATGCTGTGTCCGTTCACGGGCCCCACATACTCAAAACCAAGATCAACAAAAAAATTGTCAACATAAAAGGCTGCTTTAACCGCCCGTTTTAGCCGCGTGATGCCAGTAAAGAGCGCGTCGCCAACTACCGGGGTTTTTCTTACCGCGCCGTCGACAGTTCGTCTGAAATTCTGATACTTCGCCTTCATGGAAAGATGACTAAGGTACCTGGAAAGACCGCCCACGTTGGGGCTTATCGACATGCGGTTATCGTTCAGAATCACTATTAGGGGCAACCCAAGCTGGCCCGCGTGCGAAAGGGCCTCGTAAGCAACGCCGCCCGTAAGCGCCCCATCCCCAAGCACGGCTATTGCAAGGCCGCCGCCGCCGGACAGCCGCTCGCCCACCAAAAAACCCAGCGCCGCGGAAACGGATGTAGAGGCGTGCCCGGTTCCAAACGGATCGTGAAGGCTTTCAGTCCGTTTGGGAAAGCCGGATATACCGTTCTCAAGCCGGAGGGAGTCAAAGTCTTCCCGCCGTCCTGTTAGTATCTTATGGGCGTAACACTGATGCCCGACATCCCAAATTATCTTATCCTCAGGCGAGTTGAACACACGATGCAGGGCAATCGCAAGCTCAACAACTCCAAGATTTGACGAAAGGTGACCACCATTCCTGCTGACCGTTGAATAGATAAGGTGACGAATCTCGCCGGCAAGCGTCTTGAGTTGAGGGACAGTTAAATTTTTTATATCGCGTGGTCCGTTGATATGCTCCAAGACCGATACTTTTTCATTCATACACAATCCATAGCCACGCAAAAATGCGCCGTAAACCGGGGCTTTTGTAATATACTACGCCGCCATAAAGCGGCGCCGCTCCGCCTATTTGTTTTTGTGGCGATTTTTTCTTAGTTTCTTTTTACGCTTATGGGTCGCGATTTTTCTAAGTTTGCGTTTTCTTCCGCAGGGCACGTAAAGCTCCTCTAAATTTTGTTCCAGCCCTTAAAATGGCTGACTCTTGCAGTCTACCACATCTGTTTACAAAAATCAAGCGCCCTTATCGGGTCTAAAGGCAGAACCCTAACATTCGCTTTGGGGTTGCTGCCGCATAGCGGGTGTGAAACCCGCTGGCGGGGGATGGCGGGCGCAGGCGACCTGGCGCTACGACTGTCGTGTAAACGTTGTCTCAAACATTTGTTTCAGTTCGTCCATAGACTTGGCCTGGCTCATAAGGCTGGAAAACAATTTGCGTTCTTTTTCGA
>JAITIR010000001.1 GCA_031279285.1 Spirochaetaceae bacterium | reverse complement strand
GGCCTGCTGTACCTGTTCGGCGGACCTCTGTTAAACCCGATTTTTGCCGCCGCCGCGATGAGCATGAGTTCCGTGTCCGTTCTGACCAACGCGCTGCGGCTTAAACGCTTCAACCCGGCGGCAGGGAGATAGATATGAACCGTAAATTGCTGTAAAGTAAAACTAATATCATCATGCCGCTCTCAGATCCTTTTGTGGTTTATCAGATAAACATCCAAAAGGTCAGAGCGCAATTCCGATATACGCGCTAGTGCATCCTGGTTTTCGCTTGAAAGTTCGCGGTATAACTCTTCAAGCGCGCCTTCTATCGTGAATTTCCGGTCGTGCAGAAAATGTTTTACCCGCATAAGCAGCTGCACATCGCGCATTGAATACATAAAATTGCCTGTATCGTCTTTTTGCGGCTGTATCAGCGGGATTTGTCTTTCCCAATACCTTATGATATGCCCCTTTATGCCGAGCAATTTTTCTAAATCACCAGTCGTGCAGCGTATCATCGCCGTCATGCCTTCCCCGTAAGCATCATGCGTCAATTATAAAGGAGACGGCGAAGTCTTACCAGTCCAACTTACAGCACCGTTACGCCTGAATTTTTCATCTCTCTCAGCGCTTTTTCTACCGAACCTTCGGGATAGTTCACGCCGCGGGACGCTTCTGACAGGAGGTAAACCTTTAACTTCAGCCTTATAGCATCCATCGCCGTAAAAAACACGCAGTAATCAGTCGCAAGTCCGCCCAAATACACAGTATCTATGCCAAGCGATTTGAGAAAGCCGTCAAGTCCGGTCGGCGTTTTCCTGTCGTTTTCAAAGAAAGCCGAGTAAGAATCTATGTGCGGGCGAAAGCCTTTGCGGACTATCAGAGTAACAGGATTCATGTCCAGCCCGGGGTAAAAGTCCGCGCCCGTCGTACCCTGTACGCAGTGGTCGGGCCAGAGCGTCTCGCCTTCCGCCGGTTTTCTGCCGGTTGAAGCAAACGAACAATGTCCACGAGGGTGCCAGTCCTGAGTCGCTATCACGGGAGCGCAGGCGGCGGCAAAACGGCGGGCTGTCTCGTTCAGAGAGGCGGCAGTCTTATCGCCGTCCGCTACTGCAAGAGCGCCGCCCGGACAAAAATCATTCTGCACGTCAACCTCAATCAGCGCTGATTTTTTGAAGTCTATATCCATACCGCGCCTCTACCACCAGCCAAACAGCATGAATACGCCCGGACCGCCTGTTGCGAATATACCTTCTAGTATGCTTAAGTAAGGGAATATTTTGCCCAGAGGCTTTACGTTCAGACCGAGCTGCAAAAAGCCTTCAAACCAAAGTACCGCCCACGCCGCCCATAACAGTCCGAGCGGAACCGCGCCGCCGCGAATGCAGACCACAGTGCCTATGACCGCGAATACGGTTACGCAGACGCTGTACCAGCCGAAAGCGCGTAAGTCCAGTTTGAGCAGGTAGTTTGCCGCTATGAACAGGTACGTTACGCCGAACAGAAAACCGCCCGCCGCGTTGTTGTAATCCGTAAAAGCGAGAGCGTCCGCCCTGAATAATCCGATGAAATTACCAATCACAAGAATAGAGCCTGTTACTAGATTGATAAAAGCCGTAGTTTTTGCGTCCCAGCCTGAGATTGCCGCGACGCCGTTCATGATTAGAGCTATGCCAACAAAAAGAAGGCAAAGACCTAAGAAACCCATACGAACCTCCTAAGTTCTATTTGCCTTACTTCAACCACACGTTCAGTTAGGGTTAAAGAACGAATGGAAGGAAGGAGTCTATATCATAGCAAACCCGGTCGTTCCCGTCAAGTATTTCGTACATAGCCGCACCCGCCGCCTAGACGCCGAAGTCCGCTTTTAGTATAATCCTTCTATGTTTGCAGAAGCGTACTCTTATGATGATGTGTTGTTGTTGCCGGGTTATTCCGAGATACTGCCGCGGGACTGTGATGTAAAGACGCGGTTATGCGCCGGTATAGAGTTGAACGTGCCTATCATGTCGGCGGCTATGGATACGGTAACAGAAGAAAAGCTGGCAATAGCCATAGCGCTTGAGGGCGGTGCGGGTGTAATACACCACAACTTGACCCCCGATGAGCAGGCAAAGCAGGTTGCCTCCGTCAAAAGATACCTTAACTGGGTGATAGAAACCCCGGTAACTGTGGGTGTGGACGCGAAAGTAGGCGAGATAAAAGAGATGATGCGCCGTTGCAACGTGTCCGGTATGCCCGTTCTGGACGGCGGTAAACACCTTGTCGGTATAATCACGAGCCGCGACCTTAGGTTTTGCAGTGATGATACCCTTCCCGTTTCCGATGTGATGACGCGGAAGCTGATTACAGAGCAGGGGTCGCCCTCGCCCGACAGCGCCCGCAGGAAATTTGACCAGAACCGCATAGAAAAACTTCCCGTTGTCGATAGCGAAAACCGTTTGACGGGACTCATCACAGTAAAAGACATGGAAAAACACGCTCTGTACCCGTATGCCGCTATAGACGGCACGGGGAGGCTGATAGTCGGAGCGGCGATTTCCCCGCTGGACTATGAAATCCGTATTCCCTTTCTAAAAAACGCCCATGTTGATTTTGTCGTTGTAGATACGGCGCATGGGGACACAAAAAATGTAGCCGCCGCAGTGAGCGGGATAAAAAAGAAGTTTGATATACCGGTAATCAGCGGCAACGTGGCTACAAAAGAGGGAACGCGCCGCCTGATTGACGCAGGGACAGATGCGGTAAAAGTAGGCATGGGGCCGGGTTCTATCTGCACTACCCGTGTCGTGGCGGGAGTTGGCGTACCTCAGTTTACCGCCGTCTGGGACTGCGCGGAAGAGGCGGCTAAAAACAACATTCCTATCATAGCGGACGGCGGGATAAAGTTTTCCGGCGACATAACCAAAGCCATAGGCGCGGGGGCGGATACGGTGATGATAGGCAGCCTGTTTGCCGGACTCAAAGAATCCCCAGGCAGCGAAATAATCTTTGACGGACGCATCTACAAAGAGTACAGGGGCATGGGCAGTATAGGAGCGTTGAAAAAGGGCGGCGGCGACCGATACCAGATAGCCAAAGACGAGGAGCCTACCCCCGAAGGCATAGAAGGCCGCGTCCCGTACAAGGGCGAACTCCGCCTATTCCTACATCAACTAGTCGCCGGACTGCGCAAAGGCATGGGTTACTGCGGCTGCAAAAACATCGCTGAGTTAAAACGTTACCGCAAATTTGCCAAAATCACCGCGGCGGGGCTCCGCGAAAGCCACGCCCACGATGTCCAGATAACTCAGGAAGCCCCCAACTATTCCCGTATGTAAGCCGCCTGCGGTTTAAAGGCGCTCACGCTATTCCCATCCCCCATTCCCACCATTTCTATTTACTATACGGCTTACACGTCTGTCCAGTGTATCCTCCGGCCGCGCGGCGGGGATGTACGCAATGGGGGCGGACTCAGTGCCAGTGGAGTCCCAGTATTGTAAGGTCGTCGTACTGTTCGTCTTCATTCATGCCGTCGTAGTAAACGTACATGGGGTTTTCGGGATGATTATGAACATCGCAATAGACACGGTACTCAAGAAAGTAATCGCGCAGGAAAGAGTTTATCTTGCCGTCAACAAGAACGCGCTCGTCATCCCCTGTATCCGGCCTTTCGTACATTCGGAATACCTTTTCTATGGACACCATGGCCATAATCACTTCTTCTATGACGCCTCGGCAGGCGGAAAAATCAAAATGGTAGTATACCTCGCCCAGCGGGTTGTGGTACTTGTACAAAGTGTATTCGCTTTTGTTCATAACGGCGTTGATTATCTCCTCAACTCGGTCAGCGCCTAGTTCCTCGCCGTTTTGTCCGACAACATGGTTTCCGTGCGGCGAATCATTAGGCAGTCCGTTATAGGTACATACTATCTCTTCGAAATTTTCATCGCGGAACAGGCGCTTTGCCTCTTCTATACCGTCCGTATACAACAGCAGCATATCCCCGTGATCCAGCGCCAAGGTTTGAACCTGGTATGCATTGTTTGGCTCCAGCAACGTGTTTGGCAGAACGCCTACCGCCGGACTCTGCGGCAACGCAATAGTTTTTAGCCTCCTTTCGGAATGGTCGTACCAGTGTATCAGGTTGTCGCCGGCGTTGCAAAAACGCAGCAGCCCTTTTTCAGAGTCGAAGATGCAAAGGGTAAAAGCGGCAAAACGCCCTTTAAAGCCAAGCGTCTCTATGAAGTCGTTTATAAGGTAGACAAGGGATTCTATACGCATACCCTCTTCTGTGGGAGTCCACGTCTTAAAGTAGTTGCGGAACATAGTGGCGACCTGAGCCATGATAAGCGCCGCTGGAACGCCTTTCCCAGCCACATCGCATTTTATTATCGCAAAATACCGTCCGTCTATGTCCTGGTAATCAAAATAATCGCCCGAAACACCCTTTGCCCCTTCGTAGTAGCCGAAAAACTTTGTGTTTCGTGCCGTCTCTGAACCGTAACTAAGCTTGTTTCCGTCTTTATCCGTCTCGAGCGGTATGAACTTCTTTTGAATCTCCTTACCTATAGACAGGTCTTCCGCCGCCTTAGCCGCTTTTACAAGTCCGTGCGTCATATCGTTAATAGTTCCGGCGAGTATGGCCAGTTCATCATTGGTTTTTAGCTCAATTTCTACGCCTTCTAGTTCGGCTTTGTCTTCCGTATCCCGTATCTGTTCAACATGCCGCACCAGACGGCGTATAGGGCGGATTATCAGTGAAGACAGAACAATAGCGCCGGTACTGCCAATCGCTATGGCTATAAGTGCTACATAGACTATGGTCGTCAGTATGTTTCGCTGCCCTTCCCGTATAGCGACGAGTATGGTTTCGTTGGATATTTCCAGCCTCACAATGCCGCGTACATAGATGTCGCTGGTACTCTGCCTGAACATTACCGGCTTGTACAACAGATAGTTCCTGTTTCTTGACATATCCATCCCGTCTATGTCGAATTCCGGGTATGAATTTATATTACCGCTTATAATATCGAGTATCAGCGTTATACGGTTTTCAAGACCGCGTGTCGTAACCTGTATATCTTCGAGCCTTCGGCGGCTTTCAGCATCATTGGCAAGGATAAGGCTCATACTTTCACGATTGAACTGAGTTATGCTTTCCGTCATATCCCCGACAGCTTCACGCGCCTCAGCGTTTAATTCATCGTTCAGTACGGAAAGCTCGCGGCTTATATCGTCGGTGATACGCGATATGCCGTGCTCAAGGGTGTCCGTGTTTATCTTCATTAGTATTTCCGGGTCGTTGGTCGCCCATACATAGTCGTTGTTTACCGTGTCCCCGGACCCGAAACCTGTTATCGTAACATAACGCGCTTCAGGAACCGAGGCTGTCTGCGAAGGCAGGTAGCCCAGTTCCAGTACATTGTTCGACGGGAGAAATACGCGCGCGCTTCGTGTCAGGGCTTCAAGCAGAACAGCCGAACGGTCCCACATTCCGCGCATCAAGGTCTCCCTTTGCGTCCGGCTCATGGTCAGAAACAGCGGTATAGAGAACATAGCAACAATAATCAGTACCAGAGCAAGGATAAACGACGCGAATTTCAGCCGGAGACCCAATACGCGCCGTTTGACCAGCATCGCTTTCCTTTTTTTTTCTACCGGCATCAAATCCTCGTTAAGCAGGGCAAAAGTTTCTACACGGACAGCCCTGTTCTCTACAAGCATAACATTTATACCGCTAAGTGTAAGCACGGCAAAAACTGCACAAAATATCAGCATAAGCACGAGAGAAATGGTGGAAATATCCAGGGCAAAGTCCTTCCCCATATTCCATATCCATGAATTTTGCCATTTATTTTTATAATCGCCGAATTTTACTGTAAATGTTCTTGTGATGTTTATAGGTTTCGGCGATACCGCATCCCCGCGCAAAGGGTGTCTGACAACTACGTAATAGTCCCCCTCAGGCAGCAGTTCCACGCCGGTAACCCGTATCTCCCTGTCGCCGGACACGGCGTAATCTCCGTTTTCCAGTTTAAGCCGCCTTATCTCCTTCCCATCTTTGACAAAGAATATATCGCTTACCACTCCGCTTTCCGTGAAGCCGCGGCCTATTATCTCCATTGACAGATCGCCCTGTACATCCTGACGGTAATCCAGCAGAGTTATGAAGGTATGCGGGATATACTTGTTTAGTCGGAAAACTATAGATGACGCCGCGCCTACATTCCCTACATCGTCAAGCGGTACAACGGAAAAACGCCACCAACCGTCATCTTCATTTGTAAATGAGGCATAATTCTCAGTTCCCAGGTTCCGCAAAGCCCGTGAATTGTCAATATCGGCGGCAAGTTTAACGGCAGTTTCCCGGCCCGCGCCTGGCGGGGCAAGATAATCCAGCGTCCATGCGTAGCCTGCTATGTCCGAAGCGGGCGGTTCCATCCAGCGGAGGGTAAACGTGTTTGAAAGAAGGCTGCCTGATGTGTCGAGTTGAGGCGCTATGACGGCGGCAGCCGGAGGCGGCGTAGTATCCCGTATGAACGTAAGGCTTACAGGCTGGGAACGATTATCGGCGTTATCCACGGCGGTTATGTTAAAATACCATTCGCCGTCCTCAGATGCGATTTCCTCGACAGATGTATTCCAATCCGGCGCCATTATACCATCAGGCGGGACGGCGTTTTGGTCGCGGCTCCAAACCCATGAATACCCTTTTATGCCGGACGAATCGTACGGCACTTTCCAGCTTATCCGCGCCACTCCGCTTGATATGCGCCGTCCCGGTGTAAAATTGTCCGCCATAGGCTCTACTGCGGACACAGTTTCATCGGACGACAGCATACATATCTTGTTTACGCCGCCGCGCGCTTCCTGCCAGAATACATAAAATGTGCCGCCCGCCAGTACAGGGCGCACAAATATTACCGATTCAGAAAAACGGGACAACTCTGTATTTTGCCAGACGCCGCCTTCACTAACCGCCATGAAAGCCTGATTCTGTCCAAGCCGGTTATCGAACCACAGCACAACGCTCCGCCTGTTGAATTCAAGCGCCATGGGATTGTTGCAGTACGTGGATTCCGAGTTTATCTGCCGCGCTATTTCGTAAGGCGAACCGTCAGCGTTAAGCGTTACCCCATATATCTGCGGCGAGGCGGCGGTATCGCGCCGTTCCCAGACCAAAAACAGCCTGCCGTCCGCGACCGAAAGGTTTGCACGCTCATTGTTGTAATTGTCAGGATTTACGCTTAAACCCGCGTCGCTGAACGTGGTGATACGCGCCGCATTAGACCAATTCATGCCGCCGTCAGTTGTCGATTTGATGTACAGTTGAAAACTTGATTGGTTCATGCTGCCTGAAACCAGCGACTGGAACACGATATAGTCCGTGCCTTCTATGGCGGCATGGGTGGGTAGAAAGTTTAGCTGTAGAGAAGATTCCGCTACAAAAGGTGAAAAACGCGACCATGTATAGCCGTCTTCCGACCGGGCATAGTAAAGCCCCATGCCGCCGCCCTGTGAACGCAGCGTGAACATCACCGCCGTATTATCCGCCATGTGAAAGATCCTAGGCGCCAGCGTCTCATTCACGTCTTCTATCCGGAAATTATCAGAAACAGCATTGTTTTCGTTCAGCGTGTACTGTTCAAAATGTTCCCCATAGTTATCCGATACGAGAATTTCGGTTTCAGACGTGGACGCGGCTATGCAGACAAAGATACGCCCATTTTTGTCAACGCTAAGAGAAAATATCGAAGGCTCGTTGACGGCATAACGGTACGGACCTGCAATCCTCTGGTATATGCGCCATTCTCCATC
>JAITIR010000097.1 GCA_031279285.1 Spirochaetaceae bacterium | reverse complement strand
GCAGTACAAACTTGGGGTAAGCGGTATAAGTGCGGAAACGTCAATAACAGTTTATGTAAGCAAGGCAGGGTACACCATCACCCCGGCCTCGCAAACGGTAACTGTACACAAGGGTGTAGGGCCTGTGATGATACAAGTGCCTGGCGGATCGTTTTTAAGGGACGATGGTAAAACGATAACTGTAAGCGGTTTTCAGATTGGGAAGTACGAGGTAACACAGAAGGAGTGGACCGCCCTGATGACCGACAAGAAGATTAATGATAGTAGATTCAGAAGGGGGAAAGGCAATAACCTTCCGATGTACCTTATGACCTGGTACGAAGCGGTAGAGTACTGCAATAAGTTGAGTGATTCGCAGGGTCTTGATCCGGCGTACACTATCGGTTCAGGAAGTACGCCCAGCGTAACGTGTGATTTTACCAAGAACGGGTACCGGCTGCCAACGGAAGCGGAATGGGAGTACGCGGCGCGCGGTGGACAAACTTATACATACTCAGGCAGCAATAGCATCAATAATGTAGCGTGGCATGGGGATAACAGCAATGGTACAACTCATACTGTTGGGGGTAAGGCCCCGAACGGATACGGACTGTACGATATGAACGGCAACGTATGGGAGTGGTGCTGGGACCGGTACGGGACTTATTCCACCACGCAGTTGAACAATCCTACAGGTCCGACTTCAGGGAGTAATCGCGTGAATCGTGGCGCGGATTGGTATCGTAGCCCTACTAACAGCGAAGATATAATCGAGTATGATAGGGTAGTTGACAAGGCTGGAATAGTGGACTTTAAACTTAGCTTCCGGCAGAGCGATCCCCCGAGTACCGTATGGGACACTGTGGGTTTTCGCGTTGTCCGCCGTCCCTAGTAACGTAAACGCGTAGCGTTAAACCCGACTCGCCAGCCTTCTAAGGGTGTCGGTCACTGTTTCAGCCGCAAGGCGGGCTGCCGAGACGGGTTAAGAATGTTTCAGTCACCATTGTTGCCTATTCGCCCGGCTGTCCCGCTGGGCTTCCCGTGAAGTGTCGCTCTTCACTCCGCAATGAAACCCGCTTCCCCATCCCCTTTACTTGTACGTTACCATGCTGTCCATCGACTTTCTGGGCGAGGCGCTACTTGCCGCATCAACGTTTGAAGCAAGCCTGCCTACACGGATGACCGCCACCGCGTTGCGCTCCCGCGAAATGCCGAGATCGTTTTTCAGGCTGCTGTTGATGTTGGCGATCGGGCCGGTGTATATCCGGGAACCGTAGCCAAGCGCCTGGGCGGCCAGATAAATACTTTCCACGGCAAGAGCACAGTCAAGGGTGTCGGCGGCGTTGCCAGAATCGGCCGATACAACGATCAGCACATTGCCCTCTGTTATACCTCCCACGATCTTTTGCGCAAGCGCCGTCGTCGAAACGACGGTAAAGTGCCAGGGTTGCCTGTTTCTCGCGCTCGGCGCGCGGACGCCTGCCGCGATTATTTTGTCCAGATCCGCCTTGGGGATCGTCCCCGGCGCATACCTCGCCGCCCCAAAGTTATTCAGAATGATGGAAACGGCATCCGCCGCCCCATCCGCCGCGCCGTTCGCTATGACGGCCACAAAAAACACAAGCATTGTTAATATTTTCTTCATGTCAAAAATAATAACGCTGTTTTCCGGTGTTGGAAAGCCCTACTGTGTAAGGTATATTATCAGTTCCGCGAAGAATACGTTGAGCGCTATGCCGGCGGCAAGGGCGAACCATGCGGATACTTCAAGGAGTAGCGCTTTTCTGTTGTATCCGCGGGAAACGGTTTTCGGACTGCCGGGGAGCAGGCCACAGGGGATGAATGGATTCGGCGAAGCCGTGGTAAGCGGTTCACCCGTTCCGTCTTCGCCAAAAAATCCCGCCATGTGCCAGGATTCATTCTTTTCGGGTTTAGAGGCGGGTAAGAGACGCGGAATTTTTGAATTATCGGGCAGGGCGTTGAGCATGCGGCATTCGTAAACGGCCCCGCTTGGGCTTTGTGGCGCATTGTGGTAATCGGCATACTTCAATGGAAGCAGCGCTACATCACGGAAAACACGGTATACACAGGCCCTAGTCCATAAGTTACGGTAAACAAGCGTAAATATGAGGCCAGGCGGCAAGAGCGAAAATAGCGGGCCAAAAATGGCGACTATAGCTGACAGGACGGTGACGCGGTAGACGGGACGGGCATAAAAAAACTGCGCTATGCCTATCAGCGAAAAAACTCCGCCGATCAGTGAGTACGGGGTTACATTATTCCAGTATTCCACACTGTATTTGCCCGCGTGTACTACTCCCACGCTCAGCATTGTTTCTGAACATTCATAAAATATGACCAAAAGCGGCTGCCCTTTTGACGAAGCGAAGGTCTGCCGTCCGTTTATCTCCTTGAGTACGCCGCCTATGAATACCTTTGCCCCTGCCGTCAGCGACGAGATTCTGTTCCAGTTAAAACGGCGCAACGCCGGCGCGTTGATATCCAAATCATTTTCATCAAAATACAGCTTTTGATCGGCGCCATCCTCATGCTTGTGTCCGCTCAAAGGCAGCATATAGGTCTGCGCATCTTTCAGAAAGACCGGTATCGTCAGGTTATCGGTTTTTATCCACAGCGTACTGTTTTCCGTGATCGATTCAAAACTTCCGATAAAATAGTACTCACCGTTTATGTTTTGCCGGAGCATGCCGTAATCAAGGAGCGGCATCCTGCTTAAATATACAAAACGTTCGCGGAAGACGCGCCAGGTGTGACGGCGGATGGAGATTCCGGCAAGCGGGATAAGCGCGTACCAGAAAAAGGCAACGATAATTATAATTACTAGCCATTCAAGGTTACTCAGGTTATAATCCCTCCATAATGCAAGCACATGAAAAAATAGTTGTCGGCGAGTTGGAAGCCAACTGCTGGGTCGTTCCGCTGGAAGATTCACAGTTTCGCGGCTTAAGCCATGCCGCCGTAATAGATCCGGGCGGTAGTCCGTCCGAAATCATCCGTTGTTTAGAGCGCCGCAGCCTGTACCCAAAGTATATTTTACTGACTCACGGACATTTTGACCACATCGCCGCGCTGCCTGATATTTACAGGCACTATTCCGGCGAGGAGCAAAAACCCCTAGTCGCTATAGGCCGGGAAGATGCTATGTATATAGGGCCTGATTCGCTTGCTGTTCATAGGGCGTCTTTTAACGCGGTCACCGGTAACTCGTACTACATCGACCAACTTTGGCAGCCCATGCCGGAAGCGGATATCGTTTTGGATGAAGGCTGCAAGGTTGGTATGTTTACCGTACTCCACCTACCGGGTCATAGCGAAGGTTCGGTCGCTTTTTTTGATGAGGAAAACAAGCGTCTCTACACGGGTGATACGCTGTTCAGGGCGGGAATTGGCCGCACCGATCTGCCCGGCGGCGACTGGAACGCGATGCATAGGAGCCTGGAACGTCTCTTACGCATGGACGCTGGTATTAGTGTATACCCCGGACATGGGGGCTCCACAAGCATAGGCCGGGAAGCGCAGTTTTACTGATCCCCCACATCAGTCTTCATACTCTATGCCGTGGACGGCGCGGTCACGGCTTAGGAGGGTATGCGGAAATATAGCCTGAGCCTCTTTTAGCAGGATATTAAGATCATGTTCGTTGTAACGGGGGCTGTAATGAATGAGAGCCATTTTTTTTACGCACGCGTCCTGAGCGATCCGCGCCGCCTGATCGGCGGTCATGTGACCCTTTTCGTAAGCATCCTCCAGAAGCGCCCGTTCAAACATCCCTTCGCATACAAAAAAGTCGGAAAATCTCACGTTCTCCGCTATGCCGTCAAAGTAACGTGTATCGGTAACGAACGAAAATTTGCGGCCCTTGCGCGGCGGCCCCAACACGTCTTCCGGGTACACATCCCTGCCGGAACTTGACAGAACCGGCTTGCCATTCTGTAGCCTTGACCATAGCGGTCCCATCGGTACGCCAAGCGCCTGTGCCTTTTCCGGATAAAATTCACCAGGGCGCATATCCTCTTCAAACGTATATCCATAGCAGGGCTTGGTATGCCGCAACGAAAAGGCATGGATGCGGAAATCAGAACCTTCAAATACAACGCCAGGTTCCGTGATCTCCCGCACGATAACTTCGTAATTTATATACATATCGAGTACATCCATGCTTGACTGTATATACTCCGCTATACGCGGCGGCCCAATTATATACATTGGGTCGTTCCGTTCAACCTGGGATGACAACATCAAAAGGCCGGGCAAACCGGTAACATGATCGGCGTGTGTATGGCTTACAAAAATCGCGGAAATCTTTTTCCAGCGAAGGTTCAGGCGGCGCAATGAAACTTGTGTCCCTTCGCCGCAATCAAACAAAAACAGGTCTCCTTCCCGCCGTAACAAAACCGATGTAAGATGACGGTGCGGCAGGGGCATCATGCCGCCGGAGCCCAAAATAAAGGCTTCCATGTTCATTGAAAGTATTATAACAGTTATACGGTGTAATTTGGAAGACGCCGCTTTGCGGCGGGGCGGTTCATTTTTTTTCGGGCTTAACGGTTTTAATAAATTCAATTAATGCATTATTCCAACTACCGAAGTGGGCCAGATAAGTTTGCGCTCCATATTTTGAAAAAGGTTTTTTCATATCTCTATAGGTTGGTTGTCTTCCTAATTTTCTCCAGACTTCAGCAATATTTTCCAGTAACGACTTATTATCAATGTTTAAATCGTAACTTGATTTTTCCAATCCGGCATTTTCTAAAGCTTTAACCCAAGAATTAAACCTCCTGTAGACAGTAATCGGAGCATACTTGCCATGTTTATGATATTCCCTTGTGGTTACTGTCTTTTTATTCAGTAATTTAGCAACCCTTTTTAAATCAGATATTAGTTCTTTATTACTGATCTTTATTTTATGATCAAAAAGCTTTTTTTCATGTAAGCTAAGTACAAAATTCATAAATTTTTCTACCTCAGAGCTCTATTATGTGAGCCTTCTCGTTAATGAATTCCTCCCAGTTTTAGCCCCATTGCATCCCGCGTATGTGTGATCAGAGGCGCTTTTATAATGGCCGCCTTAACACGAGTCAATACGGCCGGCGGCTTTCAGTGTCTTGAGCCGTACAGAAGCCCGGTTTAGTTTTTGTTTGGCTGCGGCAGTCTCAAACCGGAATGTTTCTCTTTCTAAAATTTCTTCGGCATCCTTTTTTGAGCTTACGACACGCTCATAGTCGATCTCTTCCGGCCATTCCGCTGAGCCGGCAAGAATGACGGATTGGTGACGCTTAACCTCAATTATGCCGTCCGCCAGGAAGAGTGGTTTCCAGACGCCGCTTTTGTCCTTGATCCTTGCCACGCAACACTTTACCGGCGCGGTAAAACGGTCATGTCCGGCAAGAATCCCTATTTCGCCGTCGGCAATTGCCAGGACGATCATTTCTACCGGTTCCGAGAAAAAAAGCCGGTAAGGGGTGTATATTTCAAGGGTGAAGTATGAAGCCATTTAACCTTTATGCCTGGCTAATACATCATCAATACCGCCCGCCATGAAAAAATTCTGCTCGTGAACATGGTCCAGTTCTCCGTCCAGTATCATCTTAAAACCGCGCACCGTTTCCTTTACCGGCACATACTTACCATCGATTCCGCTGAATTTTTCGGCAACAAAGAAGGGCTGGCTAAAGAAGCGTTGCACCTTGCGGGCTCGTGATACCAGCAGTTTGTCCTCGGTGGAAAGCTCATCCATGCCGAGTATCGCGATTATGTCTTGTAGTTCCTTGTAACGCTGAAGAAGCTGCTGCCCCCGGCGCGCCGTTTCGTAGTGCTCCTTGCCGACAATCGCCGGGTCGAGAATCCGCGAGGTGGAGGCAAGCGGATCAACCGCGGGGTATATGCCCAGATCAACAATCTTGCGGTCAAGAACCGTGGTTGCGTCAAGGTGGGCAAAGGTTGTGGCCGGGGCGGGGTCAGTAAAGTCATCGGCGGGGACATAGACGGCCTGAACGCTGGTAATTGAACCACGTGATGTACTGGCGATACGTTCCTGTAGCGCCCCCATCTCGTTTGCAAGGGTAGGCTGGTAACCGACGGCGCTCGGAATACGCCCCAGCAGCGCGGAAACTTCCGCGCCGGCCTGTATGAAACGGAAAATATTGTCTATAAAGAGAAGCACGTCCTGGCCTGACTCGTCGCGAAAATGTTCCGCCATAGTGAGGCCGGAAAGCGCGACGCGCATACGGGCGCCGGGCGGCTCGTTCATTTGGCCAAAAACAAGCGCCGTCTTTTTGATCACGCCGGACTCGTTCATCTCGTTCCAAAGGTCATTCCCTTCGCGGCTCCGTTCCCCGACACCGGAAAATACGGAATAGCCGGAATGTTCAGTCGCTATGTTCCGTATCAGTTCCATTATGATGACGGTTTTGCCGACGCCGGCCCCGCCGAAAAGTCCAATCTTGCCGCCCTTCGCATACGGCGCTATCAGGTCTATAACCTTTATACCGGTCTCGAAGACTTCTGTGGCCGGCTTTTGCTCGGCAAAAGCCGGCGCGTCCCGGTGGATCGATTCGTACTTTTGGCAGGAAAAAGGGCCTCGATCATCGATTGGTTCGCCTGTTACACTGAACATACGTCCCAAAACTTCTTCGCCTACAGGCACCTTAATGGAACTGCCTGTATCAAGGGCCTTAAGCCCGCGCGAAAGCCCTTCCGTAGCGGACATTGCCACACAGCGTACACGGTTGTCCCCGATATGCTGCATAATTTCCATTACTACCGTGCGGTCATCCTGACCCGAAAGCCCTTTTTCAGCTTCTACCTTGACTTCCAGCGCGTTAAGAATTGCCGGCGCCTGACCTTCCTCAAAACGTACATCAATTACAGGCCCAACTACTTGAGTTATTATCCCGATATTATTCAATCAAATACTCCTAGATCACGGCTTGCACGGCCCTACGGTATATCCAAAGTCTATCATCCCAATCCCCCGCTGTCAACTTGGCGCAAGGGCGCCGGTCACCTTTTAGGATGGGCCTGCTGACGAGCGTCTGAGGCCCGGAATTCCAGGAAAATCATTATGGCGGTGATGGAGACGGAGATTGTGTCCGCCGTGGGCATCGCTATAATCACGCCGCGGAGCCCCCACAGTTTGCCGAAGATCAGTATGCATGGGGCGAGCAGGATAATCTGACGGAGCATCGCGAGCAGGATCGATACTTTTGGACGCCCGGTGACGGCAAACATGTTGGACGACACTATCTGAAAGCCGTTGAGCGGCAGGGCAAGCAATGCCGTGCGGAGCGCGAAACTGGTGATGCTCATCAGGGCGGGGCTGCCGTCCGGCACAAACAGCCTTATGATGAAGACGGGGAAGAAGCGCGTAACGATGAAGCCGGCCGTACAGATGCAAGTGGCGGCGAGGACGGCCAGAAAGTAGGCCCTGCGCACGCGGTCAAACTTTTTCGCGCCGTAGTTGTAGCCCAGCACCGGTTGCGCCCCCTGGTTTATGCCGAAAACGGGCATCAGGATGAACATCGTGAACGAGTTGATTATCGTCATGCCGGACAGCGCGATGTCGCCGCCGTTGGCCACATTGAGGGCCGCTTCCCCGTACCAGCCCATGCTTGAATTCAGGAGGAGCTGCACGGCGGACATAGCAAACTGAAGCAGGGCGGAGGCCGATCCGAAGGCTGCTATCGTCTTCACTATGCCGAAGGACGGCGTAAGGGTTTTGGGCCGCAGCCGGATCAGAGCCTTGCCGCTGAAGCTGAAGCTCAGTATCCAGATCGCGGCGCAGAACTGCGAGATTATGGTGGCGATTGCCGCGCCCTCGACCCCCCAACCGAAACCGAATATGAAGATCGGGTCAAGGATCGAGTTGAGGCCCGCGCCAAAAACCATGGAGAGAAGGGACATTATCGGGAAGCCCTGCGCTCGGCTACAGTGTGAGAGGCCGAAACTCAACTGAAAGAACACCTGGCCTATCAGTATTATGCGGTAGTAACGGCGGGCGTACGCTATCGCGGCGCTGCCGTCCTGCGCGCCGAGCAGGGCGAGCAACGGATCGAGCAGTGTGAGTTCAAGGGCTGTGGTGAGCAAACCGACCGTAATCAGCAGGAAGAAACAATGGTTGAGCGCGTTCTCCGCATCGCCCCGTTTTCCTTGGCCCATGCGCATCGAGATCATGTTTGCCGCGCCTATGCCGAACAGCATGGCGAAGGCCATCGACAGCGTCATAAGCGGCATCACGAGGGATATGCCGCCGAGTGCAATCTCGTCGACGCCGCGCCCAACGAATATGCGGTCCACAACGTTGTACAGCGCGTTGAGTACCATGCCCCCTATGGACGGTATCGAGAAACGGAGCAGGAGGCGTCCGACCGGCTCCGTGCCGAGCCGGTCAGCAGCGTCCGGCTTTGCGGCGTCCGGCCGCAGCTGTGAAGTCTGCGGCGCCCGTAAGGGTTCCGGCGTTTCATTAACCATGCCGCTTACGTTCCGCCCTGCGCCGTTTGTAGAATTCGGTAAAGTCCTCCAACGTGCTGTTGATAAGTTGTTTCCCGCCTATGCCCGCCTCCTCTATCACTGCCTGCGCCGCATCGAAGCGGCCTACGTCCTCCCGGTAGTGGGCGTCGCTGCCGCAACTTGTAAGACAGCCGTAGGCTTTGGCTAGGCGGGCTATTGTCTTACAGTTTTCATCGCTGCCCTTCCTTACTTTGAAAGAACTGTTATTTATCTCAAGCGCCTTGCCGCAACGGGTGGCGGCCTTTACCACTTTTTCGTAGTCTACCGGGTAAGCAGGGTTTCCGGGGTGGGATATGCAGTCAACAAAGGGATTTTCAATCGCCGCAAGCATGGCGCGGGTGTTCTTGTCCTTCGAAGCCGGCGTAAAGCAGGCTTCGTGGAGCCCGGCCATCACAAAATCAAGAATCTTTAGGTATTTGACAGGCAGATCGAGGCCGCCGTTCTCGTCCATGATGTTCAATTCCACCCCCCGAAACAGTTTTATACCGCGAATTTCATGCGGCAGCACTTGCAAATTGCCGAAATAGTACGGATGGGGCAGCCCGCCATGCAGCGCCGGCCCGTGTTCCGTCAGCACAAAGCCCCTTAATCCGTGTTTTTCCGCGCCATAAACAAGTTCATCTATCGTTGAATAGGCGTGCAACGACGCTATGGAATGTGTGTGCGTGTCTATCTCTATCTTCATTCTTTATCTTCAATTCAAAATTTAACTGTTATCGTCCATTCTTTGTACCGGAAACACCCCCTCCTTGTCAACCGCGGAAAGAAATTTTTGTAAACATTGCCCGGTATGCCTATAGCGGACTAGTATCCAGACATCATTCAAACTGTGGGTAGGGCCGTTTCAGTTTAATACGAGTATCAGCAGTGGTAAAACGCCGGTTGATCTTACACGCTTCCTCATTACGTCTCCGGTTCCACTCCGCCGTTTCTTTCATCATCTGCTCTATCGTGGCTATCCATGCTGACAGCCCGTGGTTGTTTATCACATTCAGCTATATCTCCGCCATGTTTAGCCAACTCCCATGTTTGGGCGTATAATGGTTCTCCGGCCTGTCCTTTATTCTGCCATGGGGTTTAATACCCCGCCCCTTGGGGCGGTTAAAATCAGCAACACCGACAAAAATTGGTAGTAAACCACGGCCTCTACCGCGTGTTTAGTGTGCCACTTGCACACCAAACAGCGGCAA
>JAITIR010000093.1 GCA_031279285.1 Spirochaetaceae bacterium | reverse complement strand
GCTATAAGCTGGTTTATTGACGAGGTGTGGGCGGAATTTATACCGGCGCTGATGAGTCCCTTTTTAATGCTGCCGCCGGCGGCCTCACTCGAATCGTAAAAGCGGATATAACTGTACTTTGCGCCGTTTATGGTTACGGTAGAAATGTACCACGTAGCGTACAGATTCCGTATCTGATCGGTATCCTTCGTTTGTCTTACCGTGATAAACACGGAATCGGGTATGTCCGTCCTTTCCGAGACGAGCGCGGTGTACACCGTGTCCTGCCCTACAGCCGTCGTCGTAAAGGTGGCGATCGTGCCGTCCTCCACGGTTTCTTCAATTTTGGCGCTTTTTGTAACGCTTAATCCCTTGTTGAACACTTTGGGCTGATTCTCGATGTCATGAAGGATAGCGTAAAGTTTTTCTATAGGCGCCTGGGTGATCGCCTGTACTTCGGCGGACATCGCCACCCATTTATTGCTACTGTCGGCAAAAGCGACATTCGAACTGATAACGGACGGCATATCAGGCTTGAGCGTACTTAAATCGGTATCAGGTACTATACCTTCCGTCTTCGCCTGCTGCTGTGCAAACATAAGCGCAGGCGTCGATGTAAGTACTGCCAGCGCAAATCCATAAAGCATAAAAATTTTCATACCTAACTATATACAAAACTTATTTTTATGTGTAGTGCGGTCACACTTGGCGGGTCTGCATTGTTAATTGTTGATTGGAAGGTTATAATTCTGTCAAATGAACTATTTTGATTTACCTGTGTATCAGCATAAAGATCTGATTCTCACGGCACTGGATGAGAACCAGGTTGTGGTAGTAGAAAGCCCTGCCGGTTCGGGAAAGACTACACAGCTTCCGGTGATCCTGTACGATGCAGGCTTTGCGGCGAACGGAATGATCGGCGTTACACAACCGCGCCGTATAGCCGCGTTGTCCGTCAGCGAGTACATCGCCAAAGAACTGGGCGAGACGATACCCGGACTTATCGGCTACAAGATGCGTTTTGCCGACATGACAGTACCAAAAACCAAGATAAAGATTATGACGGACGGTATCCTGCTTCAGGAGATGAAACTTGACCCCTGGCTTTCAAAGTATGACTGCGTCATTGTGGACGAGGCGCACGAGAGGAGTCTGACGATAGATTTTATACTGGGACTGCTGAAACGTATACTCGAAGTGCGACGAGACTTTAGGGTTATCGTTTCTTCCGCAACGATAAATACCGGTGCTTTTTCGGAGTACTTCGGCGAATGTCCTGTGGTAAAGATTGATGCGGTAACGTACCCCGTAACGCTGATCTACGAACCTCTGGAAGCGGCCCCCGATCAGGAGCAGACGCCACTGGCCGCCTCGGAACTCCTTTTAAATAAGATAACGACGATAGTGGAGCGGATCATCAGCGAAAAACGTCCGGGCGATATCCTCATATTCCTGCCTGGTGAAAAAATGATAAAGGACTGCATCATGCTTCTTGCCGCCTGCCCCGTGGGACGAAAGCTCCACCTGATCCCGTTGTACGGCAGGCTCGGCAAGGAGGAGCAGGAGCGTGTGTTCGACAAGGCGCCCTGGGGCAAGACAAAGGTAGTTGTCGCGACCAACATCGCCGAAACGTCCGTTACGATAGACGGCATCACAGCGGTGCTCGATTCCGGGCTTTCAAAAATGAATTTCTACAACCCAAAGACCTTCACCTCAAGCCTCGTCGAGGGTGCGATCTCCAAGGCATCATGCAACCAGCGGAAGGGGCGGGCGGGGCGTACACGGTCCGGAAGCTGCTACAGGCTCTATTCAAGGCGCGACTTTGAAAGCCGTCCGCTCTTTACCACGGAGGAGATATACCGCACGGACCTTTCAGAGGTCGTGCTGCGCATGGCGGAACTTGGCGTCATCGCGTTTGAGGAATTTGACTTTATCTCCACACCGGGACGGGAGGGCATACGCTCCGCCGTCGAGACTCTCAACCTGCTCGGCGCTCTTGAAAGCGATAATACGCTGTCTAAAATCGGCAAGATGATGACGGAATTCCCGCTTTCGCCCCGTCAATCGCGTATCATTGTCGAGGCGATTCTGAATTATCCCAACGTTACCGAGGAAACGATAATAGCGGCTGCCTTTCTCTCCACGCAAAGCCCCTACGTGTTGCCGCCCGGTGAGGAAATTGACGCGCGGCGGGCGCACCATCACTTCCGCGACAACGCGGGCGACTTTGTCTCGTACCTCAAGCTGTTCCACGAGTGCAAAGAGGCCGCCGACAGGGCGCATTTTTGCGAAAAAAACTACCTGGACGAAAAGGCAATGTCGGAAATCATCAATGTTGTCGTACAACTCGAACTTATCGTGTCGGAGATGGGCGTGCCGATCCTATCCGGCGGGCCGGTCGACGACTACCTATGTGCCGTCGCCCGCGGCCTTATCCAGTTTGTCTGTGTGAGACAGGGACGGGACGTTTACCGCAGCCTAACAGCGGACCGTATTCTGATTCACCCCGGTTCCGTTATGTTCAAGATGGACCCTAAATATATCGTAGCGGGCGAGATTATCCGCACGGCTCGTATGTACGCCAGTTCCGTCTCGCCCCTGTCGGAAAAAATCCTGAAACGGCTGGGCGGCGAACTTCCGGTGCAACTTGGGCTTTACCCGGCAAAAGGTACGGGCAACGCGGTTTCCAACGGCATTAAATCAAAGGCTGTTGTGCGGGACTTTACAAACAACATCAGAATCGCAGGCGAAATTTTTTCAATCGAAAAAATAAAGGGCAAGAAGCGCGTAATCCTGCCCTGGGAACGGCTTTCGCGGATAAAGGACGAGGCGAAACGACTTGCATCGTCTCCCGGAGGCGAGTCTATGTTCAAAGGGCTCAAGGGTTGCATCACGCTTCAGGACACGTACAGGCTGCTGGAGGGCGAAAAACTCGCGCTGATACTGCGTATATCCGGTTCGCTGGAAATGGATGGTGTGGAAAAAATAGAGTGGTCGCGGAGGAAGGAATTTTCGTCAGAGCATGATCTACCCGCCCTGCTAGGAATTTTGCCGCTGATACTTGTGCCCGCGCTCTGGAAAACTACTAAAAAAGATTTGGGCTTTCTCGGTCTGACAAGCAACGGCTCAGGCGTTTACCACCTGACCTGTTCACGCGGCTTTCACAGTGCGCTGAACGAGAGTCTTTCCTCAGTAGAGAGCCTGATAGACGAACTGGGCGAAAACGTAGACATTGAGGACAAAAACATCGTAAATCAGACATTCCGCCGCCTTTCGGACTTCCTGACATAGCGGTTTGTTGGGTTTCGCGCATACAATCCAACTGCTGTTGTACTAAACCTGTCTGCGGGGGTATAATAGCGGGGTGAACGGCTCCATGTTGATCGCGGGCTCAGGGCCCGAACTGGTAAGCGCCCTTGCCGACGAGGCGGGGAGGCGCGGCATAAAAACGGCCTTATCTCTGATCCCCGGAAACAATGGCCGGCGCCGCCCTATGTTTAGTACCGCAACCGAAAGAATCGTGCCTCTCGACTGGAATCCGTGCAGCCCTATATCCGCCCGTAGCCTTATTTTGGCGGCGGAAAATAAAAACGGAACCGTCGGTTCCGGCATCGTCGTTTGCGCCGGCGCCAACGGTACGGAAATGCGCGATTTTTCCCCGGTCGGAATCGATTTTGTTGTCAACAACCATATCAAGTCGTACATGTTTCTGGCCCATGAACTTACACGGAGTTTTCGCGCAAGGCAGAACGGCACACTTGTCTTTGTGTTGCTGGAAGGACAGTCGCCGGACATCATGGCCGCTCCGGTTTTTAGCGCGTTTAAAAGTTTTTCTGGCAGTATGCTCGCGCAGTCCAACATGGAGTACCTTAACACGCTGGCCTTTTCCTATGAAGAAAAAAATATTCCTAAAATAAATGAATACGCCGCCTACATTTTTAAAACCATCGAAGAAAATAAAAAAACGGATCGTGCAGGGTGGTTCAAGTTTACAAAATTAAAAATACGCCCGCCGGCGGGCCTAATCCGCGGAATACTGGAAACCGTACATAGATAACATGACCAAACTGTCATGTTGAGGCTGTCGGAAAAATATACAAAAGACTAACAGTGTGGTCTATTAGAGCCTGTCAGATTTTTTGTGTAATTGGCCATCGATATATTAGAACGGAACCCGTTCTTTCCAAAAACGATTAATTCGACAGCCTCGTTATGTGCAGTACCGCATTGTTATATTTTTAATAATGTTTCATTAGAAATTTTATTTTCTATAGCTTCAAGCATTATCTCCAAATCAACGCAATGGCACATAACTCCCTCTATATACAAAAACTATCGTGATACATACCGGAATGCGCGGTAGTATGCACGGGTTTTCGCGTTGTGCCGGCGCGCGCGGTCTGTTACTGTGCTTCGTCCGCTTCATCATAGGATCCTAAGCTCGCGCAGAGCATGAGTCGTGATCTGTTGCCTTCGTCTCACCTTACGTTACCTAACCGGGCGGTTGTCCTCGCCAGGTATATTGAAACAATCAGGGTTAGAGTATACATTGAATCTGGCGCGTAGTCCGCGCTGCGCGTTCGTAGCTCAGCCGGATAGAGCAACGGACTTCGAATCCGTAGGTCGCACGTTCGAATCGTGTCGGACGCATTCCCGAAAGGATATGTATGAACGAAAAACAAATACCTCAAGTCCCTAACAACAGCCCCGGGGATAAAGTATCGGGCTACGACAGTTGTGGTGAAGGTGTAGAAATTTATCGCCGTACCGTTTCATTTCTGCTTTCCGCGGCTATACGTCGCGCGCTTCCCGATCGTGGTGAATATCTGTACCATTCCATAGACTGTGCGTATTACTACACGTTTACCCGCAGCCCAAAGGTTTGCGAAGATGAGATAAACATACTGAAGACAGAGATGCGGCGCTTAATCGCGGAGGATTTGGAGATAAGCTGCCGGTACATAGATTACCGTGAAGCGCTTGATTATTTTGAAAGAAACGGCCTGGAAAGTACGGCGCTGTTGCTGCGCCAGCGTGGGAGGGCGCGGGTAAAGGTGAATCAACTTGGCGGGTTTGTCCGTTTGTACGCTGCGCCGCTGCTTCACAGTACGGGCGATGTATCCGTATTTGACATTTCAGCCTATCATGAAGGTTTTTTGCTGCGTTTTCCGCCGTACCGTGGCAGCGGGACTCTGCAAAAATTTACGGAAAGCCCAAAAATATTTTCGGCGTACAACGAGTATAAAAAGTGGGGACGCATCATCGGCGTCCACTCCGCGGGGCATATCAACGAATTAATAGCTGATGGAACAATAAAAGAATTTATCAGGATGAATGAGGCTTTTCAGGATAAAAAACTTTCCGCGATAGCTGATGAGATTTACGAGTGTCGTAACGATGTAAAACTTGTCCTGATAGCCGGCCCATCAAGCTCCGGCAAGACAACAACAGCAAAACGTCTTGCCATTCATTTAAAGGTTCTTGGCATAGAACCTGTTGCGATAAGCCTTGACGATTACTACCTGCATCCTGATAATGCGCCAAAAGACGAAAATGGACAGCCGGATTTGGAATGTCTTGAAGCCTTGGATGTTGATTATCTTAACAGGCAGCTTTTGGACCTTTTCGACGGAAAGGATGTTACGCTGCCTGTTTTTGATTTTAAAACCTGTACGCGCAAAGAAGGGGAAACGATTAGGCTGGGGAAGCGGCGGGAAGTGCTTGTTATTGAAGGTATACACGGCCTTAACGACGCGCTCACACATCAAATTAAAAACGAGAATAAATTTAAAATATTTGTTTCCGTTCTGACACAGATTATAGTTGATGATCAGAATCCGGTGAACCCCTGCGACAACCGCTTGCTCCGGCGCATCGTAAGGGACAACCGGTTCAGGGGAGCAAGCGTGTTACGAACGCTGTCCACGTGGGACAGCGTTCAGAAGGGCGCTGAAAAGCACATATTCAGGTTTGAAAACAGCGCCGATGCTGTTTTCAATTCTGCCCTTGATTACGAGATACCCGTTCTGAAATGTTATACGGAACGTTTACTGCGAGGGGTAAAACCGGAAAATACATCATACGACGAAGCGACGCGGCTTTTGGACTTTTTTGATAATTTCAACATTCTTCCGCCGCAGGCGGTTCCAGCCGACAGCCTGCTGCGCGAATTCATAGGGGAAAGCGGTTTTAAGTACTAGGGGACGCCTATTTTATCGGGCGGCCAATACCGGAATATGGCCTTGCCGCTTATAAAGGCGGCGGGAACTGGCCCCCATGTGCGTGAATCGTTTGTATTGCCGCGGTCGTCAGAAAGGACAAAAAATTCATCACTTCCCAGTACAATTTTTTCCATGCTGCCTGAAAAAGGTATAGCTTCATCCCATAGAGCCGGCACGTTTGGAATGTTTATTTCGTAAAGTTTATCGGACAATTCAAATTCCGTGAATGTATACCTGTCGCCTTCCGGCTGTATTCTAAGAACATAGTTGTTCATTGATATTGTATCGCCTGGCAGGGCTATTACACGTTTGATAAATACCTGGTCTTCCATTCCGGAAAGTCCTATTTTGTTTACCGAAAAGAACCGGATCAGTTTATCAAACACACTTTTTATGATGCTGTTGTTTCTGTATGCATTTTTATTTATCAAAACCACATTACCGCGGTCTGCGGGCAACGAGTCGAAAAACGGTAAATCCTTTAGGTTTTTTTTTATTCCGAATGTCGAAAATATAAATCTATCGCCATAATTAAGCGAAGGCTGCATGGATGTATTTTCCAGTATGCGGATTAAAAACAAGAAATTTGTTATTAGCATATAGATCGCGAAAAATAACAGTACAATAAAAATGATACCGCGTCTTTTTGCCGCCATATTTTTTTTGTCGGCGTAAGAATATTTAAGTGATTTATTAAACATACTGCCGCCTTATTTGAGAAAACCGGCGCGGCCCGGCGGCGGCCATAGCGGCCAGTAGATGAATGCGCCCTTTCCCAATATTTTTGAGATACGTACAGGACCGAAATAACGTCCGTCATGCGAATTGTCACGGTTATCTCCGAGCGGCAATATATAATTCGCGGGGATATACCAACCCTGTACGCGGCGGGCAAGCTGCTCACTGTAGCGGTCTTCGTGCGGAAAGGCGGCACAGTTTGTTTCCAGCCAGTATGTGTTGAAAGTGTTCAGGTCGTTGTAACGCAATTCATTGTATACTCTGATCGCATCGAACATTTCCAGCGTTGGTGTAAGCTGGAGGTCTATCCACGCCGCCGCGACTCCGGCCAACTCTATGGCCGGGTAGGAATCCTCATCAACAAGCCGGGTGATGTTGTGCTTCCAGCCGCGCTGTTCGTTGTAATCCCGCTCGCTTACTACCCTGTCCTCGCCGTTAAAGCGGACAAACATTTCGCCGCGCCGCGAATAAAAACAGTCTCCGCCCATGCCGACTGCCCGTTTTATCAAAAAATGCGCCTTTGGGTTGCCGGCCTGATCCCTATCAATGTCTACAAGTGAGATCGTAAGCATATAAATGATGCGTTGCGCCACATCAAATGCGGTACCGCGTGAATTGTATGACGGATTTTCGAATATGATAATGTCATTCCGTTTGGGCTTTATGGGGCTGTCCAGTTTTAGGAGACCCGGCAGCAATTCAGGCCCGTAAATCAGTTTGTTGACAAAAATCCGGTCCCCTATCAGCAGTGTGTCTACCATTGAACCGGATGGAATCTGATAAGCCTGAAAAAGGTACTGATTTATAAGCAAGACTACACAGGCCGCCCAAACAAAGGCCTCTATCCAGTCAATAATAGGATTTTTTTTCTGCTGTTTTTCCCTTTTTATACGTTGAATTCTGCGCCGGCGACTCAGGTAGGCCTCTGTAAAAGATTGTACCGAGTCAAAAAAAACCTGTTGCCGCAACTTTTTGTCTGCCATTTATAAAAACCTAGACCCAAGACCGCCCTTTGTCAAGCCGCCTATCGTTGTGTGCAGCGATTCCGATTTCAAAATAAATATGATATAAAGAGAACCGTGCGGACCGGTAAGTAATGTGTGCATTTCATCTATGCACAGTTCCTTACTGTCCGGCGGGTTATGGTTCTCCGTA
>JAITIR010000108.1 GCA_031279285.1 Spirochaetaceae bacterium | reverse complement strand
CCAACCCGCTTACCGTTCCCGATTACAAAAATATAGACATAATTCAGCTTAAAACAAAAATTAAATCGCATCTTTTTTGGCAGATGATAACGGTTCAGGGATTTTTGTTGCGGCATAAGAATTATACCGTGCTTGAATACGGGAATACCTGCCTCCCCCTTGTTCCGTCAATAGTTTTCTTGCATGACATATACTGTGAACTTTTCCCTAAAGATTTTTCAGGTTTTCGTGATAAACTTGTACGCTTGTACAATATGTACCAGTACAGGCTTATCACACGAAAAGCAAAAAGAATTATTACCGTATCGGAATACAGCAGGAATGAAATTGCAAAAACTTTTAATATACCGCCTGAACGTATACAGGTGATATACAGCAGTTGGCTGCATTTCCAAACAATAAAGCCGGACTATTCTGTATTTTCAGATTTTCCAGCGCTCAAAAAGCCGTTCTATTTTTCGCTGGGAACAATTTCAAAACGGAAAAACATGAAATGGATCGTTGAGTATGCCGCAAAACATCCGGAAGATACATTTGCCGTTTCCGGTTCACGGCTTCCGACGACGCAGGCTGAAGAATTAAACGACAGGGATCGTTTACAAAACATTATTCTTTTGGGATACATTGACGACGGAAAGGTAAAAGCGCTGATGGAAGGGTGTAAGGCTTTTATCCTGCCGTCCTACTATGAAGGTTTTGGGCTGACACCGCTGGAGGCACTCTCCTGCGGAGCGCCTGTAATTGTCGCCAGGGCCGCAAGCCTGCCGGAAATATATGGTGGGACCGCCCATTACATAGACCCGTACAGCACAGATGTTGATTTGGATGCTCTGTTAAAAGAGCCGGTCGAGTCCCCGTGCGCTGCTCTGGAAAAGTATTCTTACGATAAATCGGCAGAAGCCGTCTATAAACTGATCGCCGGTTACTGCAATTCAAACGAAATCCCGATTCACCCTTGACCCTTACCCCCGCCCTCTTGGTTTGTGGGTAATATATAACCACCTGTTTAGCATTTACAATGTACTAGTGAATGCCGCGCTTTAACGTTTCAACAGTTCTTCATAAATTTGATAGTTCTCGCGGTTGAAACATACAAACCGTACAAGTTTTACGGAAGGCGTTTTTGGTAAAATTTCACGGACGGCGTTTATCGCAACCTCAGCTGCCTCGCGTAACGGGTAACCGTAGACGCCCGTGCTGATGTTCGGAAAGGCCATGCTTTCAATGCCCTCCCGTTCCGCCGCCACAAGGCAGTTGCGGTAACAGTCACCAAGAACTTTTGCGTCACCCGCGCCGCCGCCGTACACAGGCCCCACCGTGTGGATCACCTTTTTGCAGGGCAGCCGGCCCGCCCCCGTTACTACGCACTGTCCCCTCGGACAGCGCCCGCCAGGACCTTCCGGAACTTTCAGGCACTCCTCATACAACTCCCTGCCGGCGGCACGGTGAATCGCCCCGTCCACACCGCCTCCACCCAGCATGGTAGAGTTGGCCGCATTCACAATCGCGTCAACCTTCTGCGTGGTAATATCGCCCATAATCACTTCTATATTTGCCATACACTCCCCTTAAAACAAAATTAACAGACCGTTTTAGCTGAATGTAAGCCTCTGCTTTAAATCGTCCGTAACTATATCGTACACAACACCGCCCGATTCATTGACTGATTTTTCGCAGCTTACTTCTGTCCCGACAAGGTATTGCTTTACATAAACGTCAAGATCGTCAGTCTCGATTTCGCTTACAAACACATCCCGCATCTGATTTCCGGAACACAGGTTAAAAATTTCACGTATCATCTCATAAACCATGCTTGTTTACCACCTATTGTATTTGATAATCCGCCTTTAAAACATGCTTGTCAACCTGCCTGATGCCGGTACGTGTTTGCCAACACCACAGCTACGTGAGCCGGACGATATATTTCCATCGCGTCTTGATAGCCGGAATGTCAGATACCGTTGAACAGTTCAAGCTCCGGTTTTTCGTTGTTAACTGCCTTATCGCCGTTTACCAGAATCTCGATGCGGCTTTCGATTTTTTCCAGGTCCTTTTCCAGTTCGCGGGCAAGTTTAATACCTTCTTCAAATGCCGCAAGCGCTTCGTTAAGCGGTATGTCGGTTTTGCGAACCTGTTCACCAAGCCTTTCAAGATGTTCAAGCCGTTCTTCAAAGTTTTTCAAACATAGCTCCTTTCGGTTACGTTAATGTACCCTGAGACTCCATAATTTGTACAGGTAAAGATTCAACAGAATATTTTCAAGCCCTCCCCCGCCTGAGCGCGCGGCAAGATCGTATTCGGCGCATAGCGCTATGCACTTATCGGCTGCGGCCAGGCCGAAGGTATGTTCCGCGTCGGCATAGTCACGCCTGCTTTTTGCTGTAGTGATGCCTACTTTTTTTAACTCAAAATCGGAAGCCGCCCCTCGTGCCGCAAGCTCACAGTAATCACGAAAACGTTTGAAACACCAGGAAAGTCCGGCGATTATCGCGACAGGTGTCTCCTGGGCGGCAAGCAGCGTATTCATTATCTCGATGCTTTTTGACAAATTGCCGGCGGCCAGCGCGGAAAAAAGTGTAAAGGCGGATTCACTGCGCGTGTGCGAAAGCGATTTTTCAATTTCAGCCGCGCTTATTGTTCCTTTCGTTCCGTTTTCTTTTTCCGCAAACAGCATCAAACGTGAACACTCGCGCCGTAGCGCGTCTGTATTATTTTCTACCAATTCCAAAATTGTGTTTACGGCATCCTCGTCAACGAAAAAACCTTCACGGCGAAAGTATGAACGTACCCATTCAGGCCTTTTGCTTTCGTACAATTCCCAAAATATATGCTTTGCGTCTTTGGGCAGAGCATCCACTACTGTACGGTCAATGCCAGTAACGTCCGAAACAAGGATCAGTGTAGTGTCATCGGCAGGGTTTTTAAGATAGGAGACAAGACTTGCGGTTTCATCCTTTTTTTTCAACAGTTCCACATTTTTGACAAATACCAGGCGGGCTTCAGAAAACAATGAGCCGTTCAGCAGGAAAGATATAATGTTTGCGGAGGGCGTATCACCGGCATAAAAAGATGTTTCTTCCGGCGGAATGCCGTATTTTTTTGTCAATTCTCCGCGTATTTTTTCAATAGCGTCCTGTTTTTCGCCCAATTCAGGACCTAAAAACAAAAAACTTTCACCCTTTGCCATCGGTCTGTTAGTAAGAGCGTATTACGCAGGCAAGATGTCCTACTATGCGGACATCGTTGCAGTATATCGGATAGTAAGCGGAATTCTCGGATTGAAGTTTAATGTTTTCATTACGTTTAAAGAATCTTTTTAGCGTATACCCGTCGTTAAGCATAGCTACAACAATATCGCCGTTTTTTGCGGTTTCGGTTTTTTCGATTATCACCGTATCGCCGTCCATCACGCCGGCACCCGTCATAGAATCGCCACGTACAATCAGCGCAAAGTATCGTCTTCGTTTTTTTAGCATGGAACGATGGATACGTATGCTACCCATATAGTTTTCATCAGAAAGTATGCGCGGACCTGCTGCCACTTCACCAAGTATAGGAATGTCTTCAAAATCTTTTTGTTCGTTATCGTAGCTTACGTTGCTGATAATTTCCATCGTGCGTGAGCTTTTGTCATGAAGCCTGAGTTTTTGTTTCTTTTTTAGTGCCGTAACATGATCGTATGCGGCTTTTACCGTAATTTTAAAATGGCCTGCAATCTGTCTGAATGTGGGCGGGTAGTTGTGCTCGTCAATAAAGTGTGCGATAAAATTTAATATAACCCGCTGCCTTTCCGTTAATTCCTTCATAACAATCCTCCCTATACTTTTTTTTCTATACCAAATTTCCGCAGTTTTGCGTGAAGGTTCCCCGGATACATCCCAATAGCCTCCGCGGTACGCGACATAATATAATCATTTTTTTTCAACTGATATTCCAGATAACGTTTTTCAAACAATTCTTTTGCATGACTGTAAGGTATTTTCAATATATCATCATCAAGAATGTTTTGACAAGACGTGCCGCCTGAGGGAGCGTTATCCGGCGCTTTTCCGCCATTGTGCGGAAGGAATAGGTTTTCAAGATCGTCACGACCAATATGATCATCGTTACAAAGAACCGCGATGCGCTCCGCCAGATTTTTCAGTTCACGCACATTGCCCGGCCAGGGGTATTCCGTAAGGCAGGTGCGGGCATCATCATCAAATGTAAAAGCACCGGCGCCGGCCTCACCTAAAAAATGATGGAGCAGCGGTTCAATGTCGGAGGGCCTTTCGCGTAACGCGCTCATGTGTATTGGTATAACATTCAGGCGAAAAAATAAATCCTGACGGAAAGCGCCCTTGTTACAGGCATCTTCCAGATTTTTATTTGTGGCCGCCACTATGCGCACATCAACGTTTATACTCTTTTCACCGCCTACCCTTTCTATCTTTTGTTCCTGAATCGCCCTAAGTACTTTGGCCTGGGCGTTGAGTGACATATCGCCAATTTCGTCAAGAAAGAGCGTACCACCCGATGCCAATTCAAAACGTCCGCGTCTCCGTGATACGGCGTCCGTGAACGCGCCTTTTTCATGCCCAAACAGTTCGCTTTCAATGAGGTTGTCGGGAATAGCGGCGCAGTTCACTTCGATAAAAGCCGCGTTTGCCCGTGAAGAAAGTTTATGTACGGCGCGCGCCACCAGTTCTTTGCCGCTGCCGTTCTCACCCGTTATAAGTATACGGGCATCACTGCCTGCCGCCTGCCTTATCAGGCTGCGTACCTGTTCAATCTGCGGGCTGTCTCCTATCAGTTCAATACCGGAACCCGCGTTCCGTTTAAGCTCCGCATTTTCTTCCCTCAGGCTGATAAGCAAGATTGCATTCCTGCAAGCGGTTGATAATTTATCTATTGACAGCGGTTTTTCAAGATAATCAAATGCACCTAGTTTTACCGCCTTAACCGCTGTATCAATGTTGGCATGTCCCGATATCACTATTACTTCGGTTTCGGGCCACTGGGCGCGTATCTTTTCAAGAGCCTCTATGCCTCCCAGCTTTGGCAACAGCACATCAAGTATGACGATGGAAATTTCTTTTTGGGACAATATTTCCATACCAGAGACGGCATCTTCCGCTGTAAACGCGGTATAACCTTCATCTTCCATGATTTCGGCTATTGTGGTTCTTACCGCCCGTTCATCGTCTATCACTAAAATATTATGCATGCCGCCCCTTTAGTCTTTAACCGGAATGTCAACAAAGAATGTCGTACCGGCGCCCGGTAAGGAGTTAAACCAAATACCTCCACCATGATCATTTACAATACGTTCAACTATGGGCAGGCCTAGTCCTGTGCCTGACTCTTTTGTGGTAAAATACGGCGTGAATACTTTTGCGGACACCTCTTTATCGATCCCTTTTCCTGTATCCTGTATTGACAATCTACAATACCTACAGTTTCGTTTATTGACAATATCTGTACGTATCTCTATTGTACCATCGCCGTCTATTGCGTCAATTGCGTTTATCGCAAGGTTGCCTATAACCTGTGAAAGGCGTTTTCTGTCCATTTTTACTTCGATCCATGAATACACACCACTCGTATCAAAATGTATTTTATTCCATGACATTTTGTAAGGCATGATAATCTCTTCCGTTGCGTCACGTATATTTGTTGTTGAAAGGGAAGGCTCAATCGGACGCGCAAGCGTTTTAAATTCATCAAGCAGTATAGCAAGGCTTTCAACCTCCTGGATTATTGCTATCATCGAGTCTCCCAATATTTCATCCATTTTTTCAGGATTATCGCGGAACCGGCGAAGAACACGCTCCGCCGTAAGTTTAATTGGTGTGAGAGGATTCTTTATTTCATGGGCAAGTTGCTGTGCCATGCTTTGCCACATTGATTGTTTTTCCGAACGGACAAGATCATTGCGCGTTTTTTCCAAATTCTGAACCATAACATTAAAATTGTTGATCAAGAGACCAAGTTCATCTTTTGGGTGAGTCAGAATCTGTATCTTAAAATCACCCCTTGCCACCTGCATAGTAGCCTCACCCAGGTCCGCGATAGGCTGAATCATGATTTGGGTAAAACCAAACGCTATTATCAGAATCATCAGTAGTATAGGCAGGAAGAATATACCGTAATAAAAGAATACCAAGTAACCCATATTGTGAAAGAATATTTGATTTAACCCTTCAAAGCGGAACGTTTCGGCACGTATAAGTTCGTTCCCTGCGTCAAAACCTTCACCCAAAGTAAAGCTAACTACACGCAGTGTGTTTTTTTTCCGTGTATCGACATAGCGCACCACATCGGTATCACGTGGCATAATGCGCTGCGTAACAAAGCCTTGAAGCAGAGCGGGCGGGGATGAGAGTGTAAGCCCCCTTAGTCCGGTAAAAAAAACGCTACGCCAACTGTCGTTCCTGCCGGCTGCAAAATCCTGAATCGCTACAATGTCATTTTTATCGACTCCAAAGCGTTTTGTTTCATCACTCTGGTACAAACCGGGAAGCGCGTCAAAATCAACTCTGCTAATAAACGCTTCATACTTTTCCGTACGCAATGTGTAGACATCAACAGCAAAACCATTGGCGTCCGCAAGCGCTTCCCGTACCTTGATATTTGGCCAGTAGTGTACAACCTCGTAGAAAGATTGTATTGTTATCAAGATAACCGGCAGCGCGGTCAGTACGACGATGATAATAAAATTGCTGATCAGCCTCAACTGAAATTTGCTACAGGGTTTCTTTGTCAAGAGGTCGCGAACCACATTTACGGCGGATATGCTCAGCATAACAAAAAGCACCACGGGAATGGTAAGGTAAACGGCCAATTCCAAAAGACGCGGCGTTTGACCGTTTATTAAAATTTCGTAAAACAGGTTTCTCGAAAAAAATACGGTCAACACACAGAGCAGTATATAGACGAGCAACAACACCTTGACACTCATGAAACCTGAATGTGGATACGTTTTTACCGGCGGCACTAAAGGACTCCCATAATTATGGAGTACAGCATAACATGCCGGATTTTTTTTTTCTATGCCACATACCGCGCTCCGCTGCCGGGCGCCGCCGCCACACACCTGCACGACGAGAGATTCGGGAGCCAGATTATGGCTGTCAAAATGCCGGTATATTGAAATTATGTCTTATTACATGGTATATTTAGATTTAAAGTCTGGAGATTCCGGCAGAACTCTCTTATGAAGGTTTGTAAGGTATGAAAAAACAGCTAATTTCAAATATAGTTGCTGCTATTTCAGGTTCAAGCGCATCGATTCTTGCTGCCAAATACGCAATCGTCATGGCAAAGCAGTACAAATGCCGACTTTGCGCGGTGAATGTTATTGATACGGACCTTGTGAACGAGCTTTTTTTGGAAAAAATCCTTGTGGAAAGCGAGGCTGCGGAGTATGAAAGCTTCATGGAGACCAATGGCCGCCGTTTTCTGGATTTTGTCGGTGAATTGGCGACCGCAAAAGGCGTAAAGATCACAAAGGATATTCGCCGCGGTGCTGTTTTTGCGGAGATTCTGTGTGCCGCGAACGAACATAATTCTGATCTAATCATTCTGGGCGGATTCAAAAAAGATCGCATCCTGCCCGGCGTTCATAGTGAAATACTGCTACGGGCGGGCTGTTCCATTCTTGTGTCAAAAGACCCCAATGTGGATTTGAAGTACAGACAGCTATAGCGTCGGGAAACACTGTAACTGGGAAAACGGCTTGGATAATCAATACAAGATTCTTGGAGTTGATGAGGGCGCTTCCATAGCGGAAATAAAACGTGCGTTCCGTGAGAAGGCAAAGCAGCATCATCCTGATATTGCCGGCGAAAACGCCCGTGAGTATATGCAGAAACTTCTTGCCGCTTACGAGATTCTTTCAAACCGTCAGCTACGCTTTGATTATGACCGTGCGTACCGCGCCGCGTCCGGTCGGCGCCACGGCTTTAACTACCGCGACTACCTGTACGAACAGGCTGCCGACCCCGACTCAAAGTTCCGTGAACGGGCGCAGGCGGAACTGATAATTTTTGAACTGCTCAACTTTGAGGAAGATGCCGCCATCAGAATGTGGCTGGATCTGGGCGGCATGAATTTTCCGCTCGCGAAATACCTTGATCGCGAGGACTGGATGGACTGTTCTTTTATTTTGGCCGAGGAGCTTGAAAAACGAAATCTTTACTACGAGGCATTCAGCCTGCTCACCGCCCTGATTCGTGAAGAACGCCGCCTGCCATACTTTCGCCATTTTGCACAGGACGTAGAGATATCGCTGAAAGAGCTGGTACGTATGAAGCTGCGCCCTGTCGTTGACGATGAAACATGGATCGAATGTATGCAGGAACTTTTAGATTTGGGATTTTCGGCCCATGAGGAGGGCCGCTGGCTCAAATCACAGGCGGAGGCCCTCGTCAACATAGGCGACACCGCCGCCGCCGCCGCCGTTTTCCGCGCTGCCCGGAAACGCGATCCTTCAATCACAGCGTCCGCCAGGCTGAAAAAAGTGATTAGCAAGGAATGCAACTGAACAAGCGCCCGTGCAAACGCTTCGTCGCTGGTTTAATACCGGCTGTCAGGGACCCACTCCTGATGAGGAAGCGGGGAATTGGGAACAGCGGAACGTCCCGGGTCAGCCAAACCGCCATTATGATCGCCTCCAACACCGGTCAGTGTACCCAGCAGGAAGTAGTTGTGGCTAATATAGCGGGGACCATAATCGCCGGTTGTACATACTAACCTTTTAATAACTAAATACACATAGCGTATTGCAAGGATGGTTTCCTGAAAAAATTGATGATGATATATTTCTTACGCGCCAATCAGCGTAAAGTGGCATGTATAAATTTAAACACCATAAACCGAATCTCCCCGGTCCCGCATATCGCCGAAATCATATTACGGAAAATCGTGCCCCGGTTGTTTTAAGCACCGGGGCCTCCCCTTTCTTGG
>JAITIR010000095.1 GCA_031279285.1 Spirochaetaceae bacterium | reverse complement strand
GTCGTTAAGGTAGTCCCAGCCGTACCAGCCTTTCAGACACGCCTTGCCGTCGTTTGTTCTGCCTTCGGTGGGGTGCACGTCGAGAATCTTGTTCGCGTCCTGGTCCACCGTAAACAGCAGTTGACACCCGGCGCCGCAGTAGGCGCAGGTGGTCTTGATTTCTTTTACTGCCATATATTCTCCTCCTGTGAGATTTTAGCGTTTTTTTCCTTATGTACAGAAACATGATACCATAGCGATAATGGAAATGCAAATAGTTTTTTGGAAGTATTGCCTTTTAAATTTGCACCTTTAAATTTATGCTTGACAGAAGTATCTCCATAATTTACACTAGTAAGAATTGGGAAAGCGGGGTGAAATTCCCCCACAAGGTCGTTACCGTTACAGCCGGGCAACCAAAACAAGGGTCGTTTAATGAGTGGAGAAAAGGATCGTGCACTGCCGTGAGGCATTAAGATGACGCGATCGTTTTCACAAGCTATCTTTCGTCAGCCAGTCAGCAACTGGTGAGGCAGAAAGGCTTGCTTCACACGCGCCTATACTATCAGTTTGGTAGCATAGGGGCGATTGAAAAAGTGGGCGGATGCGTGAATGTGTGTCCCGGCCGCGTACTTTTTTAAGGTATTCCAAATAGCCTTTGTTCGTATTTCTCTTTCGCATACCGGAGAGTATAGATGTATTATGTTTGGATAGCATCTTTATTCACAAAAAGCCGCGGTATGCATCGCGGCTTTTTTGTGTTAAGGGCTTATAATAGTCAGGGACCGCCAGCGGCGTAGCGCGGACGGCGGCGGATAGGGGGCGTTTCTTCTCCCGTCCCGGATTCCGCCGCGCCGTTGGATTAGCGGTCCGGCCTGACTCTGTTTCGCTGTAACCGCATTTACAAATGTAGTTAATGCCGCATAGGCGGTGTTCAGTTTGAACAAAAAATATTTTTTAGAGTAAACATTGACGCCAAAGTGTTGATGTTCGGTTATCATAAGCGGCGAACTGTCCGCTTTTTTAATAGGAGTAATTATGAAGAATGTGCTTAATTCAATGTTTGTAGCGGTGCTTATTACGGGTATCGCGGGCTTGTCGTCCTGTACGAGTACACCGGCAGGTAAATCGGGTAAACCGGTGTTGCTGGCGGTTAGTTTTGGTACCAGTTTTAACGAGAGCCGCGCCCTGACGATAGGCGCGATAGAAAATGCGCTCGCTACGGCTTATCCGGACTATGAGGTGCGCCGCGCGTTTACGAGTCAGATAGTTATCGACGTGATAAAAGAACGGGACGGCGAACAGATTGATAATGTAAAGGAAGCGTTACAGCGGCTTGTGAAGGACGGGGTGAAGGACCTTGTGGTACAGTCCACTCATCTGATGGACGGTATCGAGTACCACGAGATGCTTGACACTATAAAGCCGTTTGAGAGTAAGTTTAACAGCGTGCGTTACGGAAAGCCGCTCCTGTCATCCGACAAGGATTATGATGATCTGATCAAGGCCCTTGCCGCGGAAACGGCGCAGTATGCCGCGAGCGATACGGTAGTCGTCTACATGGGGCACGGCACGGAGGCGGCATCGAATCAGGATTACACGATACTGGCAAAAAAACTTGTAGAACAGGGGTACAAGAACTACCTTATCGGCACCGTTGAGGCGGAGCCCACGCTTGACGATGTGATTGCGGAGGTCGAAGCGCTTGGCGTTAAAAAAACGGTACTATTGCCGCTGATGATAGTTGCGGGAGACCATGCGAACAACGATATGGCAGGCGACGAGGACGATTCCTGGAAAAGTATTTTAGAGAGCAAGGGCTTTACCGTTACCACCGTCCTTAAAGGTTTGGGGCAGTATCCGGGCGTTCAGCAGATATTTGTCCGCCATGTAAGCGAAGCGATCGCTAAGTAACCGTACGGCAGTAATTGAAAATATACGCGCACTTTCTGATACTGATCCTGTGTCTTTCGTGCTGTGTTAAAAAGAATTTGCCGTTAAATTTTAACGCGCGGGGGTATGGTCAAAGCGTTAGCATTACTGATGATGAAGGCAACAGTATTAGCTTTGATCAACCTTTCGCGCGTATTATTTCGCTCTACTCCGCGCACACAGAGAATTTATTCGCGCTTGGCGCCGGTGAAAAGCTGATTGGCGGACATTCAACGTGCGATTATCCGGAGGCGGCAAAGGCGCTTCCCGTTTTTGAGTACACGGGCGACCCGGAGTACGTTATCGCAGCTTCCCCCGATCTTGTTTTGATCCGTCCGTTCATAAGGAGGCATAACCCCACCTATATTGACGCGCTGGAAAAAGCTGGTATTCCCGTCGTATCGCTTTACCCGGAAACTTTCGACGATTTTGACGGCTATATACGGCAGCTTGCGCTGCTTGCCGGTGTGGACGGGGAGGCGGGGTTGGATCATTTTCATTCAGAACTGCAAAACATTCGGGAGGCCGCCGCCTCGATAAAAAATAAACGGCGTGTTTTTTTTGAAACGACGGAACGTGAGACCCGCACCGCCTCCCGGAAGAGCCTCCCCGCCCTTGCAATAGAGATTTCAGGCGGGATCAACATCGCGGAGGACGCAATACCTGTAAACCCGCTTTCATCAATCGCGTCTTACGGAACGGAAAGGCTGTTGTCCAGGGCGGAGGATATCGACGCCTATATCGTTCAAATGGGCGCGATGAATCCGACAAAGTCTCTGTATACGCTCCGTAAACGCGCCGGATTCTCCGCGATAACGGCGATTCACGAAGGCAATGTACTGTTCATTGACGAAAAGATAATCTCATCCCCTGTTTTCAGATATTTACAAGGCGTAAAAACTATCGCACACTTTCTGTACCCTGATGAATTCAAAAATCCGGAAGCCTCCGAATAACCCATCCAGTGCGTTCATTACAAAACAAAAACTCTGTGTTTCAATGATAGCCGCGCTCTCCGTACTGCTGCCGCTCGTAATAATTTTTTCGGCGGGCTTTGGCGCGCTGCCGCTTTCGGCGGGGGAGGTGGCCCGTATACTGCTCGGCAGGTTGTCCGGCAGAACGGATCTGCTTGATGGAATCACAGCCGGCGCGGTTGCGGCAGTCTTTGAGTTGCGCCTTCCCCGCATACTGTGCGCGGCGTTCACCGGTGCGGCGCTTTCCGCCGCTGGGGTGATATTCCAGGCCATACTACAGAATCCGCTTGCCGACCCGTACACGCTCGGCATATCGACGGGGGCGGCCTTTGGCGCGTCGCTCGCGATATTCCTCAACATGACGCTTGCGCTCGTCCTCCCGCCGCCGCTTGCCGCTCTCGTATTTGCCGGCCTTACCCTTGCCGCCGTATTGACGGTGGCAAACCGGGGCAGCGGCCTCATAACGGCAAACCTGATCATGGCGGGAATAATCGTAAGCGCGGTACTTCAGGCGGGGGTCAGCTTTATAAAGATGGCTTCCGGCGAAAATGTCGGCGCAATCGTATTCTGGCTGATGGGCAGCCTTTCAGGACGTTCCTGGACGGACGTGCTGCTACTCGCTCCGTGTACGTCCGCCGCCCTGCTACTGGCAATCCTGTTTTCGCGGGACTTGAACCTGCTAAGCCTTGGGAATCGCGGCGCCGAATCTCTCGGCGTCAACGTAAAACGCGCCCGTCTTTTGTACCTGCTGCTCGGCGCGGCAGTTACCGCCTGCTCCGTTTCTGTCTCCGGGATAATAGGCTTTGTCGGGCTTGTAGTGCCGCACCTGCTCCGCTTCTCGGTCAGTTCCGACAACAGGCTGCTGCTCCCGCTGTCCGCGCTGTCGGGCGCTCTCCTGCTCACCCTTGCCGACGATGCCGTCCGGCTCATAGGCTCAGGCGAGATTCCGGTCGGGGTGCTGACAACGCTGCTCGGCGGCCCCTTCTTCATCTACATCTTCATAAGGCGTAAGGGAGCGGCGCGTGAATAGCGCGGCAAACGCGGTGATTAGCGCCGAAAATTTATGTTTTTCTTACGGTGGTTCAGAGCCTGTTTTGGAGAACATCTCGTTTACAGCGGTGGAAGGGGAACACATCTCCGTTGTCGGCCCAAACGGAAGCGGCAAAAGCACGCTGTTTCAGATACTGGCCGGTTTTCTCCGTCCCGCCTCAGGGCGGGTGCTGCTCGCGGGCGCGGACATCTCCTCATTCTCCCCGCTTGAACGGTCAAGGAGGCTCAGCTTTGTTCCCCAGGATGTACGCGCCGATTTTCCGTTCAACTGCCTGGAACTTGTACTGATGGCGCTTTATCCGCACCGTTCCCGGCTCGCCGCCACGGGCGAGGGCGACATCGGGCTTGCACGGACGCTGATGTGCGAGACCGGAGTCTGGCGTTTTGCGGGCAAGAGCATCATGGACCTATCGGGCGGTGAGAGGCAGCGCGTCATCATAAGCCGGGCGCTGCTGCAAATCGAAAGCGCTCCCTCCGGCGGTAAGGGTGGCCTCCTACTGCTCGACGAGGCGATGAGCGCGTTGGACGTTGCAGCCCGCATCGACATGATGAAGCTGCTCTCAGCCCGCGCCGCCGCCCGCCGCGCCGCGGTAATCGGCATACACCACGACCTCCACACCGCCGCCGGATTTTCAAGTCGGGTGATAGTCCTGTTTCGTGGCAGAATTGCCGCCTCCGGCGTCCCAGAGGCTGTTTTTACCGAGTCTCTTTTTAGAGACATATTTTCGGTCAGGGCGGAAATCTCAGGCGGCGGTGATTTTTTGATACGGGACAGTGTTTAGTTTTTCATTTGAAGGCTATTGACAAGGGGCACATCAAGTTTCTTCGTAAAAATTCCGGAACAAGCGCCTGACGCAACGCTTGTTGAGTCAGGCGCTTGTTCAGGGTACTTGTCATAGTTTTCTTTCTCTGATACACTTGCCTTACTATTTAATTATCCTTGGGAGGGACAAATGAGTAACAATACACTTGGGGCAAAATTGCTATTGGTTTTTGCGTTTACTGTACTGGCTTCTGCCGGTATCAACGCACAAATTCACAACAAAGACTACTACTACGAGCGGTCGCGCTGGAGATCGTCAACGGGTGATAATGCCGGAGCTCTGGAGGACTTGAATCTGGTAATATCGCTAGATTCTACCGATCCGCAGGCTTACAATGCGCGTGGTGTTATCTATGAAAAATGCGGTGACTATAACGCAGCACGCTTAGACTATGAACATGCGTTGCGGCTCAATCCTGATTCGGCAGAGGCAAGGCATAACATTAACAACTTGAACGAAAAGCTGGGCGGTGTGAATTTGGCTAATGTAGGGACTGCACTAGTCTATGGCCATGCACAGTCTACGCATGCCCGGCAGGTGACCACCTACGCGCCGGTACAGCACGTACAGCAACATAGCTACACGCCGGCGCTGTCCGTACAGCAAGAAGGCTACATACCGGTACAGTCTGTATATCAAAAAGGCTACACAACGGTACAGCCTGTACAGCAGGAATCCTATACACCGATTCGATCCGTTCAGCAGATGACTTACACGCCGGCGCAGTCTACCCGGCAGCAAATTTACACACAGGCACGGCCTGTACGACAGGTGGTTTATGGATCACAGTTTGCCACGCATACGGACTTCCTAAATACCTCAGTGGTAAACTACAACCGCCCAGGCGTGAATATAGGGCTGTTTCGTCAAACCGGTACGCCTATGGTAAGCGGCTATGGTAACGTTTTACAGCCAGCAGCCTTACGAACCGGCTCAGGCGACTATGGGCAGACCGCATACAGAGCGTCCACCCGTAAACAATTTATAGATGCCGCTGCCGAAAATAACAACAATTACGGTGTCACGCTAAACAGTTCCGGACGTTTTGAGGAAGCCATCTCAAAGTTTACCGAAGCGATAGCGATTTATCCTGAATATGCGATCGCGTACAACAACCGTGGTGTTGCCTATGCATCGATAGGCGATTTTGTACGGGCGACCGAGGATTTCATCAAGGCCTTGCGTATCAACCCATACTACTACGATGCCCAGTCAAATTATACCCGCATAAACGGAAACACGAGTGTAGTGGCGGTAACCCAATAGGCAACGCTTGTACGGCCTACGGACTTTCAGGCCGTACAAGCGCTGTTACCGGAAGTCCCCCATGAAAGATGTCCTAACCCTGCCGGCTGTTTTTCAGAACAACATGATCCTCCAGCGGCAAAAAAATATTAAGGTATGGGGTACAGGTCCGGCGCGAGGCCCAGGGGCGAAGCCGCGCAAGGGATAGAAATGGAAATCCCGCAATGCTAGGGTCAGACCCCACAATGGCGGGAACGGTTAAACGGAGCCGCGTTTTCTCTTGAAGATGCGTCCCGCCAATATGTGTGCCCGATCCCAGAGACGCACAAATGACAGTTCCTTCATGCCGAGTAGCCCCTGCGGGCGGTACAGCATCACGGTTATCAGTATCAGCGGGTAGATGAGTAGGCGGTAGTCTTGCAGGAAGCGAAGGAATTCCTGTAGGTACGTGAGCACATAGGCCGCGAGTATAGCGCCGGTCATTGAGCCCATGCCGCCGAGCACAACGAATATCAGGTAGTCTATGCTTTTTGTGAACGAGGCGATGTCCGGCTTTACAAAACCTATCACAATAGCGTACAGCGCACCGCCAAGCCCCGCGATGAAGGCCGCGCTCACAAAGCCTATCATCTTGTAGCGGAACACGCTTATGCCGGACGAGTTGGCGGCGATCTCGTCCTCCCGGACGGCAAGTATCGCCCTGCCGAAGCTGGAGCGCAGGAAGTTTTGCAGCAGCGTTACCGTTATCACCAAGGTAAGCGTAACGGTGAAAAACGAGAGCCCGGGTGCAAACGACAGGATGTTAGGGAACTGTCTACCGTTCGCTCCGCCTGTTACCTCTTTTATGTTGGTCAGTATTACGCGGATGATTTCACCTGAGCCGAGCGTTACTATCGCGAGGTAGTCGCCGGTAAGTTTCAGCGTGGGAAAACCGATCAGAAAACCGGCAAAGGATGTAAGCAGGGCGGCCAAAGCCGCCGAAAGTGGGAGCGGTAGGCTGAGGTTCATGTTGAAGAAGATGCAGGAATAGGCACCTATCGCCATGAATCCGGCCTGACCTATCGAAAGCTGACCGGTTATGCCGGTAATCATGTTCACGCTGACGGCCAGTATCGCGTTTACTCCGGCAACCGTGATAATCTGCGCCGTGTACGCATTGATAAGGTCAATCTGTATCAGTATAGCCGGGATAACTGTAAGAGAAACGGCAAAAAGTGCCGGTATCAGCGTATTGCGCCTGTTTTTTGTCATAGCGACCTAATGAACATCGCCGTTTTCGACGCGGGCCGTCTTTACCGGCTTCCCATCAAGGCATAGCGCGGCGCCGCCCACGTAAACAGTGTTTTGCCTTACCGTTATGAGAATTTCAGAAAAGGTATTGATATCGATCTCAGGAGGGGCGGCGGGCTGCCCTGAGCCCTCCAGACGCGCCTGAGTCCCGGCCGGGACGCCTTCCCCGTCAAGCACTTCGACAATCTCGCCGTCATCCACCTTGCATGAGGCGGCCAGCAGCATCCCCCGGCTTTCCACGCCGCGCAGCTTTGCCGGCTTCAGGTTGTAAACGACGATTATATGCTTGCCCAACAACTCTTCCTCTTTGTAGAACGGAACGAGGCCGGAAACTATCACCCTTTCCTCTCCCGCTATATCCAGCGTCTCAATATACAGCTTGTCCGCCTTTGGATGCTTTTCTATCTTGACGATTTTTGCCACACGGAGATCCACCGTTTCGGCAAAACGTTTTTCAACGTTTCCATCAGCCGCCATGTGTCGCTGGGTTGGGGTTGAATTCGGCGATGGAACGTCCTTTTCGTCCTGACGGCCTTGCGTTAAAGTGGCCGGCCTCCCGGAATACTTTTCGTGCAGCTCCGCCATCCGCTTCTCATCAAGCCTCTCGAACAGCACGGCGCTTTTTACCACCCGTTCAATCCCCTCCACCTTTCCTATGTCTTTCCATAGAGGCTTGACCGCCTTCCCATCACTGCCGGCAAAAAAGCTGGCTATCTTTTCCGTCGCTTCCGGGATGAAGGGGGAGGCGAGCACGGCAAGATCGCGGACCAGGAAAGTAAGGTTCCGTATCAGTTCCGCGGCGGCGGGCGGGTCGTCCGTGCGCGTACGCCAGGGCTCGCCGTCCTGAAAGGTCTTGTTGGCAGAGGACGACAGCTCGAATATCAGGTGAAATGCGTCCCGAAGTTCCGCCCATTCAAGTTTTTCCGTTATCGCAGCCTCGTGCGCCCGCGCCTTTTCCCAAAACTTCTCTGTTTTTTCCCGCTCCCGCTCCTGCGGCGGCGGAATAAGGCCGTCGTAGTAACGGGTAACGAACGAAAGCGTCCGGTTTACAAGGTTCCCAAAGTTGCCGATGAGTTCGGCGTTAACCTTCTCGCCAAAGTCTTTCCAGACAAACAGTGCGTCAGACTTTTCCGGTCTGTTGTAGAATATGTAAAAGCGCCAAACATCGGCGGGGATGCCGGTCTCCATAGCGTCCGTCCCAAAAACGCCGGTACCCTTAGACTTGGAAAACTTGCCCGTCTCGTAGTTAAGGTACTCCGTGCTGCTCATGTGGTGGAGCATCGTCCAGTTTTCCCCGTCAGGCAGGCCAGCGCCGAGCTGGCTTGATGGGAATATCACGGTATGAAACGGTATATTGTCCTTGCCTATGAACTGGAACAGTTCGACGTTTTCCGGGTCCTTCCACCAGTAATCGATGAAGCGCTTCCAGTCCTGCCCCCGCTCCTTCCCCAGCGCGCCGGTAATAGACACATAGCCTATCGGCGCGTCGAACCAAACGTAGAAAACCTTGTTTTCAAAGCCCGTTTTCGGCACCGGGATACCCCACTTTAGGTCACGTGTGATGGCTCGCTCGTGTAGTCCGTCCCTGATCCAAGCCTGCGTCATCTGTACGGCGTTCCGCGCCCACTTTCCCCGCGCTGCGGCCACATTTACCCAGCTTTCAACCCTGCCGCGCAGTTTAGGCAGATCGATGTACAGATGTTTTGTCGGTTTCAACAGCGGTTTCGTACCGCAGCTTGAGCAGTGCGGTTTTTTCAACTCGGTGGGTTCCAGCAGCTTTCCGCAGTTCTCGCACTGGTCGCCGCGCGCCCCGTCATAAGCGCAGTGCGGGCAGACACCGCGCACGTAGCGGTCGGCCAGGAAGCGCCCACAGGCGGGGCAGTAAAGCTGTTCTATCGTTTTTTCAGTGATAAAGCCCGCCGCGTCAAGCCTACGGAACATGTCCTGGGTAACTTCGCTGTGGATCGGCGTCGATGTCCGCCCGAATTTATCGAACGCTATGTTAAACCAGCGGTAAATCCCGTCGTGTATCTCCCAGTAGCGGTCGCATAGCTCCCGCGGGCTCACGCCCTCTTCCGAGGCGCGGGTCTCCGTCGCAGTTCCGTACTCGTCCGTACCGCAGATATAGCATGTCTCGTACCCGCGTAGCCTGCAAAACCTGGCGAAAGCGTCGGCGGACAGCACCTGTATCAGATTCCCAAGGTGTGGCACATTGTTCACATAGGGCAAGGCCGATGTAATGAGTCTTCGTTTCATACAGAAATACTACCCCAACGCCCTCCATCCCCACAAGAGCAGGGCCAGTCAGGCAGCAATTTTATATTTAGAAAAATGCGCTAAAATGACGGTGATGTTCTGAAATTATTGTATCGGGCACACTCTACCCAAAAACCAGACATTTATTCGCAGTGGGGTCTAATACCCCGCCCTTTAGGGCGGTTAGAATTAGTAAATACTCACGAAAAATGGTAGTAGACTGGTTTGCAGGGCAAACCTTCACAGTTAAATAATTTCCTTA
>JAITIR010000092.1 GCA_031279285.1 Spirochaetaceae bacterium | reverse complement strand
AAGGTGGATATTTCGCGGTTCAGGTAAATGTTTTCCGCGACGCTAAGGTGGGGGCACAGGTTCAATTCCTGGTGTATGATGCCTATGCCAAGCCGCTGGGCGGAAAGCGGCGTCAGATTGCCGGTAGGCTTGCCGTTGATATACATTTCTCCCGAATCACGGATATACACACCGGAGATTATCTTCATCAAAGTAGACTTGCCCGCGCCGTTTTCACCTAAAAGCGCGTGAGTCTCGCCCGGTCCTAGATCAAAATGTACGTTTTTTAGGGCGGGTACGCCGGAGAAACTTTTTGAGATTCCTTCTACCCTGACCAGCAAGCCTTCGTCCATAACGTTTCCTTAATGTCCAATGGTTGTAGACTAGCATACATTTTGGAAGCCGTCAAGAGAATTTTTACATTTTGTTAAAAATTCAATACAAAATAAATTACTGCTTTTATCATATTTTCCTAAACTATAAAAATATGTTTACAAAGGAGTAAAGATTTGGTAAAATAAAGCATGGCCAGCATAAAATCACGTGTCATTTGTGACGATCTTTTACGACGTATCACATCCGGCGACCTGTGCGGCGTACTGATGCTTCCGCCTGAAGGCAAACTGGCTGAGGCCTACGCCTGCTCACGCCCAACCGTGCGGAAGGCCCTTGCGGAACTGCGCGAGGCGGGTTACATTACCGGTGCAAAAGGCTCAGGCTCTTACATTGCAGCGCCCGCGCGGATTTCGCAAAAAGACAACGCGGAAACTTTTTTGGGCATAATATTTCCGAACATGGGGCCGGAATATTTTTTTGATTTCCTGTGCAACAACCTTGCCCGCCATGCCTCCGAAAACGGCTATTCCCTTGTATACGGCGGTTATTTATCGCCAAAATCCGAAATGTTAAAGACGGATATTATGCGGATCTGCGACAGATACATCGCGCAAAAGATTAAAGGTGTTTTCTTTGCGCCGTTTGGCTACCATCCAAAAAGCGATCAGATTAACAAAGAAATAATCAATTCTTTTTCCAATGCCGGCATCCCGGTAGTGCTGCTCGATTCAAATATAGAACGCTATCCCCGTCCGAATAACTTTGATCTTGTATCGCTGAACCATATACAGGCCGGCTATGTAATTACGGAACACCTGATCGAGCGGAATGCCCGGCGGCTGTTTTTTCTTGCTCCGTCCAATTCGCATCATTCCGTTAAATTACGGTTTATAGGGTGCCGCACCGCCATGACCGGCGGTGGAATAATGCCGGACGAAGATATATTCGTAGAAATAGAACGGGACGATATTTCACGCTTGTCGCGGTTCATAAATGAAAAAAAGCCGGATGCGATTCTCTGTTCAAACGATATGACAGCCATGAGCGTAATGCAATCTCTGGAAAAACTTGGAGTGAAAATTCCCAGCGATATTATGATCGCGGGCTTTGACAATTTAAGCAAGGTGATGCTGTTTTCCCGTTCAATCACCAGTATAGACCAGCCTATAGACGACATAAGCCGCGCCGCCCTTAACCTGATGGTTGAACGCATGGCAAATCCGCATAAACCCGTGTCCCAAATATCTTTTTCGGGAACGCTCGTGACAGGCGAATCGACAATTTTACCGCGGCAGCCAATGTATTGAAATGTTACTGTGTCTTGGGACCTCAAGTTTTGGAATATTCAGCGATACATTCTTCATTACAACGGCATAGACCTTTACAAACTGTACGAATATACAGGTTTCACCCCGCAGATAGAATTTGGTGAAGGCATAAAGAGGATAGCCACGTCCATTCGCGGAAACTAAACGCCCTGACGCCGTTCTTTCCAACTCAATTTACGCTATTGAGAAAATCCGCTCCCGCGCCTATACTTAATCAAATGGTTTTAACCACGCATATACGCAATTTCTGCATCATAGCGCACATCGATCACGGGAAATCAACGCTGGCCGACCGGCTAATCCAGAAGGCGCGACTGATTGAGGATCGCGACTTTAAGGACCAGATACTGGACACGATGGACATTGAGCGGGAACGCGGCATCACGATAAAGAGCCAGGCGGTAACTATTCCGTACACGGCGGAGGACGGGGCGCTGTACGAACTGAACTTTGTCGATACGCCGGGGCATGTTGACTTTACTTACGAGGTCTCGCGGGCGATAAGTTCATGCGAGGGGGCGCTGCTGCTGATTGACGCGACGCAGGGTGTCCAGGCGCAGACACTGTCCAACATGTACCTTGCCATGGAGCACAACCTGGAGATTGTGCCCGTCATCAACAAGATCGATATGGCGGCTGCGGACATTCCCGCGACAAAGGCGCAGATAGACAAGGATTTGGGGCTTGATTCGGAAAAGGCGTTGCTTGTCTCCGCACGTCAGGGAACGGGGGTAGACGAGCTTTTCAAGGCGATTGTGATGCGTATCCCACCGCCACAGGGTAGCGCGGACGCTCCGCTTAGGGCCCTGATATTCGACTGCCACTACGACCCGTACCGCGGCGTAGTGGTTCACCTTCGCCTCTTTGACGGCGTAGCGAAGAAGGGGATGAGGATACGCTTCATGTCGAACGGCGCGGAGTACGATGTCGAAAGCGTCGGCCTCTTCAAGATAACGCTTGCCGAAACTTCCGAACTCCGGGCTGGCGGCGTGGGCTACATAATTGCCGGTATAAAGACTGTTAGCGATGTACGCGCCGGCGACACGGTAACGGACGCGGCAAACCCGTGCGGCGAAGCGTTGCCCGGCTTCCGTGAGGTGAAGCCTGTCGTGTTCTCGTCGATATACCCCGTCGATTCAAACGATTACGAGGAATTAAAGGTGAGCCTTGAAAAGTTAAAGCTGAATGACGCCTCTTTAGTGTACGAGAAAGATTCTTCGGCGGCGCTCGGTTTCGGCTTCCGTTGCGGATTCCTCGGCCTCCTCCATCTTGAGGTGATACAGGAGCGGCTTGAACGCGAATTCAACCAGTCGATCATATTTACCGCGCCGTCCGTGAAGTACAGGCTGAGGCTTAGGGACGGCGCGGAACTGATGATAGATAACCCGTCGGACTACCCTGACGAAAGCCGTGTGGAGAGCGCGGAGGAGCCATACATACGCGCGTCGGTGATCACGCCGGCAACGTATCTCGGAAACATAATGACGCTCTGCATGGAAAAGCGCGGCGTTCAGACAAACATGACGTACCTTGACGAAAAGCGGGTGGAACTGGTTTACGATATGCCGCTCGCCGAAGTGCTGTTCGACTTTTACGACCGGCTGAAGAGTATAAGCCGGGGTTACGCATCGTTTGATTACGATATATCGGCTTACAAAGAAACGGAGCTCGTAAAGCTCGACATACTGCTGAACGGGAAGGCGGTTGATGCGCTCTCGCAGCTTGTCTTCAGGGACAAGGCTTACGAGCGGGCGCGGACCGTCTGCGAGCGGCTCTGCGGCGAAATCCCGCGTCAGCAGTTCAAGATTCCCGTGCAAGGTGCGATAGGCAGCCAGATAATCGCGCGGGAAACTATCAACGCGCTCCGCAAGGACGTTCTTGCCAAGTGCTACGGCGGCGATGTTACCCGAAAGCGCAAGTTGCTGGAAAAGCAGAAAGAGGGCAAGAAACGGATGAAGATGGTGGGCGATGTGGAACTTCCCCAGAGCGCCTTCCTCGCCGTACTGAAAACAAAGGACGAATGATGATAGTAAATGGACAAGCGCGCAGCGCGCTTGTCCCCGGAGTTTTGCGGTAAGCAAGCGGTGTTCATGCTGTCCAAAATAAGGGTTACAATGATTGACTGGATTTTAAGATTACTGAAAGGCGCGCTGATAGGGACGGGCTTTATACTTCCTGGAGTTTCGGGGGGGGCCCTTGCGGCGGTGTTCGGTCTGTACGAAAGAATAATTTCGTTTATAGCGCATATAACGAAAGATTTTGTAAAGAATTTTTTATTTTTCATCCCGGTGGTATTGGGCGCACTTTTTGGGATGTTTTTGCTGGCCCGGCCCCTGTCTTTTTTTCTTGAAAATTATGAAGTACAGGTCCTTTGGGGATTCATAGGCTGTATTATAGGAACGCTTCCCTTGCTGTGGAAGGAGGCCGGGAAAAACGGCCGAAGGAAAATACATTATGCGATTCTTGCGGTAAGCGCCGTGTTGGGGTTTTGCCTGCTTTACGCGGCCGAAAATTTCTGGGAGGCGGAGATGCCGCGTAATTTTGTAACATGGATTCTTTCCGGGGCGCTGATAGCGCTGGGTATTCTGGTCCCTGGACTAAGCTCTTCCAATTTTCTGGTATACCTGGATATGTACAAACCTATGGTGGACGCGGTCAAGACGATAGACATATCCGTACTGTTGCCGATATTTTTGGGCGGCGCGGCATGCCTTTTTTCGCTTTCCGCCTTTATAGATATGCTGTTCAGGAAGGCTTACGCGGGACTGTTTCATTTTGTTGTAGGAATCGTACTGGCCTCAACAGTTATGATTGTGCCTGTAAATTACAATTATTTAAGTTACGGAACGCTTTTGTGCATTATTGCCCTGATCGCGGGCGCTTTACTCGGTTTTTGGATGGGTAGGCTGGAAGAAAAGTATAAAACATAATTCGCTCAGGCTGCCCGTTTATCTTCGATCAGCCGTATTTCATAAAGGCCCGTTTTTCAAGGGCGCTTACCGCAAGCGCGAGCATTTCGTTTACCGGTGTCTGTACGCCGTGTTTAAGGCCCAGCCGGAGAATTTCAGGCCCGAACAGTTCTACTTCCGTTTTTCGTCCGGCGAGTACATCCTGGCACATTGATGTAAAACCGTCGTCGCTGAGTCCTTCCAGCACCGCAAAAAAATTTTCAATGTCGGTATCGTTCAAAGCTATACCACGGGCATTTGCGACAGCTATAACCTCGCGCATTGCCTTTTCAAGCAGGGCTTGCGCTTCCGGTATGCGGCGCGGCGATTTTTTTTTGAATGCGGCGTAGGGCAGGCGCAGCAGGGCGGATGTCTGATTCGCTCCCACGTTTATCATAAACTTGTACCAAAACGCGCGCTTCATATCTGTTTTGTGGTATTCAAACGGGTAAGATGTCCGTGTAAAAAATTCCGCGATACGTTCGTCCCGCTCGCACACGATGCCGTCCGCATCGCCAAAGTTGATGATGCCAAGCCGCGAATAGTTTACCCGGTTCCCGTTATGCTGGGCATCCGTGTCGATAACCATGGAAAGCGGCAGGCGCTCCCTGCCGTACTTTGCTCCGATTATTTCTTCGCTGGAAATTCCGTTTAACAGTGAAACTATTACGGTATCGGGACCGATAAACGGGCAAATACCGTCAATAACATCGTTCAACGAATAGTATTTCGAGGCGACAATAACAAGATCAACCGCACCGGCCGGGGCATCCCCGCTCAATTTGAAGTTAAATTTTTTGCCGTTTATAAAAAAACCGTCCCGTCTGTACCGTTCCAGCCGTTCACCGCCGGCCAGAACGAGAATACCTTCGGGAATGGACTCGAAAAGTTTCCCGGCAACCATCAATCCAATCGCGCCTGCTCCGGCAATTAGTACCGATTCTATTTTTTTCATCACCAGTCTCCACAGAATATTTTCTAAAGTATACGTATATTTTGCCGAAAATTTAAAGGGGTTATACTTTGATCCTCATAAGTTAATCATTCTGAAATACGGTAAGGGATACGATGAAATCAAGGAAGATTTACAGACAAACAGCCGGCGATTTTTTTAATTATGATGGACAAGTTTTGAATAAAAACCGGAAAATTTCCGCCATAATTAATAATCCAAAATTATTGTTGTACGCCTGCGTTGGGGTGTTACTGCTGTTGGCGGTGGTTTTAAGTTTTTCGATAACCGATTCCCTATTCGGCCCGTCGCAAAAAGATTCTGTTATCGGTGATTTCTTTGTTGATTCTTACGGTATACTGTCTTTTATAATTCCGGCTTATCTGTTATACGCGGCCTTTATACTGATTGACAAAAGTTACAGGCCGTCATACATATTTGTTTTGTACTGCGCGATTTTTCCGTTTATGACTCTGGCAATAGGGTTTTCTTTTTTGCGTGATTATAATTATTTCGCGGGGAGCATACAATTTTTCTCAGTACTTGGAAAGTCTGGTTTTAGTTTTATCATCGTATGCTTAACGGTACTGGAAAGCGCGGTAATTACCGCCTTGTCGAACATCCTGTTTCCCTCCCCTCCTGTCAGGCGTCCCCGGGTTGCCGGAGCGCCCCATCCTGGCCGTTCCGCCTCGTTCAAGGCCGAAATTAAACTGCTGCGTGAACCTTCGGTATATGGAGCGGCGGAAAAAGAATCACTGGATATTGTACACGAAGCGTACACAAAGGCGTTTGAAGAATTGCAGGATTTGGAAAACGTGACTAATAATGCAGTAGACGCAGCTTTCGAAAATCTTGAGCCCAACCTGGAAATACTCAACGCGAAATTAAAGAATTTGGGCGCCGGTATGGATGATATAGACGCAAAACTTGTCAGGCTGGATACGGATTTGGACACGCTTAAATCGGAACTTTCTTTTACGGAAAATGACGGTAACGGCGACGCTGTTTTTTCTGATAACTTTGAGATGCTTGAACTTCCGGAGGAATACGGTACTGTCGAAGCGCTTGAGCCTTTGGAGGAAGACGGCGCTGTCGAAACGCCGGAACCTTTGGAAGAATATGACGATGTTGAAATGCTGGACCCGCTGGAGGAAGACGGCGCGATCGAAGAATTGTACGAAGCGGAGGAATTGAACGGTGAGGAAGACAGCGGCGTCGTTGACTTTGAAAAAATAATAGACCGCACTGAAGCCGAGGCGGCGATAAAGACGGAAGAAGTTATTAAAAAAAAAAATTGCTGCGCTGTGAATCAGAGCAGGCCCGCCTGTTTCAACGGAAAGTACAGCGTACCGGTTGATGGCGTACTAAAAGAGTATGCGGACGACAAGTACTGGGTAATAGACGGCCCAACGTATGAAGCGGCCGCTATACTGAAAGAAACGCTGAACGAATTCAACATACAGGCCGAAGTTACCGGGATACGAAAGGGGCCTGTGATAACAATGTTTGAAATACTGCCATCTCCGGGTGTAAAACTTTCAAAGATAGTCAATTTACAGGACAACATTGCGTTGCGGCTTGCCGCCGCCTCCGTCCGTATTGTAGCGCCGATACCCGGCAAGCACGCCGTCGGCATAGAGATACCGAACAAGAAACGCAATATCGTGTCGTTCCGCGAAATTATCGAGACGGAACTTGCCCGTAGCGGCAAGAAGCCGGAGATTCCCGTAGTGCTTGGCAAGGACATCACCGGCGAATCGGTAACGGTGGACCTTGCGACGATGCCGCACCTGTTGATAGCGGGCGCTACAGGCTCAGGAAAATCGGTCTGTGTCAACACGATGATCCTGTCGATTCTGTACCAGTGCAGGCCCACGCAGTGCCGGCTGATACTGATCGATCCCAAGATTGTAGAGCTTAAACTGTACAACGATATTCCGCACCTGTTGACGCCGGTAATTACGGAACCCAAACGCGCATTCCAGGCGCTACAGTACTGCATTTACGAGATGGAACGCCGTTACGCCTGTCTCGACTCGATGGGCGTACGCGACATCAAAACGTACAACAAACGGATAAAAGAGAAAAAAATTGCGACGGAACACATACCGTACATCGTTATCGTGATCGACGAGTTTGCCGATCTTATGGCGACAACCGGCAAGGAACTTGAATCTACCGTGGCCCGGCTTGCCGCGATGAGCCGCGCCGTCGGGATTCACCTTGTGCTGGCGACACAGCGGCCTTCTATCGACGTGATCACTGGCTTGATAAAGTCCAACATCCCAACCCGTATCGCGTTCATGGTCGCGAGCATGATGGACAGCCGCATCATCATAGACACGCCCGGCGCCGAAAAACTTTTGGGAAAGGGCGATATGCTGTATTCCGGCATCGTTGATCCATTCCCCGTCAGGATGCAAGGCGCCTTTGTCTCGGAGGAGGAGGTAGAGGCGGTAGTAGCCCACGTGAAAACGCTCGGTGAGCCGGACTACATCGACGAGGAAATCTTCTTTGACGATGACGAAGACGCTACACGGAATGTCTACGAGGAGGGGGACGATCCGCTGTACGATAAGGCGCTGGAAATCGTGATACAGCAGGGTAAGGCGAGCGCGAGCTACATACAGCGCCGCCTCAAGATAGGCTACAACCGCGCCGCTCGTCTTGTTGAAGAGATGGAGCAACGCGGCGTTGTAGGCCCCGCGCAAGGTTCAAAACCCCGCGAACTACTGCGCGCCTAAGCCATGCGGAATTAACGGCTTTCACTGCCTTGCCGTCGAACCGCCGGCAGAATAAACAGCAGAAGCAACAGTACGACAAGCGAAGCAGGCAGGCTTACCGCTACCATTCCGCCGAAACCGAGAGATTCTCTTGAGAAACCGGCGATCAGGTAACCGACAAAGCAGGAGGCGGCCACCGTTACCGCGTACGGAATCTGCGTGGCAACGTGGTCTATATGGCTGCAACCCGCGCCCGTTGACGAGAGTATCGTCGTATCTGAGATTGGCGAGCAGTGGTCTCCGAATACGGCGCCGCCCATAACGGCGGCTAGGCTAGTTACCGACAGGTACGGCGCTACCTGGTCGCAAACGGCTATAGTTATCGGTATCAGTATGCCAAAGGTGCCCCACGATGTGCCGGTAGCGAATGAAAGGCCGCAGGCAACGAGGAACATTATCGCCGGAATCAGCGCTACCGGCATATTCGAATCGCGCACTAGGCCGGCCACATAGTCGCCTGTGGAGAGCAGATCGCGGCAGACGCCGCTTATCGTCCATGCCAGGGTAAGGATTATCAACGCCGGTACCATTGCCTTGATGCCGGCCGTTATACTTGCAAAAAAGTCGGTAAACGAGATGAGCCGGCGCGGCACATATATGAAAAATGTTACGATAATAGCGCACAAGCCGCCTAGCGAAAGGGCCATGCCGGCGTCCGTATCGCCAAAAGCCGCGTAAGCGCTCTTGCCGCTGCCGTCCCAAAGGCCGCCATAGTACAGCATAGACAGAATACAGAAAACGACCAACAACAACACGGGGATCACGAGGTCAAGGAAGGTGCCCTTATCCGATGTTTCAAGTCTTGCGATGTCGTCGTTGCGGGCTATGTCCGCGTCCTGGAGTGATTCGGCCTCGGCAGCCCGCTGTTCCGCCTTGCGCATCGGCCCAAAATCACCGTTTTTGCGCGCCGAGATGAACACAACCATCGTTATCGTCAGCAGGGCGTACAGGTTTATCGGGATTGCCTGCACAAAGGCCTGCATACCGGTTATCCCGCTTGCCGTGGGGTAGTACGAAACAACGGAGGCCGACCATGATGAGATCGGCGCTATCACGCAGATCGGCGCGGCCGTCGAGTCTATAAGCCATGCAAGTTTTTCGCGGGAAATCTTATGCCTGTCTGTAACCGGTTTCATTACCGTACCAACAGTGAGGCAGTTAAAATAATCGTCGATGAATATCAGTACGCCCAGCAGGGCTGTAACGAGGGACGCGCTACGTTTGGTCTTCAGCTTGCGGGATGCCCATTTCCCATAGGCCTTCGAACCGCCCGCCCGCGTTATCAGCGCGACGAGCGCCCCCAGCAACGACAAAAACACTATCATCGAAGCGTTGTCGCTGACTTTGGCCATCATCAGATCGGCTGTCGTGTAGAAAATGCCGAGTATGCTCGTGTGCATGGCTATACCGTATATAAGCGTACCGGACATAATCCCCAGTACAAGGCTGAAGATCACCTCTTTTGTAATAAGCGCCAGCGCAATGGCAAACAAAGGCGGAAATACCGACCATAAACCTACATTTACCGCTTCAAAATCCATTAAAGTACTCTCCTTTTCTAAATAGAATTATGAATATTCATAGGCTAAGAGTGTATAAAATTACCGGGGAAAAGGATACCCCCTCATATATCTAAGCAGCGATTCCGATTTCAAAATAAATATGATATAAAGAGAACCGTGCGGACCGGTAAGTAATGTGTGCATTTCATCTATGCACAGTTCCTTACTGTCCGGCGGGTTATGGTTCTCCGTA
>JAITIR010000078.1 GCA_031279285.1 Spirochaetaceae bacterium | reverse complement strand
TACCTTGCCGTTGCCCAGTCGGGTATACGCGGCATCCCGCACCCCGACGCCAAGGCGGGCGCCTTGGCGGACGGCATCAAGACCGCCGACATAAAGCTGGGCGATGTAGTGCTAAAGGTGGCCGTAGTTTCCGGCCTTGCCAACGCGGACGCGATCATCCAGCGTATAAAGGACGGCGAACACTTCGACTTTGTCGAAGTGATGGCCTGCCCCGGCGGCTGCATAGGCGGCGGCGGCCAGCCCCCGGCAAACTGGGACGTTAAGGCGGAACGCGCCAGGGGACTATACCTCGCCGACAAGGAGTACACGTACGCCAGCGTCGAGGAAAATCCGGTGATGAAAGAATGGCACAACCTGATGGGCGGCGAACACGCCGAACACGAGAATTGGCACATCCACTACGCCGGACACGGCGGCGGCCATCATTAAACGGGCTGTGAAAACACGGCGCGTTCTCTTGTAAATGTAAAACAAAACGCCCTCCCCCGCAGGGGGGAGGGCGTTTTCATGTGCGCCCGGCAAAGGCGGGGGCGGCCTCAATTCATTCTGCTATGGGAGCTAATACCTCGTCCCTTAGGGCAGAGAATGTTCATTTTTCCCGCGGCACGGTAACTGTAGTAGTCAGTTTCTGTAAAGATCAGGTGATCAAGGAAATTTATGCCGAGCAGGTTGGCGGCTTTTATCAAACGTACCGTTACATCATCGTCCTGATCGGAGGGTTCCAGTATGCGCGACGGGTGGTTGTGCGCAACGCAGATCGCGCTGGCGCGGTCCGCAATCACATCGGCAAACACTTCCCTGGGATGGATAATTGACTTGTTTACAAGGCCAACTGTAACCACCCTAACCGCCAAAACCTCGTGGGCCCCGTTTAACGATACACTTATGAAACGTTCCTGGGAACAATCGGCGTAGTGCCGAATCAACGGGAAAATGTCGGCGGCGTTCTTTATACGGACATTCCGGCAGCCCCAGCGCCTGCGGCCAAATTCCAGCATAGCTACTATACTACACGCCTTAAACTCTCCTATCATTGCGGAAAGTTCCTCAACGGATGGGATGTTTTTGTTGGCGTCCAACCTTTCACGAAGCTCGTCAGCCAATAGGCTTACATTCTTTCCCTTAACGCCGGTGTTAAGTAGTATTGAAAGTAATTCCCTGTCGGAAAGCGCCGCCGGCCCCTCGCTCAGCAGGCGGCTGCGCGGACGTAAATTTTCCGGAAGATGCTTCGGGGCGATTAAACGGGCGATGCCCTTTTTACAGTCCTGGGTGTTTAAATTCTGAACCACATCTATACACGTATCAGGCAAATCATTCTTTGCCGGACGATGGTGTTTTATATTCTTCATACATACATTTTGGCGATAGGATGTATTTTGCTTTAATTTTTGGCAAAAACGCCGATATTTAACTATAAATGTCCCGCGGAACTGTGAAAATCGCGGCCTTCCTGGTGCTTTGCTGTTCCTGTCCGCGCGCCGTCTTTGCACTCGATCTGCCGCTACGTGAAATTTCAGACGATTCCTCTGTTCGTAAAAAACTTTTTGACGAATGGTTCATTGATGCGCCCCCGCGTGTACCGGCAAAAAGTGCCCGGCGCGAAACATTGCCTGGCGGGGAACGGATCGAGGTAAGGACAGAACGGATGGAGGACGAGTTCAGTATAGTTCTGGCGCGTGAGTTTGGCGGCGCTTTTCCGGGCTGGGCGCAGGGCTCATGGGTCATAAGCCGGAGTGTGGAGGACGGCAGCCTGCTCCGCATACAGATATTTCCCCGTAGCGATCCTTACACCTACATACAGTTCCACCCGCTGGACTCCGAAAGAAGCCGGATGGATATGGTTGTCTACAACGCTTACCTTGCACAGTCGGTGAATATGCCGGCGCCCATTGAACGCCTGCTTACGCTGCCGTTGCAAGATATTCTGGAGTCGGCAAACAACAAAACCTTGTTCCGTTACTTCGAACCGTATACCGGGGACTATGCCGACACCCGGACATTGATTTCACGTATAAGGCGGTTTTTGCCCGATCTTTCATTCGCCGATGACGGTGCAATTAACGAGGACGGGGACTATGTTTTTATTAACACGCTGGAAAAACAGGCTGAAAATCCCGGCCTAAACTGTTCAGGCTTTGCAAAATGGCTTGTCGACGGGCTGCTCCGCCCGCTGACCGGAAGACGTTTGCCAATAAACATACTGAAACAAGCCTACGGACAGCGTGGTTCCTCGTTTACCGCGCCGTTTGAAACCCTGCGCGATCCGTTTTTCGGCCTGGACTGGGTACGAAACCTTGCTTCCGCCGTCAACGGCACGTTAAAATCTCCTGCATTTGCCGTTTTGGAAGAACTTGAGGTGAATCGATGCCCATTTTCGCAGATTATACTGCGGAAAGACAGGACAACCCGGACGGAACCCTATGGGGGCTTCCTGCCTGAAGCCGGTTTTGATATAAACGGCCTTGCGGCACTTATGTATACGCTTGCGATCGACGAACCTGGTATGTTCTACCTCGGCGCGGTAAACACGGAACTGGCGCCCAAGCCTCGTATGCGCCAATACTTTCATGTGGCAGCCTTCTTCCCTTACTTTGATGAGAACGGGGCGTTCCACGTGGTGCTTTTTGAAAGCGCCGCCGAAACCTCGTTCAACCGCTTTGCCGCCCGTTACCCTGGCCACTACATCAACCTGGTCCGGATTCCGGTGGAAAAAACCTTTGAACCCTAAGTGAAACCGTCCTGCGCTAACCTTACATTCCTGATTTACGCAACGATTCTGGTTATGGGCCCGGCTGCGGCGGCACAGACGCCCTCCTACCAGCGTACTGCGGAGACAAACGCGTTCAACGAGCTTGTACTCCGGCTCGAAGAAAAAAACATAAACTTTACCGAACGATCCCTGATGGCGGATTACGGCGCTTTCGGCATGTCGGTGGAGGTGAATATCCCCGCGCAACCCGATTCAGGCGGCGGTGACGACCTCTTTGTGCTGGCCGTACCGATCCTTGATGTACAGGATGAGTACCCGTTTAACGGTACGGAAGACCGTTTGGCAGGCGGCAGCCTAGGCTGGTGCGTGGAGCTTGCTCTCGGTTTGATCGACAAATTCTTGTCCGAACCACAGCCCTTCGGTACGCTCGTGTACTTTGCCGCCGACAACTGGCCCGCCACAGGCGGAGGCGCCGCGCCCTACGCCGGGTTTCAGGCCCTGCTGGATGATCTCCAGGACCGCGAAGGGGCGGTCATCGTGTACTGCAATTCTTCGGTGACGGTCGGGGAGTCTCCTTTAGCGCTGAGCATTTTGCGTGGAACAGGGGCGGCCTCGACTCCGCTTGCGCTGGTTGAGCCTTTTATACAACTCTGCATGGATGACGGCATACCCTGTTTTTTTGATTCGAAGAGCGGCGGCACGCCTGATGCCGCCGGCAGCCTTGACGGGGCGGACGAGATACAGATCATTTACGTTACCGGCGTTTCCCCCGCACGGTTTGCGACAACGCCGTCCGCGGCAATGGCCGGTAAAGAGATTAAGGCGGACGAGGCTGCGGCGCTGCTATGCCTGTATGCCGAAGAAATTTTTCGTGGCGGCATAAATTCGGACGAGGCGGACCGCAACTATGCCTACATCAACCATAAAAACAAAGTGATATTTTTCCCGGAGCTGACACTGGTTTTATTGACACTTTTTGGCATGACTTCTTTATCTGTACTCTGTTTTTGCCTGTACTATGCGGGAAAATCCCGTTATAAACGTGTTTTGATACCGGTTTTTGTTGGTTTTATACTTTTAACGGCGTCATTTTTGTTTGTACTGCACACAAACGGCGGTCAAAATTTACCCGTCCTCACAGAATCACCCGCACCACAGGTAAAAATCACGGAGGTCAACTTGGATTCGGAAGCGATTGCTTTTACGTATTTTACGGCCAATCTGGAAAGCACGCGTTTTTTGGATCACAGAATCGTCAAAATAGAAATAGAAGCGCGGCTTCCACCGCTCCGGTACAGCCTGTTTTTTACGGATCAATCGGCGGATGATCCGGCCTACTTCATTTACGATGCGCCGATGCCTTACAGTTCCGACGGTAAACGCATAGAATTCATACTCGGTTCATACCCGCCAAACCCGCTCAATATCGAGTTGGCCCTGCCGCTGGGCCTTAACGGTGAGTTCAGCATCGAAGGTTTTTTCCCCGGTAATGTGGCTGTTAGCAAAACCTTTACTGTACCGGACAACGATTGACACCCGTCAGTAAGTTTCCAGATAATTTGACAAACTACCTGTGCCCTGCTCCAATCCTGCAGCTTAACAAAACCTTCAAAAACGGCTAACATATACCGGTAACCGGATTTTGCCACGCGAAAATGTTATTTCAAAATGTTATATTTTAGTTAAAAGTAAAATTCAAAAGCACGGGCTTAACCCGTTGATTTTTAAAAGTAAAGGATCTTGCAAATGGATAACGCTAATGGATTTTTGTTGTTGGACTTCTTTAACATGGGTGGTATTTTCATGTGGCCGCTCCTCGTTTTTTCTATCGCCACGATCTCTATAGCTTTGGAACGAGTCATATACCTTCTGTCGCACGATCTGCGGATGGAACACTTGAACTGCCAGGTTATGGACCATGTGCGTGAAAAGGATATTGACGGCGCAAAGGATTATTTAAACGGAAAAATTAAAAAGTTTACCGGCGCGCGGATACTCCTTGCGTTGCTTAACCATGCCGGGCAGACGGAACAACTCATGGAAAAGGCGGCGGAAACGGAGGCAAAAAACTGCATAAACGAGCTTGAAAGTGGCTTTGACTTTCTCACCGCGCTGGGTTCTCTTGCGCCTCTTACTGGCTTTTTAGGGACGGTTTCCGGCATGATTGGCGCGTTCAAGTCGATCGCGGAGGCAACGGAGGTGAATGCGCAAATTGTCGCGAACGGCATCTACGAGGCGCTTATAACGACGGTTTTTGGACTCATCATCGCCATTATAGCAATGGTCGCAAACTCGCTGTTGTCCCATGCCGTTGACAATTTTGCCGCCCACGCGGAAAAGTCATGTTCTGAAGTGATTCTGGAGTTGGCGGGCAGTGGTTATTAAACGACAAAAGAAAAAAAGATTTGAAGATAACTCCGTACTGAGCGATTTAGCGTTTTTATTGATAATCTACTTTATCGTGATCGCCGGCTTCAACGTCAATAAAGGTTTTTTGATGAACCTGCCGGCAAAAGATTCTACGCGCATCGTGTTAAAGGATAATATACTCCGTTACGAGTTGGACGAGGCGGGTACGATCGTTTCAAACGGGAACCCCGTAGACATAAAGACGGCTGAACAAACCATACGATCCGCCGCCACGCGGAACCCCAACCTTGCCCTGGTATTAACGGTTTCGCACGCCTCTCCGTGGCAGAGCGTCGTTTCTTTTGTCGAGCTAGCGCAAAAACTGAAAGTAGAATCATTCTCTTTCAAGATGGCGGTTGAATGATGCAATTCTCACGCAAGCACCGCCGGTTTATTGTCCCGATGAACGCGATGTCGGATGTAGCGTTCCTGCTATTGATTTTTATTATGCTTGTCGCGCTGATAAATTACCGCAAAGAAGTGCATATAGATTATCCAGAGGCGGTGGAGTCGGTAAGAAGGGTGAGCGACAAAAAGAATCTTGAGTTATGGATAGACAAATCCGGCGGTATCTACCTGGACGGTACAGAGAGCAGCCTGGTCGAAATAGAAAACACGATAGAGGAACTGTACCGTACCGCTCCCGATACGCGGATTCACGTCATTGCGGACAGGGACGTACCGTTTGTCAACGTGAACGCAGTACTGGAAATCCTGCAACTGCTGGAGTACCGCGTAGTTACCTTCGTGGTGCGCGAATCCGGCCGCTTGAAGGCATCCTCGTGAGACGATGCCTTTCGCGGCCCGGAGGCCTAGGTGAAAGCCGTTGACGGCCCGGCCGGTAAGCCTCGTTTAACGGTTTGGGAAAAGCGGATCGTAGGCGCATTCATCGAACGCTACCCGTCCTCCGCCGCGGCCGCCGTTTCAAGCGACTCCCCCGTGAGACAAGGCCCTTCGCGGACCGACGGCCTGGGTGAAAGCCGCCGGCAACACAAAGATGAGGTCAAAAAGCACCGGCAACAGAGGCTCCGGCCTGAGCTGATATTTCCCGGCATAAACCGAGCCTCCCCGGACGAGAAGGAATCGTTTCTGGAGGCCGCTGAATCACTGGAAGGCCGGGGCCTACTCACCCTCGTCTGGGCCCGTCACCGGAAGGGCGAGGACCTTTCTGCCTTAGTGTGCCGTGACCCTGAACTGCTCTACCAACTTGCCGGGAAACCTTCCCCAAAAACCATCGCCGAAAAGGTCCGGGACGTGGGCCGGCTTTTTAAACTTACCGCCAGAGCCAGTACCGAAGAAGCGGCCCTTTTTTCATTTTTGGCTGAAAATGTTACGGCCTTGGATGCAGCCGGTGGAATCGATGTGATAGCGGTGACGGATATGGCCCACCTTACCTGTTTTCTGTTCGATAAAGATATGTCTCGGCCATCCCCTTCACAGATGCCGGACGCGGACCCGGCCAAGCGGGAGAATCCCTGGCAGGAAAAGGTTCGGGGCATCACGACACGGGCACTGTCAACCGCCCTTTACGGCGATTCAAAGCGGCTGGAAGCCCTGATGACCCTGTTCAACCCCATCCTTACCCGTGCCCGGCGGCAGGGGATTGCCGTCCCGGACTTTTCCTTTCTGAAGCGAGCCTATCCTGAAACCTTTATCGCCGGGAAAATCGAGCTCGATTTTGGGGAAGTTTCCGTTCCTGTCGGCGGCATCCTGCTGGGTCTCCCGCTGGAAACGATTCTTAAACTACGGCGCATAAGGGCTCTGTCCGGAGAAACCACCGTTTTAACTATCGAGAACAAGGAAACTTTTTTCGCGCTCTCCGAATCCCTGCCGGGTTATACCTGCTTTCTGTACGCCGGCGGCCACCCCAACCGTGCGGTTAGGGCCCTGTTATCGCTTTTGGCCGAATCGGGCTTCACCTTTTCCCATGCGGGGGACCTAGACCCTGACGGCATCCTTATCCTTCAGGAACTGGCGAAGATCGCGGGAAAACCGGTAAAGCCGCTACGGATGGATCCGTGTACCTTTGACCGTTACCTTGGGTACGGCAGGAAGCTGGAACCCTCTACACTCAGACGGACATCCCTCATCAGTGAAAAGACCCGCTCCATCCCCGGTATGGCAGAACTCGTCAGCCGCATAGAAGAAACCGGTATCGGTGTGGAGCAGGAAATCATCGACTACAGATGAGCCCGCTCTGTGCATTGTCCGCGTCCCCCAGGTTGACCAGGCTAATTTCCGTTCGTATTCGCCCATATCTATGCGCCTATAAGAATGATGCGCAATTGTGCCGAAAATTGATTAAAAAATTATATCAGGCGACTTCGTCGCCAAGCGAGATGATGGGAATTATATCCTGAACCAAAGACAAATTGGAAAGATGCATATAATATGACGGACTACGCCTTCAGAATGGCTATAGCCGTAAAGGATGATAATTTGACAAAAAATGGGTTCTAGCTTCTGAAGATTATTCTGTCTTGGTGTTTAATACCCCGCCTACCCTTCCTTATAGGGTTAGGCAAGCGGCAAAACAGCTTAACGCTGTTTTGTGGCGGGGCGGTTCATTTATCCACACGCTCACTAAATGAAAGCCGTTCCAATCTATCATCTCCCTGTCTATGTTCACCTTCAAAATGAGGCATGGACTTTTTGGGGTTACATTTTTGATGAGGCATCGTGGCTGGTTGCCAAACAGACAGATTTACGATAGAGTATGCTTGTCTATGAAAGAGCTTAGCGGGATTCCGGCATCGAAGGGTCTTGTTATCGGCAAGGCCCTTTTGTACCTTGAGGACGCTTTGCCTGAAATACCACGCTACAGCATCAAGGAGACGCAGGTAAACGAAGAGTGGCGGCGTTTCCTGTTGGCTGTCAACACAATAACAGAAAAAATCCGTCAAGAACTTAATGAAATTCCGGTTAAAGACAGCAGGGAACGGCGTGATATACTGGAAGCGCAGCTTTTGATGTTTGAAGACATTGATTTCCATGAAAATGTCAAACACGGCCTGGAAAGCGGACTGCAAAATATTGAAAACGTAGTTTGGGATGTTTCGCAGGAGCTGATACAGAAACTGGCGGCCCTGCCCGGCGCGGAATTTAGGGCCCGCATTGCCGATGTTTCTGGCATGGCGCAGGAGTTATTGAACGAATTGCTTTCGATTCATCCGTTTTCACTTGCCGGCCTTAACGAAGCGGTAATAATTGTGGCACGCGATCTTTTGCCGTCACAGGCGCTTGCGATGAATAAGGATTTTGTAAAAGCCATCGTTACGGACGCGGGAAGCCAAATATCGCACACGGCAATAATCGCGCGCGCCTCCCGGATACCCGCGGTTATGGGGCTCTCGTCCGGTTCGGCGCAGATAAAATCTGGCGATACACTGATTGTGGACGGCGATAGAGGAGTCGTTTTCATAGAACCAGACAAAAAAACGCTTTCGCTCTACCAGAAGATGATAAAAGAAAACCGCGCAAAGGCTAAAATGGCATCCAGTTCTAACGGACGCCGCGCAGAGACAAAGGACGGCAGGCTCATTACATTAAAAGTGAACATGGAAACGCCGTCAGAGTTTAAAAAGGCATTATCCTGCGGGGCAGAAGGGGTGGGCCTGTACCGGTCAGAATTTATTTTTTTGGCGGGGGACAAGGCCGCGGACGAAGAAAACCAGTACCGTACCTACAGTGAGATGCTGAAAGCTGCCAGGAATCTGCCGGTTACGATACGCACACTTGACGCGGGCGGTGATAAGATCATCCCATCGTTGTTTCAGGATAGTGACGAAAAAAATCCGTTGCTGGGCTGGCGCTCGATCCGTGTCAGCCTTTCCATGCCCGATATTTTTAAGACACAGTTGCGGGCGATCCTGCGCGCCTCTGTTCACGGGGATGTGCGGATAATGTTCCCCCTGATCTCAGGACTTGCGGAACTGGAACAGGCGCTCCGGTTTTTGGAAGAAGCAAAGACCGAGTGCGCGGCAAAGAAACAGCCTTACAGCGATACCATCCCTGTCGGCATAATGGTTGAGGTTCCTTCCGCCGCGCTTATCGCTAACAGGCTGATAAAAAAGGCCGATTTCTTTTCGATAGGCACTAACGATATGATCCAGTATACGCTGGGGGTTGACCGCGGCAACGAGAAGGTCAGCTACCTGGCCCGTCCTGAGCATCCGGCAATACTCCGGCTAATAAAGATGACGATAGACGCCGCCCATAAACAGGGAAAGCCCGCCGCGATGTGCGGCGAGATGGCGGGGGACACAAGGTTTACCCCGCTTCTTGTAGGGCTCGGCCTTGATGAGTTCAGCATGAATGCCGCCGCGCTCGGCGATGTTAAACATATAATCCGTGGAATCTCTTTTGCCGAATGTCAAAAACTTGCCAAAAAAGCCCTGCAATGCGCCGGCACGGAAAGGGTTGCGGCGCTGTTAGGGAGCAGTTAGGAACAATGACACGTTTCAGCGCCTGCCCTGCCCTTGTTTTGCGGATGCGGCAGACTGGAGAATCGAACCGCGAAGCCTTCTTCCTGACCGCCGGGATGGGAATCACGCGTGCGTTTGTGTATGGCGGGCCCAAAAGCAGGCTGCGTTCATACGTTTCCCCGTTTCATTCCGGCGGCCTCTACCTGTACCACGATCCTGTCAGGGACTCTTACAAGGTAACGGACTTTGATGTGCGGCGCTGGCGTCCCGGGATCAGGGAAAATTACGACAGAACAATGGCCGCCGTCGCCATAGCGGAGACGGTTCTTGCCGGTTTCGGCGGCGGCTGTAACTGGGGCGAGGCTCTGGATCAGACAAACGATTCCCTGGACGCGCTGGATAACGCCGTTGGGCCGGCCTCGTTACGAGTTTTGGTCCATTTTCTGTGGAAATGGTCGGATCTGCTGGGCATCCATGACGGAACATCTACCGCGAGGCTCTCGCCGGCCCCGCTACGCTGGCTTGAGGCGAGTTCAGCGCTGCCCCCCTCCGAAGTCTCCCGGCTTGGTTTGGACAGCGCCTCCCTCCTGGAGGCGAAAAATTTTTGTGCCGGTATTATCGCGTCCGCCCTGGGACGCCACCTTAAAAGCTGGGAGTGGCAGACTCCTTCCGTCTTCTAGTACATAATCCTTGATAAGAAAATCGAAAACTTTACCGGCCCAATCCGCCCGCGATTCCGACACGGTTCCGACGCGGTTTCGACGCGGTTCCGACGCGGTTCCGACGCGGGGCCGCGCATGATCCAGCCCTTGCATAAAATTTCATTTACCGTGTATCTTTATACGCAATGCTAAAAAAGGCGCGCCGAAGGTGTTATGTTTACTGATGAGATAATGCTCTACACAGAAAAATACTACCCAAAAGGGGTGGAATTGCGTCACCACATCCACCAGTACCCCGAACTCTCGGAACACGAGGTAGAAACGGCCGCTCTTGTAGCTGATACGCTCCGGAAAGAGGGCATTGAGACGCGGACGAGTATAGGCGGGAATGGGGTACTCGGCATAGTACGGGGCGGCAGGCCGGGTAAAACCGTGCTGCTACGGGCAGACATGGATGCGCTGGCTCTGGACGAGGCTGCGGATGTCCCTTACAGATCAGTAAGGCCTGGGATCATGCACGCCTGCGGGCATGACGGGCATACGGTGGGGCTGTTGATGGCCGGCATGGTTTTGAACGAGTTGAAAGACAGGCTGCCCGGTACGGTAAAACTGATGTTTCAGCCGGCGGAAGAGACTGTGGGCGGTGCCGACCTTATGATCGAAGCGGGTATACTGAAGAACCCGCCGGTGGACGCCGCTTTCGGCTGCCACCTGTGGGGTGACGCGAAGGAAGGGACCGTGCTGGTAAAGGCTGGGCCTGTCATGGCTGCGCCGGACGAATTCCGTATCAGGATCAAGGGAACCGGCGGGCACGGCGGTATGCCTCACCTCGCTGTGGACCCTTTACCTTTGGCAGCCCAAATCATACTCCAGTTTCAAACGATAGTGAGCCGCCGCAAGAATCCGCTGGAACCGGCGGTGCTTTCCGTTTGTACGGTACGGGGCGGTGACACGTACAACGTGATTCCTGAAACTGTGGATATGATGGGCACGATAAGGACCTTCACCGGTGAGATGCGCGATTTTATACCAGGTGAGATGGAAAAGGTTCTGCGGGGGATTACTTCCGCGGCGGGAGCTTTGTATACTTTTGATGTAACAAAACGCTTTCTACCCCTCGTCAACGATGAGGCGGCAACGGCCATTGTCAGAAAAGCGGCGGAAAAAATAGTAGGGCCGGACAGTGTTCACGAGGCGGTGGTCAGTATGGGCGGGGAAGATTTTGCGTGTATTGCCAAAAATGTCCCATCATCGTTCTTTTTTGTCGGTATTGCGCGGGAGGGGAAACCGGTAATTCAGCATAGCCCGCATTTCCGGTGGGACGACGGGGTGCTCCGTGTGGTTGCCGCATGTCTCTGTCAGACGGCGATTGATTTTTTGCACGAATCTTAGGGCGGGTTTGCCACAAGGTTATAGTTAAAGGGGTGTGTATGAAAAAAACGGTATCATCAACGAGCATCAGACCAGGCGCTTGCGCGTTTTCAGTTTTTGTTGCGGCCCAATTTCCGGTATTTTTAAATTATATAATTTTTTTTATTCTGTTCGGAGTTGCATCGGCGGAGGCGTTTAATGCGTCCGCCCATGCCGGCAGAGACCCGGCATGGGCGTTTATCGCGCCGGTATTCGTCCGGAAAAAAATCGGTATATGAACAGTATTAACAAATATGCCGGTCTGCTTCGCGTGTTTTTACGCGTACCAGGCGGCACCGCCCATAGTGTTTGTCGCGTGGGCTATATTGAGGAAAAAATTGTATGATACATATTAAAGGTTTATGCAAAACATTTGGCAGCTTGAGAGTTCTGACAAATATTGATCTTACCGTGGGGGAGGGTGAAAAACTCACGATAATCGGCCCGTCCGGATCGGGAAAAAGCACACTTATCCGCTGCATCAACGGGCTTGAGGAACCAACGGACGGTATAGTGCTGATTAACGGGGAACAGCTTACCCACAACAACCGGACCTATATCGTGCGAAAATACTGCGCGATGGTGTTTCAGCAGTTCAACCTGTACCCACACATGACGGTACTGCAAAACATAACGCTTGCCCCCATCAAACTACAGAAGAAGAACAGGAAGGAGGCTATGGAGATCGCGTACGAGTACCTTGATATGGTAGGGCTACGGGACAAGGCTAAAGTCTACCCCGCTACGCTTTCGGGCGGGCAGCAGCAGCGGATCGCGATCGCTCGTGCCCTCGCCACACGGCAGAAGATACTGCTTTTCGATGAGCCTACGTCGGCGCTCGACCCCGAAATGGTGCAGGAAGTCCTTGACGTTATGATCCGGCTGTCACAGCAGGATTCGATAACAATGGTGGTTGTGACGCACGAGATGGGCTTTGCGCGACAGGTCGCCGACCGCGTGATCTTTCTTGACAACGGCGTGATCATAGAAAAAGGCCCGCCGGAAGAATTTTTTGAGCATCCCAAAAATGAAAGGACGATAACTTTTTTAAGCAAGATTTTACGCTAAAATTCGCGTGTTACGCGGGTAAATTCTTGCAGACTCAAGTCTAAGGAGAATATATGAACGGAAAAAGGTTATTTTTGGTTGTAAGCGCTGCGCTGTTGATAGTGGCGGCAAATGCTTGCAAAAAACAGGAAGACTCCTCGGGTACGGCCGCAATCAAGAAGGCGGCCGTGTTGAAGGTTGGCGTAAAGGCCGATGTGCCGGGTTTCGGACTTCTAAACACATCAACGAATCGGTACGAAGGCCTGGAGATTGAGCTTGCCAAGCTGCTTGCCACAGAAATTCTGGGCGATGCGGGCAAGATCAGGTTTGAGCCGGTAACGGCCAAGACACGCGGCCCGCTGTTGGACAACGGAGAGCTTGACATGATAATCGCCACATTCACCATCACCGAGGAACGGAAGCTCACGTACAATTTTTCAACACCGTACTACACGGATGCCGTCGGTATGCTTGTAAAAAGATCGTCCGGCATAGGCAGTCTTGCCGATCTTGACGGTAAGACGATAGGTGTCGCGCAGTCCGCAACCAGCAGGGAGGCGATAGACGCCGCCGCGAAAGCGATCGGTGTAACGCTCAAATTTGCCGAATTTTCGACATATCCTGAGATAAAAGCGGCTCTCGATTCCGGTCGTGTGGACGTGTTTTCCGTTGACAAGTCGATACTGAACGGCTACCTTGACAGCGAGTCTGTTATACTTCCAGATGAATTTTCACCACAGCCCTATGGCGTAACGACAAAGCTTTCGAACAAGGCGCTGGCGGACTATGTTGACGGCTTCATCCAAAAATGGCTGGGCGACGGCACGATAGCGCGCCTCATAGCTCAGTTCAACCTGTAAAAAAACCGTATTCCCTGTAGCCGGTAGGCAACCAACCTGGTTGCGCGCCCGCCGGCGTCAGGAAAACGGACCTGGAGACAGCATGGGCGGCCCCTTTGCACTTGCGCGCTGGGCGCGATTATTCTCTGACATTGATGTTTTCATTGAAGGCTTTGGGACGACTCTGCTCGTATCGCTGGCTGCCCTTTCGATGGCGCTGATTGCCGGAATCATCTTTGGAATGTTTTCTATGTCGGGGCTGGGACTAATGAAAGCGGTGTCAAGGGTTTATGTCGAATTTTTTCAGAATACGCCGCTCGTGATACAGGTATTCTTTTTTTACAACGCGCTGCCTTACGCCGGAATCAGGATGAGTGTGATCAGCATAGGCATAATCGGCGTGGGCCTGTACCACGGGGCCTATGTCGCGGAGGTTGTGCGCGCCGGAATACTTTCGATTCCAAGGGGGCAGAAGGACGCCGCCGCCTCGCAGGGTTTTTCGTACACGCAGTCCATGTGTTACATCATCCTGCCGCAGGCGACAAAGGTGATACTGCCGCCGCTTGTGAACCAAGCGGTAAATCTAATAAAAAACACGTCCGTCCTGGCTCTGATCGCCGGCGGCGACCTGATGTACCGCTCCGATTCGTGGGCGTCCAACGGGAGCCTTAGCTACGGCCCCGCGTATGTGGTAACAGGCGCCCTGTATTTTATCCTTTGCTTCCCTCTTGCGCGCTGGGCGCGTCGTTTTGAGGAACGACTGAAAATGCGGGAACACATGACTGTCCCGGAAGAAGCCGCAAAAGAGGGGGCCGGGGAATGAGCATCACTATTCTTGCCGATATTTTCAGCGCGGACAATGTTCGTTTTTTGGTGAGCGGCCTCTGCAACTCGCTACTCATTTCGCTTGTTACCGTTGCGTTAAGCGTTATATTCGGCTCAATACTCGCAATTTGCCGGAACTATGGAAACAAGGCCGCGCGTTCGATTGCCGCGGCGTACATCGAGATTTTCCGCAACACGCCGCTGTTGCTGTGGATACTTGTATGTATTTTTATGCTGCATTTCGGTACATCCATGAGCCGCGGAGCCTTGGCCCTCATACTGTACACATCCTCCGTAATCGCCGAAATAATGCGCGGCGGCCTCAATTCGATCGCAAAGGGCCAGTTCGAGGCTGCGCGTTCCCAGGGTTTTAACTTTTTACAAACTTTGTGGCACATAATCATGCCGCAGTGCTTCCGCCGTGTCGTACCATCACTGATGAGTCAGATCATTACCACGATAAAAGACACGTCGTTTCTTGCGCAGTTTGCTATTGCCGAATTCTTTTTTAACTCAAAAGTTTTAATGAGCACGCTTCCGCAAAGGGTACATATCACGAGTGCCCATATATTCACCATCTTTATATTTGTAGCGCTGGTATATTTTGCGATAAATTTTTCACTGTCATGCATGGTACGCAGGCTGCACAAAAAGAATGCCAGCTCCCGCATATAAGCACGTAAGCCTTTGCGGGTAAAATCCCGAAAGCCTGACAACGCCACAACTCTACCCGGGAACGGTTCACAAATGAACCGCCCCGCCACAAAACAGCGTTAAGCTGTTTTGCCTGACATTTTGCCGCTTGCCTAACCCGATAAGGAAGAGTAGGCAAGGTATTAAACCCCTAAGCAGAATAACATGACCAAACGGTCATGTTATTTCTGAACAGTTCCCCATATTCCGGCGCAGGCCGGCCTGTCCTGGTTGCAGGAGCAGGTTTTCTTGCTTTTTGCGTGTACCACAGTTAGAATAAACTTCTGCTTTTGTGCAGATAATTTAAGAATTTGGAGGAATTTATGAATTTACAGCAGCCCAACAGTAACGACGCCACCCGTTCTGTGAATAGGTCGCGCAGCGTGGTGCCGGGAAGCGGGTTGTGTTCCAGGTGTGTTGACGGGTGTCAGGGGAATTGTGAGGTGTTTCGCGCCGCATTCCGCGGACGGGAACTGATTTACCCGGGCCCTTTCGGTGATATAACCGCCGGCGGGGACAAGGATTATCCGGTGGACTATTCCCACCTCAATATCCAGGGTTATGCGGCGGGGGCCGAAGGACTTCCCGAAGGTGTAAGCGCGGGGCCCGATACGGCGCGTTTCCCTGTGGTCGATACGGAGACGGAGTACGGCTGGGAACGGAAGGTTAAAATGAAGGTCCCGGTGTTTACCGGGGCGCTGGGCTCCACCGAGATTGCCCGCAAGAACTGGGAGCACTTTGCCGTGGGCGCGGCGATAGCCGGCGTTACGATCGTCTGCGGGGAGAATGTCTGCGGCATAGATCCCGGCCTTGAACTGAATGACAAGGGGAAGGTAAAGAAAGCGCCGGACATGGACCGCCGCATCGAAGCGTACAAGCGCTACCATTCCGGTTACGGTGAGATTCTTATCCAGATGAACGTGGAAGACACGAATCTGGGCGTGGCGGAGTACATCATCGAAAAGCACGGCATAGAAACTATAGAGCTCAAATGGGGGCAGGGCGCCAAATGCATAGGCGGCGAAATCAAGGTAGCCGAGTTGGAACGGGCACTGGAACTACAGAGGCGGGGCTATATCGTTACGCCGGACCCTTCTGACCCGGTGGTGGAGGCTTCCTGGCGGGCCGGGGCGATCAAGGAATTTGAACGCCACAGCCGTCTCGGTTTTGTCTCGGAGGAAGGCTTCATCGGTGAGGTAGAACGGCTACGCGCGCTGGGCTACAAACGGATCACGC
>JAITIR010000068.1 GCA_031279285.1 Spirochaetaceae bacterium | reverse complement strand
GCCTGAAAGAGGCGGTGGAAAAACTGTTGAAGCTAAACATGAAAAAGGAGTACAATGGAAAGACCCCTTGTCAGGGAGGTGGTCCCAGCGGCCTGATTTCAACTAGGGAAGCACTGATTTATTCAATCGAGAATTCGCCAACTATGTTGGCGCATTCGCCAACCGCGTTGGCGCAATCGGTGCTACTTTAACGCAAGGTAAACAAAGTTTACCCCATTTGTGCAATGAAATGAGCAAATACATTAGGGAAACGCGATTAGCGCCAAGTTAATCAGCGTTTCCCTAGGTTTTTGTTTCCGGGCAACCGCCCCTTTTCGACTAGATTAATTATTAGGCAATGCGCCCCCTTGTGCAAGACCTTTAGGCGGGGCTATATTTAATAGTGGGTGCAGACGTTTGTGAGCGGTGTTTGCATGAACATATTCGCGGAGCGAAAAGGACGTAATTGGAGGAGTTGATAGTATGAAAAGAATCAGAAGCGTATGCTTGATTGCGTTAGTGGCGTTTGGAGTACCTGTAGGCGCGGTGCTTGCTCAGAATGGATCCGCCAACAGCCCTTCAGGAAAATCTCCGTATGGCGTAATAACGGTGCCCATTGAAAAGGTATATTCACATTCAAAAGGGTATGTTATTGAGTATCGCAAGAACGGCATGGGGACGGAACGGCTCTACCTGCCGCTGGAATGGTTTACATTGAGGGTGAATATGGAAAACCCGCGCAAGGGCGAGTTGTACAAGATAAGAAACGGTAATGTTCTGCCTTACCTTGCGGTGTATTACAAGGATGGGAAAACCGACCATGTGCGTCTCTATGTCCGTGACAACAGCCATCCGACCTGGGGTACAATACTGAACGGTGTGGATCTCGATGATCAGTTTGACGGAGTTGAAGAAATAACTATATCCCGCTGAAAGAATTGGATGATAGTGGGAACAGACTCCGCACGAGTTGCGCCATTCACCGCATCTTTCGGTTATCATGTGTTGCATTGACGCTTTCCCTAATTCCGCAGTCAGCGGCCCGCTTATTGTCCCGTGTTGGCGGTTTGACTGCCGCAAATGTGTTTGCGGTAAATTTTTTTTAGGAAATTTATGGGAGAAATTTTTAGCCCGCCCGCCTGTTTATTGGACTTTATCGAAAAACACGACAAGTTTATCATCGCCGGTCACGATGAACCGGACGCAGACTGCATCGGGAGTCAGCTTGCCCTTGCTTCCATGCTGAAACGTCTGGGGAAGGATACGCTGCTCCGTTCGGCCGGGCCCTTTCGCAAGCCGGAAGTACGTCCGTACAGGGAACTGTTTTTAGACATAGTAAGTGACGGCGACAGGGAGGGGGCCGCCGTAATCATTGTTGATTGTCAGGGGCCGCAGCGCACCGGTATTTTATCCGAGGAGTTGCAGGGCCTGCCGCTGGCGATAATCGACCATCATGAGCATAATGGGGGACTGAACGGTGGAAACGCCACCTACATTGAGACGCAGGCGGCTTCAGCCACGATATTGGTTTTTTCACTGTTCAAGGCCCTGCGGCTGGAATTGTTGGCGGATGAGGCGCGGCTCTTGTTTCTCGGTCTATGTACCGATACCGGCTTTTTCCGTCATATCGACCTGGGTGGGGAAGAGACGTTCCGCGTAGCCGCCGAACTTATAGGTGCCGGAGCGAGCCCAAAGGAAACTTTTGCCGAAATAAACGGCGGCAAGACGCTTGCTTCCCGCCTGCTGTTGGCAGAGGTGCTGGGGCATACGGAAAGTTATTTTGACGGAAAACTGCTGCTTTCAACGGAAAGCCTGGCCGAGACCGGGAAGTACGGCATCGAAAACCGCGACTCAGATATGCTTTACCAGCTTCTGATGTCGGTGGAGGGGGTTGAGGCGGTGGCGATACTGCGTCAACACACGGAAGAGGAGTGCGCAATAGGCTTGCGATCGCGTAACGCTGTCGATGTGGCGGGGATAGCTGCAGTTTATGGCGGCGGTGGCCACAAAAACGCCGCCGGCGCTTATGTTTCGGGCCGTATCGAGGACCTGAAACCGTCAGTTATCCGCGAATTTGAAAAAATCCTGACCGGTCCGGCGCTGTAAAAGGCTCTAGAACTCACGGAAATTGGGTGCTAAGCATGATAAAAACATGGTCCACGCCGGTTTTAGACGAAAACCGGCGTGAAGAACCTTGTGCGCTGTGCGGCGGACGGGATTTTTCCGTACACCTGCGCTGTGAAGGCTTCCGGTACGTCCGGTGTAGACAATGTTCCCTAGTTCAGATGAATCCGCAGCCCGATGTTGAGGCCGTTAAGCGGCGTTACAGCGGGGAAGATTACCTTGAGTACGAGCTTGCAAACGAAAAGTCTTTTCTGGAACTTGGCCTACTTACGCTGGCGGACGCCGGTTTCTATCAGTTTGAAAGCGCCCGTGGCGCCGCACCTGGGCGCGCGCTTGACGTAGGGTGCGCAACCGGCGCGCTTCTTGCGGAGCTTAGGAAACGCGGCTGGCAGGTGGAAGGGGTCGAGGTTAACGGGAAGCAGGCGGACTACGCGCGGCGGGTACGCGGCCTCACGGTATATGGGCAGCCGCTGGAAGAATGTTCGCTCCTGGCTGGTGCCTACACGCTGATAACCGCGTCCCACCTTATCGAGCACCTGCGTCGCCCGCGCTCCTTTTTGGCAGAAGCGCGCCGCCTGCTTGCCCCGGGTGGCCGGCTGTTCCTGACTAGCCCCAACATTGACGGCTTTCAGGCGCGCCTCTTCGCGGGCCGCTGGCGCTCCGCGATATTTGATCATCTCTACCTGTTTTCGGTCAAAACACTGACACGGCTGCTCGAACAGGAGGGCTTCAGCGTCGAAAGGATCGTAACCTGGGGCGGGCTCGCCTCAGGTTACGCCCCGCGTCCCGTAAAATTTGTGTTCGACAGGCTGGCAAAACGCTTCGGTTTCGGAGATGTAATGGTCATAAGTAGCTTTCATAGATGTGGGCTTTGAGTCGTTTGAAAACGGATATTTGGATCGTAAGCGTTGTTTATCATGGCTTTTATCTGCCGTCAACGTATTTAACTCACTAGCAAAAGGTGAATGGCACCGTTCGCGTTGCGCGAACCTGGAGGCTGTACTTCCATACAAGCGGTAAGGGTGCCCGTACCCTGTATTTAGAATCCGCCGGCGGGTTCGGGAATCAGGTTTAGGATTTCTTTAATCGGCATACATATCGAGTCCGCCTCTAGTGAGCGGCAAGCCCTGGAACCAGCCGGCGGAATGTCCTGTACCTATGATGATCTCTTCCACGCCGGCAAAAATCAGCTTTTTTACGAACTGCTCGACTATAGCCGCGCCGCCCACCTCGA